>DASXZE010000282.1:0-8891 GCA_036502105.1 Candidatus Angelobacter sp. | reverse complement strand
AACCTTACGACGGATGAACGCGGATCAAATTCCAAAGCTAAACCTTTGAAACACAGAGGAACAGAGGCAGCAGAGGTTTACCACTGATTTTCACTGATCGCACTGATCTGGAAAGCGCGACCCTTGTATCCGACAATTCATTCATTCAGTAGGGCAGGCAATCTTGCCAACTTCGTCAGCCGCGCCAAGTTGGCCTTCCTGCGGCGTGGCCTGTATCGGCCCGAATAGCCGAGGATCAAAGAAAAGCTTCTGCCCCAGCAGCGCGGCGTCGGTGAGTCAGCGTATTTGTTGGTGGTGTCGGACGGGAAGTGGCGGAAAAGGGTGGCATTTTTAAGGTTGGCCGCCGCGGCACACGTATAGAAGATTATGATGGCGTCTGAATTACGCTAAACCGTTTGCCAACCATCTTCGGCGAAATACGAATTGATACTGGCAGAAGTAGCTTTTCATAAATTGATGTCACTAACTCAAGTTCACCGGAAGTATCAGGATACGTTGCCTGCAATACAATCGTTCCATCATCGACAATCATGACTGGGTGTTTTTCAGCGGAAGAATCCTCGAAGTAAAACGACAGCGTAGATATTTCGCCCTCTGACTTTGATTGAACGAAGGCTTCTGTCTTCTCAACATTCGCACCCATTAATGCCGAGGCGCGAATCATGCCTGCCCTAAATTTGAACCAGACAAGATTGACAGATGGTAAAGCCGCTTGCAGTGCGTTCATTTCGACTTGAAGAGTATCGATTTGTACCTCAGCGACCCTGGTTGAGGTTGTGCAGAAGCTAAGAACATCTGCCTTTTTGCCTGATAACAGGAGAAGATCTCGTTTTTGGCCAAAAAACCCGCTGATTATCCCTGTGTAAGTGAATTCTGGAAAGATAATACTCCCAAATCTACCCGGCATTTTAACGATTCGATCATGCTCGATTACATATTGGATAAAGTCCTCGAAACCGGGGCGGGAGAGACTCGTATGTATTTTAGTCGTGGGGACTTCAGTCATCTCAGCAAGCGGCGGTTGCTGGTTTAAGCACACTGGCTTTTCAGAAAACGCAGTAGTTTGGAATTTTCGTACAGGACATACCTTGAAGGACTTTGGCATTCTTAACGATCCGTTCTTAGCATTCTTAAATCTGGCGACAAGAGCACAAAATCTTCGGCCAAATGCCTGAACCCATCAGGAGTCTTTGCAGTAACATGCACTTTTTCTTTAGTAATCTCAACCTTTTCATGTTTACCACTAGAGTGGCTTCCGTCGACGTGCAGAACCACTCTATAATCTTGCACCTGCTCCGGCCGCAGATGCGCTATATATACTGCAAAAAAAGGGTTCTTTTTTATGAATTGTACATCAAGTTCAAAAGAGCAATTATCTGCCTTCAAGAGATCGTTAATTGCCTGCAGAACAGGAATAATTTGTTGCTGAATTTTCTTTTTTGCATGCCCATACGATACTTCCATAACGCGCGAAACTACGGTCAAATGATCAAGGGAGTCCTCAGAAAAGTGGCTTGGTTCAAATTGAACTGTCAGGAAAAGTGTTTGATCTATTTCGATTTGAGCACTGGTTAAATCTTCTCGTTCTATTTTACTTGCAAAACGAAAATCATTACCAATGAAGTGCTGCGTTAAGGTGGAAACAATCGATTGCTCCATTATTCCGTCGTATCTAGCAGAGAACCACCAGCGGGAGGTCGTGTCTGGTGAAAATCTTATAGCGATTCTTTGAAATAGAAAATAAACCTTAAGACTAGCTTTTTGAAGTGCATTGGCAAAAGCCGTTAGAAGCGCAATTAGTCCGGAAAATCGAGCAATTATTTCGGGTGTATGTCCCGGATGATGTAGGGAGTATACCCAAGCAAACACATACATCATTAATAGGATCGCATAAAAAAATATCCAAGTCATGTATGTGCTTCCGGTTTAATGTTTTTATTAAACTGCTTCGTACGAAGCTCAATAATACCATATTCGTTTTTTATTCACCAAAAACGCGCCCGCCATATACAGCTCACATGTTCCGGAGGCATCAGCGGGTGCTGAATCATAAAATGCCGGATAATCTTGAAAAATAAAATCTTCCTTGCGTCGCAGGCTCGCGGACAGCGTCAGCGGAGCGCAACCAATGTAACAAATGCGATCTGTTCCAGCCACTTCAAAAAATGCGTTTATTTGTAGCGCTCCGCTTTGCTGCGCTGGCCTTAGGCAGAGTGGAAGGGTCTTTTTTCTAGCTTACCCGCCACTTATTCCGCATCCCGGCAGGATGCCGGGATGCGGAAACGTAGCGGGCTATTCTCTTTCGTCCCTGGCGGGACTGGAGTGTGGCTGGATAATGTTTACTGTTTTTAGATAGCGTCTTTTTAGGACTGGGTTTGTTAGGGCTGAGTTTTTGCGTGGCTCAAATTCGTTATTTTCTTACGTCAGGGTGCCGCTTCGGTGATGTCAAACGATAGGTCAGCTGTTCTGCCAAGGCTGGACGCAAAAGAATCTTGATCTCCATGGCCTTACCACGGAACTGAATACTCACTTCAGCCTCTTTGGTTTTGATGTGTGAAACTTTTTTCTTTGCAGGTGCTGCTTTTTTCTTTGTAGCCATCTCTTTCTCCTATCTGAATTGACAGCTGGAATGGTCGCCTTATTTAACCAATGCCGAGGTGCGACTGCAACTTATAGAAATTCTCACAAAAAAGTTGTGCTGACGGTCTACTGACCCACCCTTTACGTCCATACACATTTTGTTTCTTTAGTGCGGCCTAGCGTGACGTAAAGGATGGGGCACCCGCACCCGCTAGCCACGCCCCCACGGGGTAGTAAGTAACAGAAAATAAACGATTTTTGGGCATGTTGTTTTTAGACAGAAAACCGTTGACAATGTCGTTCTTTTGGGCCATAATGCAGCATGTACGCCCTGCTCTGTTTATCTGCTTACAAGCCTAAACCCCTTAACCACAAAGGACACGAAGGAACACAAAGGTAGAATCGCCGGGATCGCGCGGCATCGGAAAACCAACAGTCAGCCATCAGCAGTAAGCTATTAACAATCAGCAACTAGCACTCAGCCATCAGGTTTTATCTTCAGCCGTTTACCGGTTCACAGAGTTCATCGCCTCTGACTGTTTAAAGCGCAGGCGAGAGCGTCCTTCGGCAAAACTCAGGGCAGGCTCTGCGGTCCACGGTTCCTCTGAACCTCAAACAAGAGCTGAACACCAACATACTAGCCGCCCCACTGGTGGCTTTTTCCATTTAACGGAGAAATGACCATGAACAAAGAAGAGGTAATACAGACAATCCAACAGGCGGCGCGGGAGCTGGGGCACACGCCTTCACTCACGGAGCTGGCGGGGCTGCAAAAGCTTTCAGCGCATGCGGTGCGAAGGAATTTTGGACATTATGCGGCCGCGTTACGGGCCTGCGGGCTGGAGCGGGTGGGCTGCGGCTACAAGACGAGCATGAACGAACTGTTTCAGGACTGGATACGGCTGGTGAGACAACTGCGGAAAGTGCCGTCACTGGTGGAATATGAGGCCGGCGGCAAATACAGCAGCGGGCCGCTGGTGCGTCGGTTTGGCGGGTGGACGGGGGTTGCCGGCGGGCTGATGCGCTATGCGATGGAGCAGCGTCTGGAAGAAGAATGGAAAGACGAACTGGATATAGTGCGGACCTACCTGCAGGCCACGCCGATGCAGACACGGAATTCGCCATGGATATCGGGTTCGGACTCCAAGCCGGTGCTGAGAATGGACGAGCCGGTTTACGGGCCTCCGGTGGTGCCTTTTGAACTGCTGCTCTCACCGACGAATGAACAAGGCGTGGTATTTCTGTTTGGCGCAACGGCCAGAAAGCTGGGCTTTGCCATTACGCATATTCAGACGGCCTTTCCGGACTGCGAGGCTTTTAGAGAAATTGAGTCCGGCAAATGGCAGCGGGTAAAGATTGAATTTGAATATGAAAGCAGAAATTTCAGAGACCACATGCATGATCCGGAAAAGTGCCATTTGATTGTGTGCTGGAACCATAACTGGGATGAGTGTCCGCTGGAGGTGGTGGAGCTTAGGAGAGAGATTGCCAAAATCGCCGGGATTGCCAAGAGTGGAAATTGAAAAACTAATCTTCACCACGGAGACACGGAGGCACGGAGAAAAGCAAAGGGAAAGATCGCCGGGATCGCGCGCCATCGCCGACATCGCGCGAGATCGGAAAGACCATTTTGCCGCGGATTAACGCTGATGGGCGCTGATCAGGGAAAAGAAAAAACTATGAAACTTTAAAAAGCCATCGGCAGGAGTGCCGATGCCACAAAACATCAGAAAGCCACAAAGCATTAGGAATCGGACTATAAGCACGGAGAGTTGCTGGCGATAAACGGCGCGAATCATCCGTTGTCGCCTCAGGCAGTGGTTTGACCAACTGAATGGCCATTCACTAAACTTTACGGTCATCGCCATCCTGATTTTTTCAGCAAAGAGAGAACCCCCAATGAGTGATCTGGTCCAACTGACAAAAGACAATGATATTGCCATCATCACGGTCAACAATCCGCCGGTCAACGCGCTGAGCCCGAGAGTGCCGGAGGGCATTCAGGAAGCGATTGAGCAGATTGATAAAGACCCCAGCGTAAAAGCGGCGGTGCTGATTGGCGGCGGCAAAACTTTTATTGCCGGCGCGGACATAAAAGAGTTTGGCAAGATCACCTCTGGCAAGAACCAGCGCGGGCTTACGCTGGTGCCGATACTGAACCGCATGGAAGATTGCACGAAGCCGGTGGTGGTGGCTATCCACGGGCAGGCGTTTGGCGGCGGGCTGGAAGTGGCCATGGCTGGGCATTATCGCGTGGCCGCGCCCAGCGCGGTGGTGGGGCAGCCTGAGGTGAAGCTGGGAATTATTCCCGGAGCGGCAGGAACGCAGCGGTTGCCGCGGCTGGCGGGCGTGGCCAAGGCCGTGGAGATGTGTGCCGATGGCAATCCGATTAAAGCCAAAGACGCTTTGGCTGCGGGCATCGTGGACAAATTAATTGAAGGTGATCTGCTCGCCGGTGCCGTGGCGTTTGCCCGCGAAGTTGCCGGCAAGCCTATTCCCAAAACGCGTGAGCGCAATGAAAAGCTGGGCACGCCGGAACAAAACGCGCCGATCTTTGCCGCGGCGCGCGACGCAGCCCGCAAAAAAGCTCGCGGACTGATGGCTCCGTTGGCGGCCATTGACGCGATTGAAGCCGCGACCAAACTTCCCTTCGACCAGGGTGTGGAAGCCGAGCGCAAAATTTTTACTGACTGCCTGTTCTCTGATCAATCGAAGGCGCTGATTCATGTCTTCTTTGGTGAGCGCGAAGTGGCGAAAATTCCTGACGTCCCGAAAGACACGCCGCTTATCCCGGTAAACTCTGCTGCGGTGATTGGCGCGGGCACCATGGGTGGCGGCATCGCCATGAACTTTGCGAATGCCGGTATCCCCGTGCTGCTGAAAGAGACAGAGCAGGCGGCGCTGGATCGCGGCATGAATACGATCCGCAAAAATTATGACAACTCCGTGAAGAAAGGCCGTTTCACGCAGCAACAAATGGACGATCGCATGAACCTGATCAAGCCCACGCTCACCTATGACGGCTTTGAGTCCGTGGACATGGTGATTGAAGCCGTGTTTGAAGGCATGGCGCTCAAGAAACAAATCTTCGGCGACCTGGACAAGATCTGCAAAAAAGGCGCGATCCTCGCCAGCAATACTTCTACGTTGAGCATTGATGAAATTGCGTCGGCCACGTCGCGCCCCGAGGCGGTGATTGGCACGCACTTCTTTAGCCCCGCAAATGTTATGCGTTTGCTGGAACTGGTGCGCGGCAAGGCGACGAGCAAAGAAGTCATTGCCACGTGCATGCAACTGGCCAAGAAGCTGGGCAAGGTCGGCGTGCTGGTAGGCAATTGCCGAGGGTTTGTCGGCAACAGAATGTTTGGCCCGTATCGGCGTGAAGCGCAGTTCATGATGGAAGAAGGTTCCACCGTAGAAGCGATTGACAAAGCGGCGTACGATTTTGGGCTCGCCATGGGCCCTCTAGCCGTCGGCGATCTAGCTGGGCTGGACGTAGGCTGGCGCATCCGCAAGGAATTTAAGCACCTGGAAAAACCGGGCGAGAGACAGCCGCTCTCTGAAGACAAACTTTGCGAGATGGGACGCTACGGCCAAAAAACCGGCGCAGGCTGGTACAAGTATGACGAAAATCGTCGCGCCATTGTCGATCCTGAAGTAGAAGCAAACGTTCGCGAGTGGGCCGCTGAAGCAGGCATCAAGCAGCATGAAATTTCCAAGGAAGAAATTGTTGACCGTCTACTCTACGCGCTGGTCAATGAAGGCGCGCGAATTTTAGAAGAAGGTTTTGCCCTGCGCGCGGTGGACATTGATGTGATATATCTCACCGGCTATGGCTTCCCCGCGCATCGCGGCGGCCCCATGTGGTACGCAGATACCGTGGGCCTGAAAAAAGTCTACGAGCGCATCCAGCAGTTCCACAAAGAACACGGAGAAATCTGGGCCCCCGCGCCACTGCTCAAACGTCTGGCAGAGCAAGGCAAAGGCTTCGCCGACTTCGACAAAGAAACCAGCGCAGCCGCCTAATGAACTGCTTAAGCTGATTTCTGGTACTGCTGATTGCTGGTACTGCTGATTTGCTTGAGCTGAACGGTTCGGAGCAAGTCGACAAGACAAGCTACAACCACGCCGCAGCGCCGGTAGGCGCGAAAAAAAGTTAGCCCACCCTGAAGGCGAGCGCATGCGAGCCGAGAAGGGTGGGTCGATAGCAAACAAAAATCAAGCCCTGTAGGGGCGGCACATTTATTTGGGTGTAAGCTACAAAATTTCAACACCCGAAGAGTGGCGAGGGGACGCCGCGTCACCCGCCGCAAGGCAGAAAAATTCAAAGCCGCACAAAACCGCCAAAGCGGTTTGGAGCAAAGCGACAAAATGAATGAAGCAGTCATCATCGACGCCATCCGCACACCGCTAGGCCGCCGCGACGGCCAACTAAAAACCTGGCACCCCGTCGACCTTCTCGGCTTCACGCTCAAAGGCCTCGTCGCACGCAACCAGCTTGATCCCGCGCTGATCGATGACGTTATCGCCGGCTGCGTCATGCAGGTTGGCGAGCAGACCGCCAACGTCGGACGCAACGCCGTGCTCGCGGCAGGCTTCCCAGAATCCGTTCCCGGAACAACCATTGATCGCCAATGCGGCTCCAGCCAGCAAGCTATTCACTTCGCCGCGCAAGGCGTGATGGCTGGCAGCTACAATATTGCCATCGCCTGCGGTGTTGAGAGCATGTCGCGCGTTCCCATGGGCTCATCCGCCGCCAACGGCCCAGGTAAGCCCTTTGGCCCGGCGATGATGCGCCGCTATAACAACGCGCATTTCAATCAAGGCATCAGCGCGGAGATGCTCGCGGAAAAATACAATCTCACCCGCGAATGCCTTGACCAATATTCTCTTGAGAGCCATCGCCGCGCCGCCCAGGCCACTAGCGAAGGTAGATTCGCCCAGGAAATTCTGCCGCTGCCAATCGAGACGGACCAAGGCTCAACAACCATCACGCGCGACGAAGGTATCCGCCCCGGCTCCACGCTGGAAAAGCTCGCCACACTCAAAACCGTCTTCAAAGCCGACGGCGTAGTCACCGCGGCAAATTCGTCCCAAATCACTGACGGCGCTGCAGCCGTGTTAATCATGGATCGCACCACCGCAGAAAAGCTCGGCTATAAACCAATGGCGCGTTTCGTGGAATTCGCTCTTGCCGCCGAAGATCCAGTCCTGATGCTGGGCGCGCCCATTCCCGCAACCCGCAAAATCTTTGAACGCTCCGGCCTGAAGCTGGAACAGATGGATAGCATTGAAATCAACGAAGCCTTCGCCAGCGTAGTGCTGGCCTGGCAGCGTGAAACCAAAGCCGATCTCGCCCAAGTCAACGTCAACGGCGGCGCAATCGCCCTGGGACATCCCCTGGGCGCAAGCGGCGCGCGCCTCATGACAACGCTCGTCCACGAACTCAATCGCAGCGGCGGTCGCTATGGATTGCAAACCATGTGCGAAGGCGGCGGCATGGCCAACGCGACAATCATCGAACGGCTAAATTAGCCGCGAATCCACGCGAATGAACGCGAATCAAGCAAAAAATATTTTTGCATTATTACGATTCCAAAATTTCGTCATCCCGACCACGTTAAGCGACGGCGCGCTTTCTTAAGCGCCCGAAGCAGAGGTGAGGGACCTTGTGCTGGCTATAGTGCACGAGCATTTACACTAATTCTGCAGCACGGCAAAATGATCTGCCGCCAATCCACACGAACAAACGCGAATTCAATTCGTGTTCATTCGCGTTAATTCGCGGCTAAAAAGATTCGCGGCTAAAAAAATATTTTGATAATAAAAGAGGGTTCATGAACATTCAAGGCAAAGGCGCTCTTGTCACCGGCGGCGCATCAGGACTAGGCGAAGCCACAGTCCGCATGCTGGTGGCGCAAGGCGCAAAAGTAACGATCCTCGATATTAACGATAAAACCGGCAACGCGCTCGCCGCCGAGCTGGGAGCCAATGCCCAATTCCTAAAGACTGACGTCACCAACGCCGCTCAGGTGCAAGCCAACGTTGAAGCCGCAGTCAAGCAAATGGGGGGCTTGCATTTTCTCGTCACCACCGCCGGCATCGGCATTGCGGAAAAACTTCTGGGCAAGAATGGCATGCACGATATGGAAAAGTTTGTCCGCACTATTCAGATCAACCTCATCGGCACCTTTGACGCCATCCGTCACGCAGCCAACGCCATGAGCGCCAACCAGCCGGACGAAGACGGCGGGCGCGGTGTCATCGTCACCACTGCTTCGGTTGCAGCCTATGAAGGTCAGATCGGCCAG
>DASXZE010000281.1:0-4565 GCA_036502105.1 Candidatus Angelobacter sp. | reverse complement strand
ACTTTGCCTCAACGTTATATCCACCGTTAATGCGCATCGGATTTGATGTTCGAAGAGTCCAATTGATATTTGGGAAATGAACAGACAGGTGCATGCCAGATGCCACTATTCCGAAATCGCTCGTGACTGGATTGACACAGTAAGAGAAACCAGGCGAGTTGTTTAATTCCTTCGGAACTCCCTCTTCAACCCATGTGCCCTTCCACACGTGAGCAGCATCGGCTATGGTGCTTAACTGATGGATTGCCTCTCGCATAGAAACCGGCGATGGAAATTGAAGAATCACAATTAACGCAAGGCAGACCGTAACGAGCGTGAAATGTACAGTGCGAAGGTGCTCTACAAAATCTTTTGAATCGCCTTTGTCTGGCTTTGTCGACTGAACTTCCAGTAACTTATTTTGAGGTGGATTGAGCGATGGAACATCCTTCGGCTCATCTTTGTCTGACATACTCGCCTCGCCATGTGTTTTGTCTGAAGTAGCCTTATTGGCCTTGTGGACTTAAGAGACCATTGCGCAGCAAGATATCACAATTTCAAATCCATTCATTGAACAAGCCTGACTTAGCCGGATAACAGAAACATTCATTTAGCTAAAATCAAGCTGAAGTTCTGAAAAGCTTTCCGCACGGATCACAGCGACTTCAAATACTCAATGATCGCCCAGCGATCATCCGGTGACAGTGCCGGGCCGACTACTCCATTGCCACGGGGGCCATCCTTGAATTCGTGACCGTGGTTGCTGTTGCCTGGCTTGGAGGTGTCGTACAGATAGCCGCCTTTTAGCTCTGACGTATCGTGCCCGACTTTGCGTGGATCGAATTGCTTGCTGCCTGTCCAGAAAGTGTCTGGGCGGTCGCTCTGCGGAGAGAGCAGCAGATACAGGCTGGGCACAGAGCCATTGTGCAGATACGGTGACGCGGCCCAGATGCCGTTCAGCGGGCGCGCTTTGTAGATGGCTTCAGCGCGTATCGCCGGATCGCCGGGGTCGCGATAGCCTCGCCAGGCGATTTGGTCTTGCGGAGACACGCCCGTCTTGGTGAAGAACTTTGTGGCCACGCCGTTGGTGACCAGGTCAAGCCCGGTGGCCGCGGAGATGCGTCCTTTTTGCAGGTTGCCGGAGTCGGCGGTGCGGTTCATGAAATCCATGGCTTCATGCGGATCGGTGCCGACGTAATCTACCTTGATGTCTTTCACCATCAGAAAAGGCTTGCCCTGATGGTTGATGCGCCAGTACACGGGCTTGGCAGCAGCCATGTCTTTGCTCAGCTCCGCCGGCGGCGGCAGATGGCAAGCCTGGCAATGCTGCTGGTAGAGCTCGGCGCCGCGCACAATTTTTGCCTGATCGAGCGTGGGAAAAATGTTGGGCCACTGCGGAGAGTGCAATCCCTGGTAAGGCGCTGGTCCGGAAAGCAGGTTTTCAACCGTGCGGAGTCCGGTCATCTGGACACTGTTGTCAAAGTCCGCGGCTTGCGGCCCGGCCAGATTTACTTCCGCGCGCACGCCCATGGCTTCGCCAATATTGCGCGCCAGCGGATCTGCAATGGACGAATTGTATTGCACCCAGGTGAACCATGAGGCGTCCCAGACCTGCGGGAAGCGCACGGCGGCGTTGGCGGGAGCAAAATTGTTGGCGTTCTTCATGTCCACGGCGAACACCTGGTTGCCGATGCGCGTGAGCGCGTCAGTGCGGCCAAAGCCGGCCAGGTTGTCATAAATCTTTGCCTTGTCGGTGGCGTCTTTCTCCCACTTGGCGCGCGTGATGAAGTCTTTAAAGTTCTTTTTGAGCGCGTCTTTGTCAGCCTGGGTGGCGTTGGGGCCAAGCACCTGCTTTTCAAAGCTGGCATAGCGCCAGGGAATGTAGTCGGTAAGGATCAGGGCCACGCCTAGCGCTTTTTGAAACTGGTAACTCTCAATCAGCGCGGGCGCACCTTCTATCTGTACAGCATTGCCCTCGTAGTCGAGCTGGCCGGTATGGCAGGCCGCGCAGGTGAGTCCCAGCACTGGGTCAGTGCACTTGGTTTCAGGATCGTAGAAATCCTGCTGCAGGGCAAAGCCTATCGGCAAGCCGTCAGGATTAAATTTGGGATCGGTGGTGCTGGTGAGAAATCCAAAGCGGCTCAGGTAAGCGGCGTCAGCGAAGCGGTCACAACCAAGAAGGGAGAGGCAGGGCTGTTGCAGCGCCATGAACCATTTATACGGAACCAGCCGCGTGCCTTGTGCCGTGTGATGAAACCACAGGCGCTGGTCGGCCGTCCAGCCTTGCTCCAGATGCACCAGATTCTTGAGCGGCGGCTGATAGGCAGGCAGAGTGACTTCCAACTGTTTGGACAAGAAAAAATAAGCTCCAGTCGCGAGGATCGCGACGAATAGGATTGCGTAGAAAAACTTTTTCATTGTCCGTCTCCTGCTTTCATCTTTCAAAAGATCTTTTTTGAAAAGCGCTTTGAAATAAAACGCCGTTCTTTGAAAGACCTTTGGAGATTGGCCTGTTGCAGTATAGATGATTCGCCACAGCAGCCGCTTGTGCGCGATGTTTAAGTTTTTGTCAGCTTCAGCGCGCAGCTCTGCTCTTTAGTTGGTGACGGAATTGCGCAAATCGTTTCTGTGATTTGCGAAAAAGGAAGGTGTCTTTCTATGTTCACGTGCATTGCAGCGTTTGGAAGCAGTGGCTCGTTCCGATCAGTGTTGTCAGCGCAGATCAGTGGTGAGATTTATGCGGGTCATCAACTTACGCCCAATACGTCCGGTCCAGCGTCCGATACTGAATGGCCTCGGCAATGTGCTTGCTCTCAATCTGCGGATTGCCTTCCATATCGGCCACTGTGCGCGCGACCTTCAGAATCCGATCATGCGCGCGGGCGCTCAGACCCTGCTGCTGCATGGCGCGTTCCAGCATGCGCTCACTGTCACTGCCCAGTTCGCAATAGGTGCGGATCTGGCGCGAACTCATCTGCGCGTTGGAGTAGTTGCGCTCTCCGGCGGCGGCAAAGCGGTTGAGCTGGACCTCGCGGGTACGCACCACGCGCTCGCGAATCTGCGCGGAGCTTTCTGTCTTACTGTCACTGCCGCGAAGCTCTTTGTAATTCACGGCAGGCACATCAATGTGGATATCAATGCGGTCCATGAGCGGGCCGGAAATTTTTGAGACATAGCGCTGGATCATCGTCTCCGAGCACTGGCACTGGCGCTGTCCCGATCCGTGATAGCCGCACGGACACGGATTCATGGCTGCAGCCAGCATGAAGCGCGATGGAAATGTAAGCGACATGGAAGCGCGGGCAATCGTGACCGTGGAATCTTCCAGCGGCTGGCGCATTACTTCCAGAACGTTGCGCGGAAATTCCGGCAGCTCGTCAAGAAAGAGGACACCATTATGCGAAAGCGAAACTTCTCCGGGACGCGGAATGATTCCGCCGCCGATCAAACCAGCGTCAGAGATGGTGTGATGAGGCGCGCGAAAAGGGCGCGTGCTCACCAGTCCGGCTGCGGCGTCCAGCACGCCGGCCACGCTGTGAATCTTGGTGGTCTCCAGCGCTTCTTCAAACGTGAGCGGCGGCAGGATTCCAGAGATGCGCTTGGCCAGCATCGTCTTGTCCGAGCCCGGCGGGCCGATCATCAAAATGTTGTGTCCACCGGCGCAGGCAATTTCCAGGGCGCGCTTGGCGGTAAACTGTCCGCGAACTTCTTTAAAGTCAGGGCCACCGCTCTCCTGGGGTTCACCCAGCATCTGCGTGGTATCCACTTTGAGCGGCAGCACGCCTTCGCCATTATTCAGCAGGTTCACCACATCCATCAGAGACTTCACCGGATAAACATTTACGCCGCCCACCACCGCTGCCTCACGTGCATTGACCTCAGGCACAATCAGGTTGGCAATCTTTTTCGAGCGCGCGGCAATGGCAATGGGCAGCGCGCCACGCACACCGCGAATGCCGCCATCGAGCGAGAGTTCGCCCACCATCACATAGTCGGTCAGCTCTTTCTTGATCAGCCCACCGTACGCGCCCAGAATTCCTATGGCCATCGGCAGGTCAAAGCCAGAGCCTTCTTTCTTGATGTCCGCCGGCGCAAGGTTAATGGTGATCTGCGTAATGGGAATTTCAAAGCCGCAGTTTCTCAGCGCCGCGCGGATACGCTGCCGGCTCTCGCGCACAGCGGCATCGGGCAGGCCGACGGTATGAAAATTGTCCTCAGTGTTCTTGGCCGCAGTAGGGCTGACGTCAACTTCAACCTCGATGATATTTGCGTCAATTCCGTAAACTGCGGCGCTCTGGGTCTTAAAGAGCATGTTTGTCTGGTGTTCTCCTGAACCGGGAGAGAGGATTCTATCAAGCGCACCCAAAATTCTAAAAATACTTTTCCCTGGATAGCTTCGCTAGTCTCCAGTCTATAATCAAAAATCACCAATAGCTGCAACCTTGTATATTGTTGGACCAAAACTAGAGGAGAACTATCCATGGCTAGGCCTGAATCACTCATTGCAATCATAAAAAAGGCTTCCCTGCTGGGTTTTATCGCCGTTGGCCTCAGCTACACAACCTCTTGCGGCGGATCAATGCAGC
>DASXZE010000280.1:0-5345 GCA_036502105.1 Candidatus Angelobacter sp. | reverse complement strand
ATCTTTGGGAAACTCGACGACTACTTCTCCGATGTATGCAGAAGATTGACCAGGATCGCCAGAGCAATATCCAAATGAAATTTTTACGTCGTCTTTATCGATCTCAAGCTTGGTGGGAAAAACCTTGTCACCTTTTTCCAGATTGACCTGACTCTGTTTGGTCATATTCAGGTAGTAGGTGCACTTGAAGCCAGGTTTGGTGAAGCTGCCGTTTCTGTAATGCGAAGCACACACCGGCGATGATGAGCGCTGGGGTAAAGCCGCAGGTCCGGGTTTCTGGAGCGCCAGCGTGGTTTCAGGATTGCTGATGGCGCATCCGCCCTTGGCTGTCATCTTAGCCAGGGGATACTGCGCTTCCAGTTGTTCCTGAATTGAAGGCGAGGCGGAAGCGCCCTGCGCATGAAGCATGGCCGCAGGTGCGGCCACGATCATGGCAAGAGCAGTGATTGGTATGCAGCGAAACAAGTTTCTGGTCATCATCTGGGTTCTCATTGAGTCAGCGCTGCGATTGTTTTACTTTCCTCCCGGTGAACCCTTCTGCACGTCCTGTTCAGCGCCTTCAGCGTCTTTCTGCTGGTTTTGCAGCTCGCTGCCGGCGTCTGAGTCGGGTTGCGGAGCCGGCACTTCACCGGTGGTGGTAGCCGTGTCTGGAGCCTTGGGGAGTCCGTTTTTGCCGGAGTTGTCAGCCAGGGTTTTCAAGCCGGAATCCATTTTCTGGCGGAACTGGTTGTGCATTTCCTGCAGGTCGCTGATTTCCACGTCAGCATTGGTGCCGACCGCGCAATCGCCTTTTTTGCTGCTGACCACGCTTACGGAGATCTTGGTTCCGTTGGGCTCGCCGCTGCGAACCAGAACGTCACCTGCGGTAACGCCGCATTCGCCGGAGTCAGCTGCCATGTCCACGTTCCCAGACACAACAAATACGCGCTGGGCCGGATCAAGCGCCGCCGGCGTTTCTTCCGGTTGATTATTGTTTGCGCTCTGTGCAGGCGCCTGATTTGCAGCCGGAGCGGGCTGGGCCGCGGCGTTGCGTTCCGCGTCTAGCTGGCGCTTCACTTCATCGGCGATCATCTGTTTTACTTCAGGTGAAAGCGCAACCTGTCCACTGTTGTCGCCGCCGCCGCCGTTGTTATTTGAGTTGTTCGCGTCCTGCTGCATGGCATCGGCGTTCGCATTGGCGCGAGAGTCATAGGCTGCGCGCAAGCTTTCGGCGAGCAGGTAGTCGGTCAGCCACAGTGAGGCGTTGGCGTAGGCAGGATATGGATTGAAGTAATAGCCGTAATATCCATACCACGGATTGCCGCCCCATCCCCAGCCGTAAACCACCGGTACCGCCCAGGGATTGTAAGCCCATCCGTAAAAGCCTGGGTGATAGTAAAACGCCGGTGCGTAACCGTAATAAGCGTAGCCGTTGTAGTAGTAAGAGCGATAAGCGTAAGCGTAGCTGCGTCCGCCATAAACGTATGTGCGCTGGACGTAAACGTGTCCACCACGATTCACGAATCTGCGCTCAGTAAAGCCCCTGCCGCCACCGTAACCGACGATCCGGCGGCCGCCTGCGCCTCTGGTTTCAAACCGGCTTCCGCCACGCAGGTCACGACGAACGGCCAAATCACGGCCGCGGCTGTCATGTCCACTGATTTCGCGCACCCGGCCACGATTATCAGTGGCTACGCGATGATTACCCACTTCATGCACATTGCGGACGGGCTCACGGCGAGCGCTGGATCCACCGCGAGAGTTGTTGTTTCCGCCACGGTTGTTGCTGTTGGCGTTGTTGCCACCGCGATTGTTGTTATTCGCGTTGCCGCTCCGATTACCTGTGTTGTTATTTGATCCTGAACGGCCATTGTTTGCGTTGTTGCCGCCGTTCGAGCCGCGATTATTCCCCGCTGAGTTATTCGTAGATCCTGAACGCCCGTTGTTGTTGCCACCGCTATTGCCGCTTGGACGGCCGTTTGAATTGCCGCCAGAAGCATGTGAAGCATTGCTATTGGACGACCCGCCGGACGGCCTGCCATTCGCTGAGCCATTGGACGGTCTGCCATTGGACGAACCGCCGCTCGGCCTGCCATTCGACGATCCGCCAGATCCTGATGGTCTGCCCGTATTGCTGCCATGCGACGTGTTGGAGCCTCCGGAAGAGTGGTTTGTTGAAGCCGGCTTGCTGGGGGGCTTGGGCGCAGACTGGGGTTTCTTCTTGTCATCAGCCCTGCCTGGGACTGAGATCGCCAGCAAGAAAAGGGCGATGGCAAACAGAGTCGGCAAAAGATGTGAATGGCGTTGCTTGAGTTTCATGCGGCCTCCTGAGGCAGTTATCAAACGATTGCAATTATCAACGGACAATTAGGAACGGGCCATGTTACTAAATTTTGGTCCCAAGGGTTTTTATTCCTGTCAGCTGCGGTAAGTGGCCTGATCCAACCCGGACGCTTCCCCGTACTTTCTGACGATTCTTTAATATCTGCTCAACCTGCGTTGGCTTTGGTTGTGCAGTAGCTAAAGGGGGTTGGAATTGTTGTTTCGGGCTGATACGAACTATGGAGCCCGGGGTTTTTCAGGCGCGTCTGCAAAAGCTCTACTGCAAAATTTTTCAGCACCTGCAAAAAATTTTTCGAGGACCCTTTTTCAGAACCTTTAGTCAGAAACCCTGGGGAGACGCTACTAATTTCAAGATGAACGGAAGAGAGACAGAGGAGTAAACACACCACTGCCAAGCAATCGTAAGAGTATGCAGCAGCTCGCGATGAAATGAAAATAAAGATTTGATAAGTTTTCAGCCGGCTTTTTTTAGCAGGTCTTCTCTTTTCAGGAGATCTAAGCCGGAAAACCGGCCAGTCTGGAAACCTGCCCCATCGGGCGACTGCCAGCAGCCTGACATGATCAGCAAAGATTAGTGTTTTCCAATGTTTAGCCACCGGCGATGGATGGCACCAGCATGATTTCATCGCCCTCTTTGAATTGATAGTCCTTGCCCAGAAACCGTATGTCTTCATCATTTACGTATATGTTCAAAAACCGGCGAACGTTACCTTGTTCATCGCGTAAATGTTGTTTCAGGTCAGGGAAGCGGGTGCCCAGGGAGTCAAGCAGGCCGTTCAGGTCAGATGCCGGACAATCATAGCTGTCCGCGCCTTCGGTGTGGCGGCGGAATGCGCTGGGAATTGAAACCTTTACGCTCATTTAAGCGGCTCCTCTTTTTGCAGAATGTGCGGTACCGGCAAATTCAGTTTCCAGATATTGCTCAAACGCGGCCAGCTTGGGCGGAATCGGCTCCACGGTTTCAAACCTGCCCGTCAGTGCGTCAGTGGTTTTAAGCCCGTTGCCGGTAATGCAGAGAACGGTCGTCTCGTCCGGACGAATACGCTCCTGCGCAAACAGCTTTTTGGCGCTGGCCACGGTTACGCCGCCGGCTGTCTCGGTAAAAATGCCTTCGGTTTCCGCCAGCAGGGTCATGCCATCCACAATCTCCGGATCGCTCGCATCTTCGGCCCATCCGCCGCTGCCCAGAATTGTTTTTGCTGCGTAGAACCCATCAGCTGGGTTGCCGATGGCCAGTGACCGCGCAATGGTTTGCGGCTTCTGCGGCTCAATCTCGTTGCGTCCAGCTTTTACTGCGACGCTGATGGGGCTGCATCCAGTGGCTTGCGCGCCAAAAAACTTGACCTGCTTCTCTTCCACCAGCCCAAGCTGGATCAGCTCTTTGAAAGCCTTATAAATTTTCGTGATCAACGACCCGCCGGCCATTGGCACGACGACATTATCTGGCAAGCGCCAGCCAAGTTGCTCAGCGATCTCATAGCCCACGGTCTTTGAGCCTTCGGCGTAATAAGGCCGCAGGTTGACGTTCACGAAGCCCCAGTGGTGCTTGTCAGCAATCTGCGAGCAGAGGCGATTTACGTGGTCATAATTGCCGTCAATGCGGACAATCTGTGCGCCATAAACCTGCGTGTTCAAAACCTTGGCTGGCTCCAGGTCAGCCGGAATAAAGATGCAGGCACGCAATCCCAGGCGCGCTGCCTGCGCGGCAACCGCATTGGCCAGATTGCCGGTGGATGAGCAGCTGACTACGTCAAACCCAAAGTTCTTGGCCTGTGTAAGCGCCACGGCCACCACTCGATCTTTAAAGCTGAGCGTAGGGAAGCAGACTGCGTCGTTCTTCACATAAAGCGACCGGCTGCGCAGTTTTTCGCCCAGCTTGGCCGTGCGAACCAGCGGCGTAAAGCCGGCTGGCGAGGAAGCGTCATAGGTGTCTGGCAGAGGCAGCAGTTCTTTGTAGCGCCACAGGTTGGTTGCGCGGCGCGCAATCTCGTCTTTGCTGATCTCTTTGCGGATGCGGTCCCAGTCATAGGCCACTTCCAGCGGAGCAAAACAGTTCTGGCAGAATGAAATCGGCTGATTGCCCCATGTGGTCTGGCATTCACGGCATCGCAATTCATAGCGCAAATCGGTGCTCATTGTTTCTCCCCTGGCTCGGTCAATGCTTGCTGAACCTTGCTCCGGTTAAATCGCGTTTCGGTTGAATCCTGCTTAAAACGAAGAAACCCGCTACCTGAGGCAGCGGGTTCATAATGGCGAATAAAAATATTGCTTATGAACCTTCCTGCCTTTGGGTAAACACACACATAGCCATGGTGCGACAGCACATGGCCATGTTGGAGACAGAAAGTAACATCACAGAAAGTTTACATCAACGAGCCATGAGCCGCAATTAGGAAATTAGCAGCTTTGGCTTTTAGCCCTTGGCTCTTAGCTCTTGGTTCTCGGTTTTTAGTTCTTAACTTTGGCATTTGATAATGGACCATAAAGCGGATGAGACATAAACCAGGCCGCGGGCTTAGATTCCAAGCCAAAGGCCAAGGGCCAATAGCCAAAAGCTGCTAACTTGTCATCAACTCCCGAGCTCTTTGGGTCGTTTTGATAATCGCATTCATCAGCGTCACGCGCAGCCCGCCTTTTTCCAACTCCATCAGGCCTTCAATCGTGCAGCCTGCGGGTGTTGTGACTGCATCTTTCAAGAGTGCAGGGTGGTGTCCGGTTTCAAGCGCGAGCTGGGCTGATCCATACAGCGTTTGGGCTGCCAGCGTTGTTGCCATCTCGCGGGGCAAGCCAACTTTCACGCCCGCCTCAGCCAATGATTCAAGAATTACAAACACAAATGCCGGACCGCTGGCGGAGAGAGCTGTAATGGCGTCCATGTGTTTTTCATCGACGACCAGTGCACGTCCTACGCTCTCAAACAAGTGCTTGGCGGTTTCCAGATGCTCGGGCTTTGCCGCCGGACCAGCGCATACGGCCGTCATGGCAGCGCCAACCATGGCCGGCGTGTTCGGCATCGCGCGGAC
>DASXZE010000279.1:0-13962 GCA_036502105.1 Candidatus Angelobacter sp. | reverse complement strand
CGCGCGCACGCTGTGGCCGTCTGCCAGTAACCGCTTGAGCATGTTCCGTCCAACAAAGCCGGTAGCGCCGGTGAGGAAAACTTTCATCATGTAATTTTAGATGCTTTTTCTAACATCTCGAGCGTAGCGAGAGATCCCTATCACAACATAAATGCATCGGTACATCGTTCGTGCATCCGCCGGTTCGAGATTTCAACGCAAATGTGTTAAAAACTTATTTCCTTTTTTATGTCTTTACGCATTGCACGCGGTGTTTACAATCCGGAGAAAGATACTTTCTACTACTACGTTTCGTTCAAGCCCATGCTTGATCCCACGACGCAAGAGCGCGCCGCGGACCAGAGCTATCCCGTAGACGTGGCACTGTCTTTGACTGAAACTGGCGAACTGGCTGACGTGGCTTTCAGCCTGCCAGAAAACCTGCGCAGCCGCCGCTCTCTCGAGTACCTGAGCCGGACAGATTCCGCCAGCGTAGTCAATGAAAGGGTCTTCATCACCGTGCCGGATTTAAATGGCGACTCCGTGCTGGAAGGCAAAGGCAGCCTTGAACTGGATGCCTTTGGAAGAATCATGGGGCTGGAGATTTTCTAAGAGATTGCTTCGAGTGCCGTTTTCTTTTGGGCCGCATTTTAAATTCCCACAGAAATTATTCCCACAGGCAATATTTCCGCTAAAATCAGCCCCCATGGTGCATTCCCAGCTAACGGGCTTTGTTCTTGCCGGCGGCAAGAGTTCGCGCATGGGCCAGGATAAAGCCGCAGTCACGTTGAATGGCCGCACTCTGCTGGAGCACGCGCTGGCGGCGTTGCGCGAGGTGTGCCGGACTGTCGCCATCCTGGGCAAGTCTGATCTGTATGGTGCAATAGCGCCGGTTTACGAAGACATCTTCCCCGATTGCGGGCCGCTAAGCGGCATCCACTCTGCTCTCACCAACTCGCAAACTGAATTCAATCTCGTCATCGCCGTGGACACTCCGTTTATCGCGCCAAAATTTCTCTCTTATGTAGCTGATCGGGCCATTGCTTCAGGCGCGGTCGTGACCACACCGGAGATCAACGGCTACACGCAGCCGCTGTGCGCGGTTTACTCGCCAGATTTTCTGCCGGTGGCAGAAATGGCGTTGCGCTCAGGCAATTACAAGATTGTGCCGTTGTTTTCCCGGGTGAAAACGCTGGTGCTCAAAGATCAGGAGCTGCGCCAGTTTGCCTTCGCGCCCGATATGTTCGAAAATCTAAACACCCCGGACGATCTGGCCCGCGCACGCCGCCGCCTCTCCGGCCAGGACACATGAGCCATAACCCTCACGATCCGTCGCCGGAGCACAAGCTACCCTACGTGGAATTCAAGCACGTCTATAAAGCGTTTGGCGACCATAAGATTCTGGAAGACGTGAGCTTCCCCGTGTATCCCGGAGAAACGCTGTGCATACTGGGCCGTAGCGGTGTGGGCAAATCAGTTTCACTGCATCACATCATGGGTTTTCTCAAGCCCGATTCCGGCCGCATGATTGTCGCCTTTGAAGACATCACCGACTACGCCGAGTTACAGCTTGAACACATTCGCAAAAAAGTGACCATGGTCTTCCAGAACGGCGCGCTCTTTGACTCGCTGAGCGTTGGCGAAAACGTGGCCTTTCCGTTGCGCGAGCGCCATGATCTGGACGAAGATCAGATCTTTCAAATCGTCGATGGCCTGCTGGACATGGTAGGCGTAAAGCCCATGCGCGACCTGCTGCCCTCTGATCTTTCCACCGGAATGAAACGCAGCGTAGCGATAGCGCGCGCACTTTCAGCACAGCCAGAGTGCATCCTCTATGACGAGCCAACAACCATGGTGGATCCGCTGATGGCGCAGCTTCTGGGTGACTTGATCCAGAAACTGAAGGTCCAGCTCAAGCTCACCAGCATTGTGGTGACGCATGACATGCGCCTGGCGAAAAAGCTGGCGGACCGTATTGTGTTCCTGCATGAAGCGCGCGCCATCTTTGTGGGATCAGTGCATGAAATGGAACGGTCGAACGAAGAAGTGGTGCAGGAATTCCTAAAGCTGGATGAATTGATTGTGCCGGGAAAAGATGATGGGTATCAGGCTTACACTTAAAAACTTGAACACAGGAAAACCTTTGAAACAAAAACTTGAAACACAGAGGAACAGAGTAAGCGGAAGGAATTGAATGGTCGAATCGTAGTTGTTCAAATATTCTTGCATCGCTTACTATTTTTTTCTATTTCAAACTTACCTAAAATCCTCTGCGTCCTCCTTCCCTCTGTGTTTCAAAGGTTTTTCTTTGTGTTTTCAAGGTTCCGCATCAAGCTCGTAGCCCGCGCTTTTCCAGCACTGCCAGTAAACTATTCTTGGCCTGCGGACTCAACTTTCCATTTCGCAAAACATCTTTAATCAAGTTCACAGGAAGTTCCGCAGCCAGCTGGATCATCCGCGTGGCCGGCGTGTTCTTATTGCCGAGCAGCGCAGCTTTGACGTCATTACGGAATGACCATTTCTGATGTCGCGAAACAGCCGGCGCAAGCAACTCCGTGCCGCGCTCCAGCTTTAAAGCCCGTACAATAAACATCTCCGTCATCTGCGGATTGTTCAGCGCTGCCTGCATAATGCGCTCTTCTTTATCCAGCAGCAGGGACGCAGCTACGCGGCCGGAGCTCTGCTTAGCCAGCGTAAATCGCTCACCGGATGAAATATTTGCTACTTTGCTGATGAGCACTTCTTCGGCTGCGCGCTTCACGTCCGGCGGGACTACAGGCTGCAACGCTACCTGCATCAGCTCAAACGTATGGATGTGGCGGATGGTGGGAACAGAAATGTGGCGCGGCGTGCGCGGATGCATGACCACGGCAAGGCGCATCTTGCGCTGCTGCATTAGCTGGCCATTTTTGTTCAACGCCTCCAGGGCTTCACGCGGCAGGTCGCGATGGTTGAGCAATGCCAGCGCCAGGTCTTCAGTCAGCCGTGGATCGCCCGCGGCAGCAATCATCATTTCCGGTGAAGTATCATGGACCAGCCGTTCCAGGTCGGCGTCTGCGGGCAGGATTATTTTTTTCTCTGCGCTTCTAACTCGAGGAGGTTCTGGCTGCTCTGGCGATTTCTGCGCAGCGGCGTTTTCCGCGCCTTCCTGGTTTGCAGATGAGTCGCTCATTTTCTCACTCCGCGTTGCGCGGCAATTTCCAGCGCCCCTAACACTGGTCGCACATAGGCAAAGCTCACCGCAGCCAACGGCTGCTCAACTTTCATGGCGTCTTTAAATGCCTGCCGCACCAGCGCTGCACCTTGCAGTACTCCACCGGCCAGCGCCACCGGAACCACGCCTCCGGAGGGCCACAGGCGATTAATCACCGCGCTCGCCAATCCGGCCAGCGCTTGCCCAGCGCGCTCTGTGATCATTCGCGCGTTTACGTCACCCTGTTCGGCGGCGTTCATCACCGGTCCGGCAAGTTCAGGAAACCGCGGCTCAGAAGCATTGGCTAGCCGGATGACTTCTTCCGGCGCGACCTTCCAGCAGTCGGCAATTGTAGTCAGCAGTCCGTTGCTCTTGCCAAAATCAAAAGCATGCAGCGCCTGGGTCACAGCTTCTCTACCCACCCAGAACGCAGAACCTTCATCAGAGACGTTTGGTCCCCATCCACCGGCGCGCGCAGTCTCGCCACTCTGGTTGCGCCCAAAGGAAATGGACCCTGTCCCAGAAATTACCAGTACGCCCGGTGACGTACCAAAGGCTGCGCGATGCGCAATAACATGGTCACCGGCGACATAGATTGTTGCCTCAGGCATAAGCTCGCGGAGAGTCTGCTGCGCCCAGTGCACGGCCTCTGCCAGTGACGCTCCGGCCATCCCAATGCAAACATGCTGTACGCTCTCAACAGGAACTCCCGCCGCTTCACAGGCCTGCCGGATCACGGCCTGCAAATTTTCGCGGCCGCGCTCTTTGCCCACGCGCGCCAGTTTGCAGCTTGCACCTGTAGCCTGCCCCAGCAGCTCCGCGCCATTGCTTACGGCGCAGTCTGTCTTGGTCCCTCCGGCGTCAATTCCCAGGTACAGTGGCATGATTGGATTTAATTTATCTTCCCACAACTTTTGTTTTCGTTTTCCAGCATTTTTCCCGAATAATGGCTGAGCACACAAAACTATTCAATGCGACTGCAAATTGTAGATGGAATCATAATCGTTGCCTATCTGATTGGTATTACGCTCTTTGGACTAAGGTTCCGGAAGGCCCAAAGGTCACTGCGCGATTATTTTTTGGCCGACCGCAACATACCCTGGTGGGCCATAGCTCTGTCAATTGTTGGCGCTGAAACCAGCACGCTTACAGTCATTGGCACGCCGGGTATTGCTTACGGCGGCAACTTCGGGTTCCTGCAAATTATCTTCGGCTATCTGCTCGGCCGGATCGTCGTGAGCCTTATCTTTATCCCGCAATACTTTCGCGGTGAGATGTTTACGGCGTACCAGCTAATAGACCGCCGATTCGGGAAAAAGTTGCACCGGATTACTGCCGCAGTTTTTTTGGCCACCCGGGCCGCCGCGGAAGGCGTGCGCGTATGGGCCGTGGCGATTGTCATTAGTATTGCTCTGGGAACCGGCGGCGTGGCTTCCGTGGCCATTGTGATGGCTCTTACTCTTATTTATACCTTTGAAGGTGGCATGGCTGCCGTGATCTGGACAGACGTAATCCAGCTTGTGATTTATGTTGGCGGAACTTTTGTAGGCTTCTTCACGCTGCTACATCTCGTCCCCGGTGGATGGCCGGCGATTCACTCCATTGCCGCCAGCGCGGGCAAGCTGCAGGTCTTTGATTTTTCACTGAGTTTTTTCAAGACATACACATTCTGGGCGGGACTGATCGGCGGCATGTTCCTAAACACCGCCACGCACGGCACAGACCAGCTGATGGTCCAGCGTTTGCTCGTGGCCCGCAATCAACGCGACTCACGAACCGCCCTGCTCTTCAGCGGCGGCGTGATCCTGGTGCAGTTCACATTGTTTTTGCTGGTGGGTGCAGGGCTGTGGGTCTTTTACCAGAAGGCTGCTCACGGAGCGTTCGCTACCAATGACTACGTTTTCCCTATGTTCATTGTGGAGCACATGCCGCACGGAATCTCGGGACTGTTGATTGCCGCAATTCTGGCAGCGGCAATGTCGAATCTGAGCGCTGCGCTCAACTCTCTTTCTTCAACCACGATGATTGACTTTTATCTGCGCCGCAATCCTGAAACCCCTGACGGCAAGCGGCTTATGCTTTCTCGTGCAGCTACCATTGGTTGGGGCATTGTGCTCTTCGGATTTGCGCTGGCTTCGCGCTATGGCGGCAACGTTCTGGAAAAAGGTCTCACCATTGCTTCACTGGCTTATGGCGGATTGCTCGGCGTCTTTCTGCTGGGACTGCTCACCAAGCGGGCCAAACAGACTGGCGCAATTATTGGTATGCTTTGCGGACTGGCATTGAATATTTATATCTGGAAATGGACCCACATTGCGTGGACCTGGTACGTGACTTTCGGCTCGATTACGACGTTTGTTGTTGGATATCTCGCAAGCCTTCTGGAGGCCGACACGGATGCAGACCGCGCCAAAATCAGCGCCTGATCTATTGCGCGAGTTAAACGCCTGGCACGCAGTGGCAATTGTGGCCGGCACAATTATTGGCAGCGGCATTTTCCGCGTGCCCGGCGAGATGATGAAAGACGTGGGCTCCGCCGGACTGGTCTATCTGGTATGGATCGTGGGTGGCGTGCTCTCCTTTGCCGGAGCACTTACTTATGCCGAACTCGGCGCGATTAAGCCATGGGCCGGCGGAGAATATGTTTACATCCGCGATGCTTACGGCCCGCTGCCTGCCTTTCTTTACGCCTGGACCTGGTTCCTGATTGCTAAGCCAGCGTCGATTGCGTCGGTCACCACCGGCATTGTGGATGTGCTGGGCACCTTCCCCCGGCTCAGCTTTCTTGCCGGAAACATTTTCTCTTTCCATCTGGGAACCAAAACTTTTGCTGTAACCAACGGCACTCTGGTGGCAATCACCGCCACCATCCTGATTTCGGCATTGAATTATGTTGGCGTAAAAAAAGCTGGCGGCTTTCAACTGGTGTTTACCGCACTAAAAGTTGGGATGATCGTGGCCATCCTGTTTATTGGCTTTACCGCCTCCACCGGAAGCTGGGGGAATTTCCATACAACATTTCTGGGTGCAAAGGGCGGCATGGCCGGATTTATGGCCGCACTGGTCGCCGCACTCTGGGCTTATGACGGCTGGAACGATCTCAATATGGTGAGCGGTGAAATCAGCAATCCTGGGCGCAATATTCCCGTCGCGCTCATTGCCGGTGTTGGCCTGGTAGCCGTTCTTTATATGGGCATTAACGCTGCTGTGCAATATGTAATGCCTGCCAGCATGATTGCCGGCTCGAAAGTTCCGGCGTCACTGGCCACGCAGATTGCCATTGGATCGCTGGGCGCCGCGCTGGTTTCCGCGGGCATGGCGTTCTCAATGTTTGTGACTTTAAATGGAACTATTATGAGTGGCGGGCGCGTACCATTCGCCATGGCGCGCGACGGATATTTTTTTAAGCAGCTGGGCGAGGTGCATCCCCGTTTTCATACGCCCGCGCTGGCGATTGTGGTGCAGGCTATCATGGCCATTCTTCTTCTTCTGGTAGGCGGCGCTTTTCGAGACCTTACAGCGCTGGCAATTTTTGCCGAATGGCTCTTCTACATGGTCGCCGCCAGCACCATCTTTGTCTTCCGCAAACGCGAGCCGGACACGCCACGGCCTTATCGCACATGGGGCTATCCAGTTGTTCCAGCTCTGTTCATTGTGGCCGCAGGCATTCTGCTGTATTACACGCTGGCCGATCCCGAGAACCGGCAGAATTCGATTGTCGGCAGTTTGATTATCCTCTCTGGCGTGCCGGTGTTCTGGTATTTCGCGCGACAGAAACGGTTGAGCACAAATAAATAGTGGACCAATTGACTCACAACCAGCCGACCCCGAGTGATTCAACCGCATACACTCCAACAACATGTGCTGACTGCGGCGCGCCTCTCAGCGGCCCCTTTTGCTCGCAGTGCGGAGAGCACGTCATTGATCGGCCTTCGCTCACGCTGTGGCATTTTCTAAATCACAACCTGCTGCACGAGCTAAGTCACATTGACGGTAAGGTCTTTCACACTTTCCGCTGTCTGCTTTTTTTGCCTGGATTTCTCTCGGCTGAATATTTTGCCGGGCACCGGCGCGGATACATCAATCCTGTGCGGCTTCTGCTTACCTGCCTGGTGATTCTTGCGCTGCTGCCTACGCCGGGCGCCATGAGGCTAAACGTACAAAGACTGCAGTTGAACCTGTTGCCTCCGGGACCACCTACCACTTCCACAGTCGAAGAGACCGTAAAGACGCTCGACATTTCCGGAATTCTTACCCGATTCATGGAACGGGAGGCTGCCCGCAAGGACCTTAAATCTGAAGCCGCAGTGGAAAAATTCGACCATGAACTGAAGACCTATGCCACAGCGCTCTCTTTCTGCAACGTGGTTCTGTTGGCCGGCTTTTTGTTTCTGCTCTATCACAAACGCAGGCCGCTCTTTGTGGAGCACCTGGTCTTCAGCTTGCATGTGGCTTCGTTTGTGATTCTGTTCAGCCTTGTTCCAAAGCCATTGTTCTCGACAATCTTCAAAATTGCACATGGCCGCGTCTTGCAGGGGATGATTCTAGGCACGGTATTTTGCCTGCTGCTAATAGAAATGATTTATCTATCCAAGGCGCTTTTACGCTTCTACTATCCTGAGACAAGTCATATAGTCCGCTGGTGGAGCGCTCCGGCGTGGATCACGCGATTGGCCGTGATAGCAATCTTTATTGCCAATTCAGTTTTTATCACCGTGACGTATGCAGCAGGCGCGGCGATTGCGCTGTGGCGTGTCTAACGATTGCTTGAGCTAAGCCCTGCTGAACTCCAGAACTTTTTCTGTTGGGCTGGCTGGTTTCGGCGGCGAAAGGCGTTCGTAAATCTTCACGTACTCGCGCGCCGATGACGTCCAGGAAAAATCTTTTTTCATGCCATTGAGCATCAGCTTGTTCCATCCTGTCTGGTCTTTAAATGCCTTCAGTGCATCTTGAATGCAATTGAGCATCATCACGCCGGAATAAGCGCTGAACTTGAAGCCTGTGCCTTTGGCGGTGGTCAGCTCCCAGGGCTCAATCGTATCGTCAAGGCCGCCGGTGGCGCGGACGATTGGCACTGTCCCATAGCGCAGGCTATACATCTGGTTCAGGCCGCTGGGTTCATAGCGCGACGGCATCAGGAACATATCCGCACCGGCTTCAATCTTGTGCGCCAGCGTGTCGTCATACGCCACTTTCACCGCAATTTTCTCAGGATATTGCCGGCTCAGTTTCTGCAATAGGTCTTGATATTGTTTGTCGCCACTGCCCAGCGCAACAAGAATCAACGGCAGGCGCGCCAGATCATTGGCTACATCGGCGATCAGGTCAAAACCTTTTTGCGCCGCGAAGCGCGAGACGATCCCAATCACCGGCGTACCGATCGGAGCCTGCTCCAAACCAAACTGGCGTAGCAGGTCGTATTTGCATTCTTTTTTGCCCGCGAGATTCTCCGCGGAATATTGCCGGACAACATGCTTATCCTTTTCCGGGCTCCACTCGCTGTAATCCACGCCGTTGATGATTCCAGTCAACGACCCAGCGCGAGAGTGCAACACGCCTTCCAGTCCAAAGCCATATTCGCTGGTCTGAATTTCCTGCGCATATTTGCGGCTCACTGTAGTGAGATGGTCAGAGAAGACGAGCGCGCCTTTCAGGAAATTCACCTTGCCCCAGAACTCCATTTTGCCGATGGTAAAAAGCTCCCAGGGAAGCGTGAGCAGCGGCAGCGTGTCCTCGGGAAAAAGTCCCTGATAGCCAATGTTGTGGATGGTGAAGACCGTATGCGTGCCGCGGAAAATGGGATCACCGGCATAACTGGTGCGCAGCAGAATGGGAACGAGAGCCGATTGCCAGTCATGGCAATGGAAAATATCCGGCACACCCAGCACCTTGGAAGCCTCAAGCACGGCGCGGCAATAGAGCGCGAAACGCTCCGCGTTATCTGGGTAGTCGCCGGCGGGAGTTCCATAGAGCGCTTCACGGTCAAAGAACGGCGGATAGTCAATGAAGTAGAATTGCACCCCTGAGCGTTTGCCGCCATCCAATACGGAGCAGAAGCGGTATTGATCGTCAAAAGGAATGGTGACGCTGGGCAGCAGAACTTTGGCGTCCGGCAATTTGGTCTGCTTGTATTTGGGCAGATAGACGGAGACGGAGTGGCCCAGCTGGGCAAGCGCCTGCGGAAGAGAGCCAACAACGTCAGCCAGTCCACCGGTTTTAGCAAAGGGCACGCACTCAGAAGCGGCAAAAACAATTTTCATGGGGCCTCCGTGGTAATGACAGCTGGACGCGGCACAACCATGTTACAAAAATTCTAAATGGCAGAAACCAAAAGGGCCAATTGGGCACTCCAAAAAAACCAAAACTAGGGCAAAATTTCCTGAATGACGAAGGCGCTGCGGAAGAGATTGTAAGCGCGCTGGGCGATACTGCCAATACCGTGGTGCTGGAAATTGGTCCCGGCAAAGGCGCGCTCACCTCAGTGCTGGCCCGTCGGACGAACCGGCTGATTGCCGTGGAACTGGACCGTATGATGGCCGCCGAGCTCCGCTATAACTATCGCCTGCACCCCAATGTTGAGATCATTGAAGCCGACGTTCTCAAGCTGGACTTCCGTACCGTGCTCAACCGCACCATTGGGCCGCTCAACGATCTACGTCCGGAGAAGCCTTCACGCGTCCATGTGGTGGGAAATCTGCCGTACTACATTACGTCAGACATTCTGCTGCGGCTCTTTGAATTTCACGATCAGTTTGACGTGATTGTAATCATGGTGCAGCGCGAAGTAGCTGACCGGATCGCCGCCATGCACGGAACGCGCGACTACGGCATGCTGGCAGCCACCTCACAGCTTTATGCTCGGGTAGAAAATCTGTTTACCCTTCCGCCCAGCGCGTTTACGCCGCCGCCCAAAGTTCACTCCTCAGTGCTGCGAATGACGATTGCGCCACGATTTGAAGAATTGCAGATTCAGCCGGCCGAATTTATTGCGTTCCTGAGAGCGGCTTTCTCCATGAAGCGCAAAACGCTGCTCAACAATTTGAAGAAGGATTATCAGGACGAAGCGATTCGCGAAGCGTTGAAGGAAGCGGGCATTCGAGCAGATATCCGGGCGGAAGCTCTACCGCTGGAGAAGAGCGCGGAGATATTTCGGCTACTGAAAAAAAATTAACCACAAGGGACACAAAGGAACACGAAGTTTGATCTTCGTGAACCTTCGTGTCCTTGTGTGGTCAAAAGATTTACCTGTTTTTACCCTTTGAGCTATCACTGGACGAACTAGACTGTGCCGGTGCTGGCTGGCTTCTGGATGGTGCTGGCTGCGCTGCCTGATGTACTACCGGTGCAGAGGGCTGATGCACAACGGGCACCTGCGCTGGAGCCGGTCTGTACTCACTGGCTGGCGGCACAGAAGAGCGCTGTGACGGAGCAGAGTCACGTACTGGCCGGGAAACAGCAGGGGTCTCCGAGGTGCGGCTCATCTGCCGTGACGAATCGCCTTCTCCGAAACGATTGGTCGTGCGCTTCACACCTGTGCTGTTCTCATTCCGCGCTTCGGAATCCTTCGGTCGTCCATCAGAAGATCTTTTTCCAGACGATCCTCCCTCAGTAGATCTTCCTTCCGCAGATTTTCCTTCCGCATCCACCACTGCCGGGCGCTGGGCAGTTTCAGTGGGCGGTGGAGTGGTCTGCACTTCATCGTTGGTAAAGACATGCCGCGTGCTTCTTTTGGCGATCGGTTGTCCTGTGCCCTGATCGGCGCCGCCTTCGTTCGTTAACAGGTGTGACGGCACTCCATTGTTTCCGCCACGGTTGCCAGCCGTTTCTCCCGGACGAATCACCTGCCCCGGCGTGTGCGCGGCAACTTTCAGGTCCGCAGGAGGAAGCGGTGCATGGAATCCCGGAGGCGCATGGGCAATGCGCGGACCGTTGTTCAATGTATGCCAGTCACCGGGTGCCCAGCACCATCCACGCCCATTGATAAAGATCCAACGACCATAACGGTAGGGCATCCAGCCCCATGGGTAGGATGAAACCCACGTGGTTCCAATGCCGGAGTTGGCATAGTAGCCATTGCTGAACGGGTCCCAATCCATGCTCACGCCGTAAGGCTGCCAGACATTTCCATACTGCGGGTCTTGCGTGTATTGGCCGTATTGATCAAGGTCGCTGGCGCCATACTGATACGGCGACTGCGTATTGTGATTGGCCGCATTGTATGTGGTCAGAGCTTCATCGCGCTGCTTGCTCCAGTCATCCAGATCGTCTGCCTCAGTGCCTTTATTCAGCGCATACTCGGCTACGTCCGCTGGATTTATCACAAAGGTCTCATCCTTGCCGACTGCCACCAGGTCGCCGCTATCAGTATCGTGGACGCTGAGACTGCCTTTCCAAACCGCAACCTCCATGGGATCGTCATTGGTGCTGGTGACACGGAAAAAGCCGGAGTGCTCCAGCGCGACGGTTTTATTATTGACCGTGACCTGGAAATCACTGTCAGCGCGCTTCAGGATTTTGAACTCGGCTTCGCCTTGATCAAGGTCAACCGTAGTAAAGGTCCCGCTGGAAGTGCGACCCAACTGCGTGAAGGTGATAGTGGTATCTGGAGCCATACGAATCAGGCTGCCATCTTCCATCTGGATTTCCGCCCAGCCGTTGGAGCGCGTCTGCAGCCAGTTGTGCTCGGTCACCGGGAGATTCATGGTCACGCTTTCATAGCCCCAGCCGCTATCCAGCCGCACTTCACCTGCAACATAACTGATGCGGGCAACACGCGCCGGTGATCCAGTCACGGCGGCAGGGGCTTGTGCGCCGGAAAAAGTGGAGATGGCAAAAATCAATGTAAGAACGGGCAGGAGGAGTCCGGCCTGGCGAACTAGCTTTCCATTGGGGACCCAGCGACGCACTGTATTGCGCGGCATAAAAGCTCCTTATTACTACCTTGAACGTGCCTATGGTATTAGATTGCAGTCTGGATACTTAGTTTCTTAATGTTAAGTGTTATTGATCTAACTTAACCATTTCATTCAGAACTCGCTTTGGCAAGCAGTCTTTTGGCCCTTTGGCGGGCAATATTCAGCACACTGGAGTCTTCCAGAATGCTTTCCAGCTCAGGCGCAATCAGCTGCAATTGCGCCAGATTATGGCTTTCAGCCGCTGATTCCATGCCTTTTAGCTCATCTTCAAGGCCCAACTTGTCAAAACGATGCTTGAATTTCAGCTTGCGCCCGTACTCAATGGTGCTGGAAATTCCCAGAAAAATGCCGGTAATCTCCGCGATGGCTTTGTTCGCAGAGTAGTCGTAGGTGGTGTTGAAGTGCCGGATAGTATCGGCATAGGTCAGGGTCTTTTTGCCGGAGCTGGCGACAGCATGCTTTTTGAAAGTGAAGTCACCATCAAAATAATTGGCTTCGCCGGCATTGCTGAAAAGCTTTTCCCGGCAGGCCGGGGACACATCGAACTCTGTCTGATAGTCGTCTGCTTCGTCCGGTGGCTTGGCCGCAGTGTGCGAGACATATTTTGCGTGGCCGTTGGCCGCGACGGTGATGGTAACGTTCTGCGGCGTGTATTCCGGCCAGACGCGATCAAATGTGATGGTGCCAGTAGCGGGTGCCTGGTCTGTGGTTTGTGCGCGAAGCGGCATGCTTGAAGAAATGAGTGCGGCGGCGCATGCCAGAAATAAAAAGATGTGAACGCGTTTCATCGGGACGCTGCCTGGTAGCGGTTGTTGGTTGCCGCCGTGTGTATGTGGCAGATGGCGATGGCCAGCGCGTCAGAGGCGTCCATGGGTTCAGGCGCTACGGCAAGATTCAAAAGCCGTGTAACCATCTGCTGCACCTGATGCTTCTCTGCCCGGCCGTATCCGACGACGGCAGATTTAATGGAAAGCGGCGAATACTCAGCGACCTGCAAGCCTGAAGAAGACGCCGCCAGCATGGCCACGCCGCGAACCTGACCCAGCTTGAGCGCGGTCTTTACGTTGATGGCGTAGAACACATCTTCAATGGCGACAACCTCTGGCTGATGCTCCGCGATGATGGCCGTGAGATCCACAAAGATTTTTTGCAGCTTAGCGGCCATGGACAGAGTTGATTTGAGTTTAATCGCGCCGGTCGTATGGCAAACCAGCTTGCGCGCAGCCGTCTCCTCCACCACGCCAAAACCGGTGTACTCGCTGCCGCAATCAATTCCCATGACACGCATTGAAAAGAGTGTACAGCAGATCGGGTGATCTTGGTGACCGGGGATTGGCTGATCTGAGACATATTTCCAATTTCATCAAGACAAATGCATAGTGCTCAGCAGCAGCGAGGCTTTTTTGCCATGGCCGCATCGCGTTCGCGGGTGAAGTCACGGTAGCTGGCGGCGGAATGGGCTTTGCTTGTCCGCTTCAGGAAGCGATCATACGCGGATTCGTCGAAGATTTCGCGGAGCGTGGCGCTGATTGTCTGCATGAAACTTCTGAAAGCCGCAGGGGCTTCTATGAGACGGCTGTTCGTAGTCAAGCGGTTTTCCTTTATTGACGGGTTTTTGTTTGCGTTGTTCATTCATTCTCGGTGCTTCTATTCGCACTCTGGTGAGCCGCAATTGGGCTCGGTGCATTCTTCTATGAGACGGCTGGTCGTAGTCAAAGTTAATTGCCCGTAGGTGAAGACCCACTGGTTTTTCAGCGTGTCGTAAACGATTTTGACCAGCTTTCTGGCCAGAGCGATTTTGGCCTTGCCCCCTCCTCGGCGTTGTTTGATCCGTTCGTAGAACCGGTTCAGATAAGGGCTATACCGCTTCGCCAC
>DASXZE010000278.1:0-16734 GCA_036502105.1 Candidatus Angelobacter sp. | reverse complement strand
TACGCGACCCTGACTCGCCCAACATAAAAGAACAGGCGCGCGCCGTGGATGAAAAGATCATGCGTCCGGTTCGCGCGCTGGCCGGCGATGCACGGCACCTGCTCATTGCGCCGGATGGACAGCTGGATCTCATCCCCTTTGAAGCGCTGGTGGATGAAAACGGTCATTACCTGGTGGAACGATGTTTGTTCACCTACTTGAGCACCGGGCGCGATCTGTTGCGCATGCAGACGCCGCGCGCCGGCACGACTGAGGTCGCCGTGGTGGCCGATCCTAACTTTGGTGAACCAAAGGTCCGCGCAGTGAGTGCCGCGCCAGACACACGAACCCACTCGACGACCCGAAGCATGAGCCGGGGCAGCGATTCTTCCAGCATTTACTTTGCACCTCTACATGGAACAAAAGCTGAGGCGCAAGCGATACATTCGCTCTTTCACCAGGCGCAGATATTTACGGGAGTCCAGGCGACAAAAGCCACGCTGCTGGGACTGAATGCGCCGGGCATTCTGCACATTGCGACCCATGGTTTTTTCCTGGAAGGAGCGTCTCCCAGCTCCTGGATTGACGCCTACGAAGAAATATCAAGTAAAGACATTCAAAATCCGTTGCTTCATTCCGGCCTGGCGCTATCGGGCGCCAATTTGAATCGGCGAGGCGGCGATAGCGGTATTCTGACCGCTTTGGAAGCGGCTAACCTGAATCTGTGGGGAACCAGACTGGTGACGCTCTCCGCTTGTGATACCGGCATTGGCGAAGTCAGAGTAGGCGAGGGCGTTTTTGGATTGCGCCGGGCTTTCGTGCTCGCCGGCGCGGAGAGCCTGGTGATGAGTCTGTGGCCAGTGAGCGACTATACGACGCGAGAAATGATCACCGCCTATTACACCGGTTTGAAGAATGGGCGCGGACGTGGCGAAGCGTTACGCCAGGCAGAACTTGCAATGCTGAAGCGCAAAGGCCGTGAACATCCTTTTTATTGGGCCAGCTTCATTGAGTCAGGGGAATGGGCCAATCTGAACGGCCAGCGATGATGGCTTGCGCTGTGCTGACGAAAACGCAGACCGAGGCAGTGCTGCGGCATTTTATCGTCCGCTACTCAAAGAGTTGTTGGCAATAGGTATCCCTCGCTACGCTTCGGGATTTCAGAAAAAGCCTTACTTTACCAGCAGCAGAACACCAATGCAGACCAGCGCGGCGGAGAGCCAGCGGCGGCGGTCAACATTTTCATGCAGGACAAACTTGGCCAGAATCGCCGAGCAGATATACGTGAGCGACGCAGATGCCGGCGCGACCAGGCTGGCGTCGCCCCAGGAAAGCGCCGTCAACAGGCAGAAAAAGCTGAAGATGAGGCAGCAGAGTCCGATGAGGAAAAGCTTTTCGCTGACCACATGGCCGATCACCGCGAACAAACCTTTTTTCGCGCGAATCTCTTCGAGGTCGCCAATGCGCTTCATGGCTGCCGAGAGCATTACGTCTCCGGCGCTGGAAGCCAGCACCAGCATGCCGATGGCGATCCAGAGTTTAAGCGAGCTCATGCTGCTCCTTTTGCGGCGAGGCTGATGCCGATGCGGAATTTTCTTTCGGTCGCTCTGTGAGCGACGGCCCTTTGGCTACCAGTCCAACGCCGCCGGTAATAAGCAGAACGCCGGCCCATCGCCAGGGACTGACCACTTCATGCAGAAAAAAGCGCGAGAGAAATGCCGTTACCACGTAGCCGAACGCTGTGGCGGGCAGAACAAACGTCAGATCAGCCCAGGAGAGGGCCGTGAGATATGCATAGAAAAATCCGGCAAGGCAAAGAATGCCCAGCACGACCCAGGGATTGATGAAGGCGTTGAAGATATGCGTCCAGTTATTGAGATGGATTTCGCCGAGGTCGTCCATGCCGCGTTTCAGCAACACGTCGCCCGTGCCGTTGCAGCAGGCGATGGCCATATAAATTAAGATTTTTTTTGGCTTCAACGCCGCTTATCCGTTTGTGCCCGCGAAGGCGGGTGTAATTCTGGATTTTTTTATCTACTTGTTACCTGGTCAGGAATTTCCATAGCGCAATAACGACGAACGCGACCAGGCCAATTCCGTAACCAATCATTCGGGCGTTGCCGCCGAGTTTTTCCTGTCCTTGCATCTGTGGCCTCTTGAAAACAGCATAATGATGCGGCAGGAGACCGGCTTAGTCTCCTGAAACCTGTGCCGGGCGGGGCTTGTCCGGATTGTTCTGTTTGGCTGCAATCATCGCCTTTGTAGCTTTGTTGCGTGCGGCGCGCAGCTTCATGAATGATTTTGCTTCCTTGTAAAGCCGCTGGCGCTCTTCACCGTTGAAGACGGCCTTGCGCACAATCCGGAACACAGCTTTAGGACGGAAATAATATTCGTCGTAAAACTTGTGCACCATTTCCATCACGTGCTCGCGGGGAAGACCTGGATACTCAATCTGCGCAACCTGGTGCCCACCTGAGTCAACCATGGCCTCAGTTCCAACGATAAAGCCGCTCTTCTTGGCAAAGTCATACAATTCTGTTCCCGGATAAGCATGGGCAATGGAAACCTGGATCGTTTCCACGTCCAGCTCTTTGGCAAAATCGATGGTGCGGCGGATGGATTCTTTGCTTTCACCCGGCAGACCAAGAATGAAGTCGCCATGGACTTTCAGGCCCAGTTTTTTGGTGTCTTTGGTGAACTGGCGCGCGCGTTCCACGGTTGCGCCCTTCTTGATGTTCTTCAGAATCTGCGCATCGCCAGACTCATAGCCCACAATCAGCAAGCGGCAGCCGGCTTCTTTCTGTGCCTTCAAAGTTTCGTAATCAGTGGTGACGCGCGACGTGCAAGACCACGTCAGGTTCAGCGGTTTCAGCTTGCCGCTCAACTCAACCGTGCGCGCCTTCTGGATATTGAAGGTGTCATCGTCAAAGAAATATTCTTTTACATACGGCCAGTATTCTTTGGCTTTGGCCATCTCGCGTGCGACGGCGTCGGTCGAGCGCTTGCGCCACGGATGTCCGCTTAAAGTCTGGGGCCACAGGCAAAATGTGCACTGCGCCGGGCAGCCGCGCGTCGTGTACAGCGCCACAAACGGATAGAGCAGGAACGGCACGTTATAACGGCGCACGTCCATATCGCGGAAATAAACGTCGGTCACATCCGGCAGCGCGTCCAGATCAGTCACATCAGGGCGATCAGCGTTGTGAACAACTTTCCCGCTCGCGTCGCGATAGGAAATGCCAATAATCTCAGACAGCGGCTTGCCATTGGCGTATTCCACGACTGTGTAATCAAACTCGCGGCGGCAGACAAAGTCGATGGCCGGGCAATCATTCAACGAGCGCTCCGGCAGGGTGGTTACGTGCGGACCCACAAACGCGATCTTCAGCTTGGGGTTCGCCTCTTTCATCTTTGTAACCAACTGGATATCGCCCGGGAATCCTGGCGTGGAGGTAAAGAGCACCAGGAACTCATATTGCTTGCCCAGTTCAATGGTCTCTTCCGCGCTCACGTGGTGCGGAGGTGCGTCCAGCAGGCGCGAGCCCTCCAGCATCCCGGCCGGATACGCCAGCCACACTGGATACCAGTAGGATTCAATCTCGCGGGTGGCGGGCCAGCGTGAACTGGCGCCACCGTCAAAGTTCTCAAACGACGGAGGATTCAGGAATAATGTTTTTAATGGCATGTCTGTCCTGCCCTTAATATTAACATCTTTGTACGGTGGCTAAGGCCAAATGAATCCAAGCGGTTACAAGCGGCAGGTCAATGGTCGAATGCCGCATTAGGCGGTTGAGCTTCTTTTTGGCCTGAACTGAGCATGGGATTTTCAGAAGTTCGGTTGGCTGGATTGCAAAAGCCGGGGAGTGCACATTCTTTTCGTAACATTCATGAGTTATTCAAACAGGCAAGAGGCAGCAGCGAATTCCCGCCCTGGCACTGCCTTAACAAGGTAGGATGAAACAGACACACAAGATTCTTTAGACACCCGATCCTCTGGGGACATTCAAGTCAGGTGCTGAAGACCGAAACCAAGGAGCACCACCATGCCAAAACTCAACGCACGTGAGAACACGCGCAATCGCGCCACAGCCAAGAAACGGGAAAGAAACCGCCTTCTCCGGGCGACAGTGGCCCCGGTAGCAGCCAAGTCTCCAGCCAAGCCCGCTGCAAAAGCCAAGAAGCCCGCCGCTACCGCAGCAAAATAACCGGCAAAGGTAAATTGAGCAAGATTTCTGCTCGGCCATCCTCTAGCTGCGGCGCTATGAAGTTCCGCAGCAGCTTTCCTTCCTTTGATTTTCGCCGCGTCTCTGTGTAGGGTTTGCCCGATCCGTGCCTATCCGGGTTCATCCGCGGTAAATTTCTGATTTGGTATTTGATTTTGCCTTTCCGATGACGCGCGATGACGGCGATGACGCGCGATCCCCGATTCCAAATCAGTATTCATCCGTGTAAATCAGTGGTGAGGACTCTTGACTTTCTCCGCGCCTCAGCGTCTCCGCGGTGAACTTGTTTTTCCGATCACCAGATCTCCCGATTACCAGATCACCAGATGTTTTCATAGCGCCTCCTCTGCATACGTTGTCGGCACGAAAGGCGATTCCTGCACGGAAGCCTGCTTGCGGCCGGAGATCACGCTGATCCACTGGATGGCTGACTCAATCACAATCATGCTTACCAGGATCACCAGCAAGCCACAGACGGCGGCATCGAGTTGATCGTTGAAAATTCTGCGGCCCAGACCTGCGGACGCCGGACCGGCGGCGAGTGAGCGGGCATGTGCCAGCAGTCCAATGAGCGGGTTGGGATCGAACACTTTGTGCCATGCCGCTGAGAATGTAACGGCGACCAGCCAGCAGAGCGGCGCGAGCGTTACCCATGCATAACGGGCGCGTCCCATTTTTACAATGATGCTGGTGGCGACGCAGAGCGCCACGGCGGCGAGCAACTGGTTACAGATACCGAAGAGCGGCCAGAGGGAGTTGATGCCGCCCAGCGGATCGCGAATGCCCTGCCAGAGAAAATATCCCCAGGCTCCCACCATGAGCGCGCTGGTGGCAACGATACTGGGATACCAACTGGTGCGACCGAGCGGCTTCCAGATGTGGCCGAGTGCGTCTTGCAGCATGAAGCGGCCCACGCGCGTGCCGGCATCGAGCACCGTTAATATAAAAAGCGCCTCAAACATAATGGCGAAGTGGTACCAAAGCGCCATGACAGCGGTTCCACCCAGACTGTCAGAAAAGATCTTGGCCATACCCAGCGCAAACGCCGGAGCGCCGCCGGTGCGGAAGAAAAGAGTTTTCTCGCCGACGTTGTGCGCTAGAGTCGCCATCTGGTCCGCTGTTATGGGAAAACCCCAGTTGGCAATAGTGGCAACGGCGGCAGCCGGATTGCCGCCAACCATCCCTGCGCCGCTGTTTACTGCGAAATATGTTCCGGGCTGAAGCGTGCATGCGGCGATCATGGCCATAATTCCTACGAATGATTCCGCGAGCATGGCGCCGTATCCGACCAAGCGTGTCTGCGGTTCGCGGGCAATCATCTTAGGCGTGGTGCCGCTGGAGATCAGCGAATGAAATCCGCTGATGGCTCCACAGGCAATGGTGATAAACGCAAAGGGAAAAAGATTGCCGGCAAAGACAGGGCCGCTGCCATCGGTAAAGCGCGTGAGCGCCGGCATTTGCAGTGTGGGATGCACCAGCAAAATTCCCAGCGCCAGAATAGCGATGGTGCCGAGTTTTACGAACGTGCTCAGATAATCGCGCGGTGCGAGCAGCAGCCATACGGGAAGCGCGGATGCGGCGAAGCCATAAATAATGATAAGAATCGCCAGCGTTGTGCCGGTGAGAGTAAACGCGGAGGCATGCGACGATTGCGAGATCCACTGTCCGCCGAAGATGGCCAGCACTACCAGCAAGAAACCAACGGCAGAAGCTTCTATGACGCGGCCGGGGCGCAGGTAGCGCAGGTAGACGCCCATGAGCAACGCGATGGGAATCGTCATGGCAATGGTGAAGGCTCCCCACGGACTGTCTTTGAGTGCGTTCACAATAATCAGCGCCACCACGGCCAGCAGAATTACCAGAATGCTGATGACGGAAATAAAAGCCACGGTGCCGGCGGTCTTGCCGATTTCATCACGCGCCATCTGGCCCAGAGATTTGCCGTCACGCCGGACGGAGAAAAACAGAATCACAAAATCCTGTATGCATCCGCCAAAGACTGCGCCGACGAGGATCCAGAGCGTACCAGGAAGATAGCCGAACTGCGCGGCCAGCACCGGCCCAACCAACGGCCCCGGCCCGGCAATGGCGGCAAAGTGATGCCCGAAGACCACCCATTTATTGGTGCGGACGAAATCACGGCCGTTCTCCAGGCGCTCTGCGGGCGTGGCGCGCATGGCGTCCAGCGCCAGGACTTTGGCGGCAACGAAGCGGGAATAAAATCGATAGCCCAGCGCATAACTGCACAACGCGGCCACGACGAGCCACATGGCATTGATGGACTCATGCCGATGTAACGCGATTGTTGCCAATGCGATGGCCCCTGCCGTTGCTACAGCAATCCAAATCAGTGCTTTGCCGATTTTCATCTGGGATCTCCACCTGGGTTGTTCTACCGCCGCTTGTTCTGCGGGGTTATTCTGCCTAAAGACCGCGCTGTCGCGCAATCCTAAGTGAGCAACCGCGAGTGCTATGCTGAGAGTTGCGCAACTGCCGTTTGCTGCGAGAGGAGCGACGAGCGAAGACCGTGGAATTTCTTTTACAACTCATGCGCTTGCTGCATACGGTGCTGGGCATTACTCCGGCTGAACCGAAGCAGGAGCGTGCCTACCTGCTGCTGTGGACAGGCTCTTTTGCGCTCATCCTTGTGATTGTTATTGCCAGCGTAATGTTTCTGCTACCGCGCGTCATGCGATAAGGCCGCCACTCCCTTCCCAAAACGCAGGTAAATTTTTCCGGCGCGGGCAAATACAGAACAGCCCTTTTTCTCAAATTGCCATCTAATGGAACGGGCAAAGGAGACACTCCGATGAACATGCTCACTACCGTATTTGCTCTAGGTTTAACTGCTGCCGGCGGATCGTTTATTCAAACCGCAGCCCAGTCGCCGGTCCAACAAACTGCAACCCAGCAAACCGCACCGGCCGCGCAGACTTCCCATCCAGCGCCAGCTGTTCAACAGGTACCCGCCACGCCCATGGGTGCGCCGAGCCAGGCGGTACAGATCACGAATGGGCCCGTGGTTGAGCACGTAACGGACACAACCGCGGAAATCGCGTGGTCAACGAATGTGAATTCCGGCACTGCCCTGCATTACGGCACGGACGCCACGCATTTGGATTTAAGCGTTGGCATGCCCTGGGGCGGATTCACGCACAGAGTTTCCATTAAGAACCTGAAGCCCAACACTACCTATTACTTTAAAGCGGAGTCAGGGCAAGGCCAGGGCACAGGAACACAGGCCGAGACGGCGCAAGCTTCATTCCAGACCAAACCGGCAGGCGCTACTACGGCAGAGAAATAAGCTGGTGTTTCCATAAGGAAGCTGTGGTATAAAACTAGCCGTGAAAGACTTCTATCTACTATTTGCCGGTGTGTGGATCGTATTGGCAGGCGTGAGATTTTACCGCGCTTATTCGGGCACCCTACCCGGTTGGATGGTGACTCTTAACCATTCGCCAGCGACAATGAGCAAGAAAGCGCGCTGGGTGAATGCCGCTTTAGGTATCTGCAATCTCGGCTTTGGCGTTGGATATATGGTACTCAGACATGGACGGCATTTCTAAGCCGAACGTCGATTGCCCGCGGGTGATCCAGCTTCCATCCGCGCTTTCAGCTTTCCTGTAGCCATAAGTCCCAGCATCTTGAAGTCACTAATAAATGACCAGAACGGATGCCCAAACGTAGCGGGCTTATTGCCTTCAATCAGAAAATGTCCTGTCCAGGCGAAGCTATATGCCACCACGGGCCACAGCAGCGCGTACCACGGATGCCCGATCACGAAAGCGACAATCAACGTACACAGCCCGAGAATGGTACCCGCTGCATGCATCGCGCGGTTTCGCGGATTGCTATGTTCATGCAGGTAAAAAGTTAGAAACTCATCGTAGCTGGCAAATTGTTGCTGGGGCATCTATTCGTCCTTTTTCTTAGGCGATATTGGATCAGGCAACAGTGGAATAGGCCGCTCATGCCTATCCACCAACACTTCCAGCCGCTGATAACTCCAAACGCCGTCTGATTTTTTGGCGACTACGAACAATTCGCCATGGCTCAATTTTCCTTTCAGCGGAATAGCCATGTTGGCTTCACCAGAACTGTCTGACACGTTCACATTGCCGGTGGTAAACCAGCCAGGCTCAATGGGGCCGCCTAATTCGCGCAGCACTTGAGGATTCTTTTGCGCCAGGGCAACCGCATGCTGATACGGCTCACTGGACTTCATGAGTCCAAACACAAAGGTCATAAGGCCGCCAACCACCAGGGTGAGCAGGAGCAAAGGGCCAAGAATGACCGTGGGCAGAAACCATTTCCAGTTACGTGAAAACCAGGTCTGCTGCGGGGCTATCTGCGAAATGGGCGCGGGAACATAACCGAAACTCATGCAGCCCGGATTCTACTATGGTTTTTGAAGAAATAATTTTTTGAGAAAAATGACCACACCCAATCAGCACTCTTCCCGCCAGCAGTATTGCAATCAAAAAGCTGCACGCACAAGCATGTGCAGACGCACCGCGGGTGGGCTGTGAATTTAGCTGGCGTTCGTTTTAGCTGGCGTTGCGCATGGCCACCACGCGCCGGACGTCAGGGTATCTGGCGCAGGCCTCAGTAAAATGAGCGCCGCATAAACAAACATCCCTTTGTCCGCTTTGTGATTTCACGTGCAGCACACGAAAGGCGATTTGTGCGCACTGCGAGCAGGTTTTCACGCGACGATCTGCTTCCAGCGGACCTGCTGAGCCGATTACGGTTTCATCGAGATTGAGTTCGAACATAGCCGAGACACCCCATCCATTCGTGTCCTAATACCAAACCTGCTATGGCCGGAAGTGTACCTCAAGTTGTGGAAAAAACAACCGTCTTTCACCTAACTTCTTTCTTACCTGTAAATTACTTCTGCAATCTTAATTATTTCAAATAGGGGATGAAAGCATTTTCAGATTTTCCTGCTGAGGTCACCAAATATGCAAGAAAGTTAATATTCATGCGGCTTTGCACCACTGCTCTGTAAATTCTTTCTTAAGAACCAGATTGTTGGACGCTCGCCAAAATTTCGGGTTACCCTTGAGCTGATAAATCTAAATCGAGATCCAAGGGCTCGTCATGATCCATTCTCCGGAAGATTTCGCTACCGGCCAGCCAGTACCAGCCAGCGGCATTTATTCAGTCCAGCATTCTGCGCATCGGCTCTTTTCCCAGGTTGCCCTTTTTAAGGGGGAGCAGTTTCCCAGGTGCGCCCGCTGCGCTGGACCCGTTATGTTCCGGATAGTCAGAAAATTTACCGGGCTGGACGCCGCCGGGATACCCAAGTTTCGCGTCCCCTTGTTGGAGTTGGAAGAGGTAGGAGCGGACATCGAACCGAAGAGCGCGGCCTGACACCTGTCTTTTGCTGCCGTATTCGCTTGTTTGTTTTATGTATCGCTATACGATATTATTTAAGGAGCCTAGCTGTCGTAATCCTCTGCGGCTCTGCAAACAAAACGCCTCTGCTATTACTCCTTCTGGGCAGGGGCGTTTTGTTTTAAGTCTTAACTTTGTGTTGAGTCACCTGCTCCATCCGGCATTGCACTGGTTTCTTTTCTGGACGCCAGCGCAGAAATTTTGTGCCGTGGCGGAAGCGGTTGCCGGAAAAATGATCGTACTGGAATTCGCCCACAAGCTTCGGTTTGAGCGGAACCCATTCTGTATCGCGATCATCGCGGGTCCAGCGGCTGGGACCGCCCGGGGCTTTGCCGGTGAAGCCGCCTAGTGTCGCGTCTTTTACCGCATCTTTTACGATGAGCGGCTTTAGGATTGCTTTCAGTTTTTTGCGATCTTCGCGCGTGAAGCTGGAGCTGAAACCTATATGGTCAAGCTGGCCGCGATGGTTGTACAAGCCAAGCAGGAGTGACCCTACTTCTCCGCCTTTGTGCGCCCAGCGGAAGCCGCCGACTACGCAATCTGCGGTGCGAATGCGCTTGATCTTGACCATGCCAGTACGTTCGCCGGATTTGTAATCGGAATCTAAGAGCTTGGCTACAACACCATCCCATCCGTTGGCTGCGCCGTCGCGCATCCACTTTTTGGCTGTGGGGAAATCAGAGCTGGCCGGGGAAAGAAGGATTCGGTCTTTGGTGATGGCTGAGCCTGGTGTTTTGCTTCGACCGCGCGATGGGTTGGGGCTTGTGTGCGCTTTCAGATTGTCGGCGGTAAATTTCTCCAGCGCTTTTCTTCGCGCGGAGAGCGGCTGGGTCGTAAGCGCTTTCGCTTTGGCATCCAGAAGCAGATCAAAGAGCATGTAGGTTGCCGGTGTTTCCTGGGCAAGCCGCTGGATACGGCTGGCGGCGGGATGTATGCGCTGCAAGAGCGCGTCGAAGTCCAGGCCTTTACCGCTGCGAATGACGAGCTCTCCATCGAGTACAAACTTGCGAGCAGGCAGAGCGCGCAGCGCTGCGATGATCTCAGGAAAGTAACGTCCTAAGGGCTGGCCGGCTTTGGACTGCAGGACAATTTCATTTCCGTTGCGAAAGGCGAGACAGCGAAAGCCGTCCCACTTGGGCTCATAAAGCCAGCCGGATTCTTGTGGAAGATCCTTGACTGATTTGGCCTCTGCCGGCGGATACGGCGGCTGAAGTAGAAGATGCAGTTTGGGGAATGCATGCTCAAGCACTTCAGCGGGAATGGCCGCAGCAGTAACCGAAGCCGATTTAGTTTTGCGCGAAGTAGGCATTCCTTCCTTTCGATGCGTTACAACGTCTGGTGCAAGCTGGATAATGCCACGAAAGCTGGATTAAAGTTCAGCTTCTCCGGTGGACACACCCGGCTGCGTACAATAAGATTTTGAGCATTCCCGCGGTGTGTGGGAATAAAACTGCGGGGAAAGCCGTTTGTAGTTTTGCTTGATCGAAGTGGCGCTGTAACGCAAGGCGGCGCATCGTACTCTTTAATTATTCGAAGTCTTTAACTTGCGACTCTAAGTGAATGTGAATCAGGAGAAGCGCTTGAAAAAGTTTATTGTTGGTCTGGTGGTTGGCTTATTGCTTCCGTTGATTGGCGGATATTTTTATATCAAGGCAGGCATGATGCCGGTAGCCACGGCTTCCGCGCCGCTGCCCATGGAAGAGAAGATCGCGCGCACGGCGCTGCACGCGCGCATGGTAAAAGAAATGCCAAAAGACTCACCGGTGCCGGCGGATGAACCTAACATAACCAACGGCGCGCGTGTTTACCTGGAAAACTGTGCGTTCTGCCATGGCTATCCTGACCAGCCGGCCAGCAACGCAGCCAAGGGGATGTTTCCGCTGCCGCCGCAGCTTTTCAGCCATGAAGAGATGGTCACTGACGATCCGGTGGGCGCAACGTATTGGAAGGTATCGAATGGAATCCGCCTAACCGGCATGCCGGGATTCAATGAGATGCTTACGCCGACGCAGATGTGGCAAGTCTCACAGCTGCTGGCGCACGCTGACAAACTTCCGGACCAGACCAAAGGTGTGCTGGTGAAACCGGTGATGGTCCCGGGATCGGCAACAGCTCCGGCAGCAAATGCTCCAGCCACCATGCAGCCGGCAAAGCCTAAGAAATAAGCCGGTGGGCAATGGAGTAATCTTTCAGATTGGCGAAAAGCTGGACGAGAGATTTTTGAACGTTGAACTGCAAACAAGGATAGAAAAAACAAGGCGGCCGCAGAATGAATGCGGCCGCTATTTTTTAGAAGTTAGAGTTTTTCGTGGAATTCGCAGCCGGAGCAGGAAATAAAGATTCCGCCGGGGGTATTGCGCTCGCGGTCTTTCACGCGTTTCACAATCCGGGTCGGCTTGCCGCATTTGGGGCAATCGGTGCTCTTGGATGTGTCCATTATTTTCTTGCGGTCCGCCGTTTTGGCGATCTTAGCCATGGTTCAATACTCTCCTCAAAATGTCAGGTATCCGCGGCCTCAGTGGCCAGCGCAAATGCGGGGGGAAATGGGGATGGCACGCCAAGGCGATGCGTCCATTGACCGCAACAATATGATTTTACACTGAGCAGGCGATTTTCGTCTCACTCACCCTGGAAAGCCGCGCGGAAGTGCCAAAAGTCGCACTTTATAGGTAACCTTGCGGTCATTTATCAATCCAATACAATTGAAGCACCAATCCAGAGGAGATCATGAAGAAACTAACGCTCGTACTATTTGCAGCCATGGCGCTGAGCATGTTTGCCGCCGAAACCAAGGTGCAGGGTTATCTGGTGGATATCGCCTGCGCGGACGAAGAAGGCCAGAAGGCCGGATTTGGCGCTAAACACACCAAGGAGTGCCTGCTGATGCCGGAATGCATTAAGAGCGGCTATGGCGTGCTCACAGACGACAAAAAGGTTTACAAGTTTGATAAAGCCGGGAATGCCCAGGCCAAAAAGTTCATCCATACGCTCAAAAAAGAAAAAGACATCAAAGTGGGCGTAACCGGAACCGTGACCGGCGAGACCATGACTGTGAGCAAGATAGACTTGCTCTAGAGGCGGACCGAGAAATTAACCGCAGAGGTCGCAGAGGCCGCAGAGGAAAACCTGCAAAGCAAAAAACTTACCACGGATTAACACGGATACCACTGATTTAAAAACAAACGCTTAACCACAAAGGGCACGAAGGAGCACGAAGGAAATCGGCAAGAACTTTTACTTCGAGCTTATCGCTGCCCTTTGCTTTTTCAGCTTTATATTATTTGCGTTTCGTCATCTACGTTTCATTACTTGCGCTTCATTTCATTCTGGACAAGCTCCCTGGTGCGGGTCAGCAGGTGAACCAATGATTCGCGGGGAATGCCGGCGACCATGGGATCCAGGGCCCAGCCCAGGCCGGTAGGGATGTCGCGCGAAAGCGAAACGGCCTCACATTGCAGATAGATGCCGCCATCTTTTTCTTCAAAGCGCCAGTAGCTATTGAGCCGCCAGACGTAACCGCTGCCTGTCCCGACGGGAAACTCTTCGCCATCTGGCTGATCGGCATTTTTTACCTCGGCGATGCGCGTGCTCACGGAGTTGGAATAGACGCGATTGGGATCCACTTGTCCCCAATGGATCTCATAGTTCGTGTTGAAGACAGCGGTTACAAATTTCTTCTGGCGCAGACGGAGAAAGATTTTGTAGTTATCGCCCTGATGAGAGATCAGGCGGGAAGCAATCACGTCAGGCTTATAAAATTCGGCGCGACGGTCATAATCCTTCACCACGCGCAGTGTCTTTTCCATGGTTGCGCCGGGAATAAAAACAATGCCGACCCAATGGTGCAACATGCCGCCGGGAACTCCGGCCCTGGATTCTTTGGTCTCCAGCTTCTGGATCCAGAGCGCGCCATTTTTGAGGTCAGCATAGGCCTGTGACTGGTTTCCATTGCCGAGACGGTCAATGTAAATAAACGGACCGCCGGGACGGAAATCCTCAGCAAACCGTGCTTCAGTAATGGCGACGTAATGGTCAAAAGCCTGCGAAGTTTTGGGCTGAAGATCAGCAGCAACGGCAACATGGCTGGCCAGGCAAATGAGAAAGATAGCAAGAAGTTGAATGCGGCAATGTGGCTTCATATCTGGTAAGTAGGATGCACGGTTTGTGGGTCGCTCGCAAGTCAAGTTACCGGAAAATGAGGTAGTTGATCTGGAATTTATCTTTTCGAAGCAAAACCTAACTCGAAGCAAAACCTACACGGAGAACTGCATTTGGATCGGTTCATCGCACGACATCGCCGGCATCGCGCGTCATCGGGAAAGGCAAATCAAAATTCAACGCGCAGGCGCGGAGAACTGCTAAAGAGATCGAGTGATCTGGTGATCGGGACATCGGGTGATCAGAACATCGAGACATCGGGACAAACACCTACCACGGGGGACTGCAAAATCGGTTAAGAAGAATGTTTGTTGCGTTTGCGTTACCATCTTCTTTTGGAGGCTTGCTATGTCGATTCGTCCGGTGAAGAAGGTGATCAAGTCAAAACCAACCATGGAAGGAGCCGGAGTGCATCTGCGGCGGGCCTTTGGGTTTGGCAATACCTCTGAGTATGATCCGTTTTTGCTGCTCGACGATTTCCGCAATGAGGTGCCGGAGGATTATCTTGCTGGCTTTCCGTGGCATCCGCACCGCGGGATTGAGACAATTACTTACGTGCTCGCGGGAACAGTGGACCACGCGGACAGCATGGGCAATCAGGGCGCGATTGCTGCCGGCGACGTGCAATGGATGACGGCCGGTAGCGGGATTATCCACCAGGAAATGCCCAAGGGCGATCCCACGGGGCGCATGCATGGCTTCCAGCTGTGGGCGAATCTTCCGTCGGCGCTCAAGATGACTGCGCCGCGCTACCAGGAGATAAAGGCGGTAGAAATTCCGGAAATCACAGACGATGACGGTACGCATGTGCGCCTGGTGTGCGGCAGCTTCTGGGGCAAAAAAGGTCCGGTGGAAGGCATTGCCGCCGATCCTACTTATATAGATGTGTCGGTTGCGCCGGGACGCAAAAAGACTTTGCCGGTGGAGCACACGCGGCATACGTTTGCTTATGTGTTTGGTGGATCAGGGAAATTCTGCAACGCGTCCGGGCCACTGGCGGTGCCGACCGAGAGTGAGCACTGGCTGGACACCGCGCCGCCTTCCACGGCTGATAATCGGTCGCTGATTTTGTTTGATAGTGGCGATGAAATCAGCGTGCAGGCGGGTGATGATGGCATCCGGTTTTTGTTGGTTTCCGGCAAGCCGTTGCAGGAGCCGGTGGCATGGTATGGGCCGATTGTGATGAACACACAAGAACAGTTGCGCGACGCGTTTAATGATCTGGAGAAGGGGACGTTTTTGAAGAAATAGGGCAAAACTAGTGCAGAGCCACGGAGAGCGGCATTTGGATCGGTTCATCGCACGACATCGCCGTCATCGCGCGACATCGGAAAAGACAAAGCCAAATCTACTACGTAGGTACGGAGACAGCGGCAGGCTTAATTGCATTTACCTCAGCGGCTGAAGCCGAAAATGTACAAGCTTTTTCCGCAGGGCTGAAGCCCTGCTCCACCCCGTGAATTCAGCCAGCCATGCGTTATTTCTTGCTCATCGCTTTTTGATATTGTGCTTTTTACTTAGGGCTGAAGCTCTGCTCGTGAATGCAGGCAGCCATTTTTTATTTCTTGTTCATCGTTTTTTGATATTGCGTTGGGGAGTAGCCCACGATTGACTTGAAATCGTTAATGAGGTGGGCCTGGTCAAAGTATCCGAGTTCCAGAGCGAGGTCGGCCCAGTTGGCTGAGCTGCCGGAATTAAATTTTTCCACCAGCTCATGCAGTCGATAGCGGCGAATCACCCATTTGGGGGTCGCGCCTACATATTCACTGAAAATGCGCTGCAGGGTTCGCTTGCCGATTCCGGTTTTTTCCACCAGATCATCCACGGTTTTGATATCGCGTTCTTCGAGAATGCGTTTGACCAGAGCGCCGGCCAGCGTGATGGTTTCGTCTGCAGCGGGCATGCGCGCGCGGAAGAAGGCTTCAGCAGCTTCGATCATGGTGTCTTCTTTGGCGGATGAGCCGGTCAGCAAAGATTCCAAGGCGTTCAGCGCTTTTCCATTCCCAAAAATTCGTTTCAGCGGAACAGTGCGATTGCTGAGCGACGACGCTGCAGCTTTCAAGAATGGACGAAAGGCCCCCGGATTGAACTTGATGCCAAAGACATGCGACTTGCCCTGCAGCGTGCGCGAAAATTTGCCGGTAAAGACGCCGGAGACAGCAGACTTTCCTTTTTCAAAAACGACCTGGAAATTGGGATGCGGTAATGTTTCCGCTGTGTATGGCTCGCAGCCACGCAGGTCCCAGCTTACCTGCCAGTAGTGGTCGATCCAGTAAGCAAGTTCGGGTGATGGGCTGCGGCGAGAGTGCCGAAACTTCCCTTCTGCCGGCGGCCGATGTAAGACGCCGCGGGCTTTGCCGGCCTCGGCGTCAAAGACTTCTTCTACTTTCGGCGCGCGGGTCTTTAGGTCATCGGTCTTTGGCTTACCAGTCTTTTGCGCACCGGGCTTTGGCGCAAGAATTTTTTGCTTACCGATCTGCGGCGTGGATGGCTGTCGCGTTTTTCCAATTCTGCTGGACACTCTCTGCTTATAGTAATGCGTGAAGGAGAAACGCACATGACCGCACTCTTGATCTGTAAATCGATTGAGGTTGATGCACCTGCCAGCACGCTGTGGAAAGTGCTGACGGAGAATGAATTTATCCAGAAATATATGTTTGGCTGCAATGCGGAGAGTGACTGGCGGCCCGGATCGGCACTGCTGTGGAAGGGCGCTGCGGACGGCATCCTATATGTGAAGGGCCATGTGGTTTCGATTGATCCGCCACGACGGATGGTTTATACGGTGATTGACCCTAACTCGACGATTCCGGACATCCCAGAGAACTATCTTGCGATGACCTATGAGCTCACGCAACGCGGCGAGCACGCCTGCACGCTGGAAATTATCCAGGGGGATTTTGCCACGGTGGCCGACGGACAAAAACGCTATGAAGATTCACTGGGCGGTGGCGATGGGATTTTGCCGGCGATC
>DASXZE010000277.1:0-13412 GCA_036502105.1 Candidatus Angelobacter sp. | reverse complement strand
TACAGCAGTTTGAAAAAAATACTGAAAAGCCAGCGTGACAATGAATGGAAATTAGAAGACTTCCGCCGCCAGGAAGTTGAGGCATGGATCGATTTTGCCAAAGGCAAAGGTGACAAAGCAGTAAAGCGTTTGCGCGTTGTTGCAGACAAGCAAGACAGCAATGATCCCGGTGGATTTAACGTGCCCGCGCGAGAGATGCTGGCTGACATGCTTCTGGAACTGCACAAACCGGCGCAGGCTTTAACGGAATATGAGGCTGTGCTCAAAATCGCGCCGAACCGTTTCAACGGGCTTTACGGTGCTGTTACTGCGGCGGAGATGGCTGGCGATCCGGGCAAGGCCAAAACGTATTACAGCCAGCTCCAGAAAAACTGCGTCCCGCAGGCCGATCGTCAGGAATTGCAACGGGCCAAGGTGATTGCTGCAGGCAGCAATTAACGAATCGACAAGCGGTTACTTGAACCAGTCTCTGGCGAGCTGCGCTTCCTCATTCATGGAGCGGATGGCCAGCCGGGTTTCCGTAACCAGGAATGAGCAGCCCACCGCCAGCCCTGTGAACCCAACGGTCCCCAGCACAAAACTGATGATCACAATGGCTTGAAAGACCCATTTGTACTGCGTGGCAACAACGCTGGCTCCCAGAATGGAAACCACGCTGGCAGCAGCAAAGCAGCCAATGGCGCTATAGAAACAAGTCATGGCGCGGACCAGTAGTGCGCCGCGCTTTTCCAGCCTGCCCAGGTGGGTGATCCATAAGCTTCTGGTGGCCGGATCAATCTCTGCGCCGTGCAGGTCTTTCACTACCGCTCGCGTGCGGTCTACGACTCGGGCCAGACGATTGCCAGTCCCCAGTGAGAGCAGGGAAGATGCATTGGTGAATACCGCCGGGGCGGCTATCAACGTGAGCACGGCAAAAGGGCTGTCCGATACGGGCGATATCATTTGCCTGGTAGTATGCATCCTGCGCCTCGTAAATGGGAAGAAGCAGGCATGGTTCGCAGGAACGAATGGTTCGCCGGCATGGTTCGAAGACCGGCGTTGAGCAAGTTAGACAGAGCCGTGAGCGCCGCATTATCCTGCTGGCATGGCTTTTGATTCAATTCGCCTCATCACCTTTGATTGTTACGGCACGCTGATCGACTGGGAAAACGGCATGCTGGCCGCGTTGCGCCCCGTGCTTTCCCGTGGCGGTCACAAAGTTTCCGATACGCGCATTCTGGAGCTCTATGGCGAGATTGAAGCTGAGATTGAGGCTGGCCCGTATTTGCCTTACCGGCAGGTGCTCGCGCAGGTGGCGCAGGGAATTGGCAGCCGCGTTGGAGTCAATCTTTCCGCCGAGGATGGACGTGCCTTTGCCGAATCATTGACGCGCTGGAAGCCGTTCATTGACACTTTGCCCGCACTGCAAGGGTTGGCAAGAAAATTCCGGCTGGCCATTATCTCCAATGTGGATGACGATCTTTTTGCTGAGACCAGCAAGAAGCTTGCGCCGGTCGAATTTGATTTTGTGGTGACAGCGCAGCAAATGCAGAGCTATAAGCCGTCACTCCAGAACTTTGAAGAGGCAATTCGCCGCAGCGGCCTGAGCAAAGACCAGATCTTGCATGTAGGCCAGAGCATTTACCACGACATTGAGCCAGCGAACACTCTGGGAATCACTAATGCATGGGTGAACCGGCCGTCTATCCGAGCTGGAGCAGGCCCGGTAAAGCTGGGAACGGGCAAACCGACATATGAAGTCCGAACGCTGGCTGAGCTGTCATTTCTGCTGACTTCAGCCGAAGCCTGATGCGCCAGGCGTTGCTCGGCTAAGCGGCCGATTGCTGCTTGGGAAACAGCAGCGGCTCCAGCAGCACCTGCCGCGTTTCTTCTGAGGTCAGGCGTTCGTCAGCAGAATAAAATTCCACTGCTCCTCGGCGTGATTGCCGCATGGAAAGCATTCCGCCTTCAGGAACGCCGGCACCCTGCGGGTTGATGGCAGAGTAGCTGTAGCGAGCATGGCGGTTTTCAAAGTCCGCGATGAGCGCGAGTTCCAGCCCCGAGGAAGAGTTCTTCAGGCGGTATTCGTCATCGCCGTTCGAGGTAAAATCCGCGCCGGAGCCGTGCGTGTTGAACTCAGCCACATCGGCACGCAGTTCTTCACCCAAGGCCAGCCAGCGTGCCCGCGCCGCTGAAGCAAATTGGTTTTCAGCATCGGGTTGATTCCCGGACTTTTCAGAGGTTTGGCGAAGGTGTTCCTGTATCCAGCCCATGTTTATGGGATGGCAAATTGAGCAAAGCAGGATGGCTGGCTATGTCTGTGGCGATTAAAAGAAACCGCTAAAAGAAGCTACCGAAAAAAGAAAACGTACCAAAAAAGAAAAGCGCGGCCCAAAGCCGCGCCTGAGAATTCCCTTGGATATCTGATTATTCTTGCTTAGGCGCCGGTTCAATCTGCACATACTGCCAGCCAAAGCGGCCTTTAATGCATAGATTGCCGTGGGTCACGCTGTGGTCCAGCGGCGAGCTCACACGGACAATCTTACCTTCCTGCTGGTGCACGGTCAGGTCGCAGCCCACGCCGCAATACGGGCAGATCGTGTCTGTCTGGGTCTGTTTTTTCTCGTCCCATGTGCCGGCTTCGCGCATGTCATACTCGCTCTTGAACATGAGCGCGCCGGTAGGGCATACGCCGATGCAGTTGCCGCAATAGACGCAGGCTGAATCCGGCAGCGGCACATCAAATTCCGTGGCAATGTGCGCGGAGAAGCCGCGTCCGGCCACGGCGATGGCAAAAGTATTTTGCGCGTCCACGCCGCAGGCCTCCACGCATTTGTAGCAGAGAACGCACTTGGAGTAGTCGCGAACGTATAGATCGTTGTCGATTTTTACCGGCTTGGCAACCGTAGCCTGGCTTTCGCCAAAGCGTGAAGGATTCGCGTCATAGCGTTCGATATATTCCTGCATGGCTGGCGCGGTGGAAAGATCAACGGAAGAAGCTAGAAACTCCAGCACCAGTTTGCGGCTCAGGCGTACACGCTCAGAGTCCGTCTTGATGGACATGTTGGGTTCCACTTTGCGTGAGCAGGCTGGAACCAGCGTGCGTGCGCCTTCCAACTCCACTACGCAGACGCGGCAGACGTTTACCGGCGTCAGGCTCTCCAGGAAGCAGAGCGTTGGCGTATCAATGCCGATTTGTTTTGCGGCGTCCAGAATCGTGGAGCCTTCGGGCACGGAGACAGCGTGGCCATCAATCTTGATTTCAATGGAGCGGCGCTCCGCTGCAGGCGGAGCTTGCGGCACGGGCCCGCGAGGTAAAGGAATGGTCGGTTGCGGCGCGTTTGCATTGGACGCCTGCTGTTCGGCTATGGTCGGATTACTCATGAAAAAAGGCTCCATCTGTGCAAGGCGGATTCCAGTGCGCTGGCGGCCGTCTGACCCAGACCGCAGATTGAGGCGTCGCGCATGGCCTGTGCCATCTCACGCAACATCGTAACTTCCTGCGCCGTGGATCCCAGCGGCTTACCGTTGACCAAACGCTGTAACGCTTCTTCCTGGCGCGTAACACCCACGCGACAGGGAACGCACTGTCCGCAAGTTTCATGGTGGAAGAAGCTGGCAATGCGCAGCAGGATGCGGCGAAGATCAATGGTGTCATCGAACAACATGACGACGCCGGAACCGAGCGTAGCTCCAATGGCGCGCGTGCCTTCAAAGGTGAGAGGCGTATCCAATTCCTGCGGGGTAACAAAAGCTCCAGCAGCGCCGCCCAGCAGGACGGCCTGCAGCTTGCCGCTGCCCGCGATACCTCCGGCAAGATCGATCAGCTGGCGCAGCGTAGCGCCCATGGCGATTTCATAAACGCCGGGGCGCGCGATGTGTCCGCAGAGGCAGAAGAGCCGCGTACCTGCAGAATTCTCAGTGCCCAGCTTGGCGTAGGTAGCGCCACCTTCGCAGATAATGCCGGGAACGTTTACTAAAGTTTCCACGTTGTTGACGGCCGTGGGCTGACGGAACACGCCGGCTTGCGTAGGAAATGGCGGCTTGTTGCGTGGCTCGCCGCGATAGCCTTCAATCGAGTTGAAGAGCGCAGTCTCTTCCCCGCAGATATAAGCGCCAGCGCCGCGGCGAATTTCAATGTTGAAGTTCAGGCCTCGGCCAAGAATATTTTCGCCCAGCAGGCCATTCTTGTTGGCGGCGTCAATAGCGTGCTGCATTTTTTCCGCAGCCAGCGGATATTCGCCGCGCAGAAAGATGTAGCCCTGGCGAGCGCCGGTAACAAAGCCGCCAATCGTCATGCCTTCAATCACGGCAAACGGATCGCCTTCCATGAGGATGCGATCTTTGAAGGTGCCGGGCTCGGATTCATCGGCGTTGCAGATGATGTAATGCGCGCGGGATGGATTCTTGTCCAACAAATTGCGTTGCAGAAAAAGCGCTTCCCATTTTTTTGCCGTAGGAAAGGCCGCGCCACCTCGGCCTAACAATTTGGAGGCAGAAAGCTCGCGCAAGACGCCGTCAGCGCCCATATCCATGGCTTTCTTCAGGCCTTCATAGCCGCCCAGCCGGCGATAGTCTTCAAGGCTGCCCGTACAGCTATGGCTCATGCGCTGTAAGAGTCGTAACTGGCCAGAGCCATTTTGCGGAGTGACCGCTTGCGGCACGCTGGCCTTCAGGTTCAGAGTGTCAGGTTCAGCAGGCATTTTCCCGGCAACCGCGTCAGTGATGAGAGATTGCACCGCGCTGGCTGATGTTGGAGCCAGGATGTGTTCGCTATGAGTTTTGCCAGCCGAAATAACGGCTGCGGCAGGCGCCCGCTCACAGAGTCCCAGGCATTGGCTGCGTAGCCACGTGGCGCGTCCGCCAGCGCAAGGCGACCCGGCAGGACCAAGTTTCTGTTCCAACTCAGAGCAGAGTTTCTCTGCGCCTTGAGTGATGCAGGCAATGTCATCGCAGACATGAGCCACGACCGGAGGCCGCGCCTCAAGCGCAAACATGCCGTAAAAAGAAGCCACGCCGTAAACTTCGGCAGGGGCCACGTCCAGCCGGATGGCGACATAGTTGATTGCGCCGGGGCTGATCCAGCCAATGTGATTTTGCACGGCATGCAGCGCGGGCAGAAGACGATGGCGCTGTCCTGCTGTCTGCTGGTTTGAGGCCGTGCGCATGTCCTCAAGCTGGCGCGCACCGCCTTGCCAGCTTGAATCAGGGGCACCCAATACGGAATCAACGGCCGCGCTTTCTTCTTTGGTGGCGCGCTCGTTTGTTAAATGAAGGTCCAATGAACTCCTCTTTTACATCTTCTCAATACGAATGGCCGTGGCCTTGAATTCTGACGTTCCCGATCTGGGGTCAACGGCGTCAATCGTTAAATCGTTGGTGGAAACTTCTTCATGATCATGGATCGATAAAAATGCCAGGCCGGGACGCAATGCGAAATCAAAACGCACAGGCGCGACGACCGATCCACGGCGCGAGGTTACACGAACTTTGTCACCTTCGTGCAGCTGATATTGCCGGGCATCTTCAGGAGAAACTTCCAGTCCGGTATGAAGCCGCATGGGCGACGCATATTTTCCCGTTTGCACGCCGGTGTTGTAGTCATCCAGCTTGCGGCCGGTGGTGAGGCGAATTGGAAATTCATCATCCAGCTTGTCCAATGGCAACTCATGCTCCACCACACTGAAAGGCGCACGCGGTCCGATCAGCGGATCAGCCCATAGCCTGCCGTGCAGGAATATTTCTCCGGGATGCGATTCGTCATAGCACGGCCACTGAATGCCGCCCATTTCTTCCAGACGGCGATAGCTCATGCCGCCATGCATCGGGCTGGACTGGCGCAATTCATTCCAAAGGTCTTCAGGAGAAGGATTCCCCCAATCGTGGCCAAGGCGACGCGCCAGGTCGACAATGATCTCAACATCGTCGCGCACTCCCTCAGGAGGAGGCACGGTGCGGCGCACGCGCTGTACGCGGCGTTCACTGGATGTAACGGTGCCTTCGCTTTCAAAAGCGCCAGCTGCGGCAGGCAGCACCACGTCAGCAAGTTGTGCCGTCTTGGTATAGAAAATATCCTGGACTAAAAGAAATTCCAGTCCGCTTAGCCGTTTCAACGCACGATGCCGGTCCGCTTCTGAGTCGGCAGGATTTTCGCCCAGCACGTAAAGCGTGGTGAGTTCGCCGTGGTCCATAGCTTCAAACATGTCGCTCAAATGCCAGCCGCGTTTGGGGGGGAGCTTAACGCCCCATTGCTGTTCATATTTGGCGCGGATCGTTTCATTCTCAACATGCTGGAAGCCGGGAAAGCGGTCAGGAATGGCGCCCATGTCTCCGCCGCCTTGAACATTGTTCTGGCCGCGTAGCGGACACACGCCACTGCCGTAGCGGCCCACGTGTCCGGTGAGAATTGAAAGATTAATCAGAGCCACCACGTTATCCGTGGCGTTGTGATGCTCAGTGATTCCCAGGGTCCAGCAAAGCTGCGCGCGATTTGCCTTGGCATAGCCATGGGCCGTCTTGCGGATGATTTCCGCGGGAACACCGGTCTCTCGCTCTGCGCGGTCCAGAGTGTATTTCTCAACATGCGCCTTATAGGCTTCAAATCCGCTTGTAGCGTGCTGGATAAATTTCTCATTGGCCAGCCCGGCGGCAATAATTTCGCGGCCCATGGCGTTGGCCAGAGAAATGTCCGTGCCTACGTCAAGGCCCAACCACACGTGTGCCCAGCCCGCGGAACTGGTGCGTCGCGGGTCAATCACAAACATTTTCGCGCCGTTGTGCAGACCCTTCAACAAATGATGAAAGAAGATTGGGTGCGTTGCGCGCGCATTGGAGCCCCACAGCAAAATTACATCTGTATCCTCAATTTCCTTATACGAACTTGTGCCACCACCCGCTCCAAAAACCGCCGCCAGACCGGCGACGCTAGGGGCGTGTCAAGTCCGGTTGCAGCTATCTATGTTGTTCGTCTTCATAATGGTGCGGACGAACTTTTGCGCTGCATAATTCAACTCATTCGTGGTCTTGGAGCAGCTGAACATGCCAAAGTCCCGCGGGTCATTCTTGTCGATTGACCGTTGGAAAGCTTCAGCAACCCGGCCCATGGCTTCATCCCATGTTGCAGGACGATGCACGCCGTTTTCACGGACGAGCGGCTGGGTCAGCCTTGTTTTTTTTGGTTGATGCATAACGGGCCTCTTCTACAAAATCGTTAGCACTAACAGGCTGGACTATGCGCTGCATACAGGGATTAGAGCCTTGTATGCAGCGAAAGGTCACAGTTGAATAGATGTCAGGCAGACACTTTTTTCATCATTTATTTAGCTGGGGCTGCCGGCGCCGGAGCGCCTGTTGGGGCAGCAGGCGCAGTGGTAACAGGCGCCATGGTGGTGACTGGCGGAGGAGTTGCGAACAACTTCTTCGCATTCTTCCAAAGCTGCGTCACTCCCCAGGCCCAGGGTGTTCCTACCAAGAGCCAGGCAAACAAAACCAGCACTGCAGGCGTTTTCTTAATTTGATCCATATAATTTGCTCCTTTTCGCGGGTTATCGCGCTGCGATTGCCGGGATTAAGCCGTTGCAAGCTTCTTGTTTGTGTCTTCAGAGGTCTGGTACCAGTATTTGGAATCCACTGGCCGAACCATGGCATTGGCCACCAGGCCGACCATCAGCAATCCAACCATTACATAGAGAACGGTGGAGTATGCGTCAGCCAGCGGAACGCCCTTGTTCTTTTCATATTCGCGGATGTAGTTCACCAGCACGGGTCCAAAAACACCAGCAGCCGACCACGCGGTCAGGAGCCGGCCATGAATGGCGCCAACTTCCATGGTGCCAAACAGATCGCGCAGGTATGCGGGGACGGTAGCGAAACCGCCGCCATACATAGTGAGGATTACAGCGCAGATACAGACAAAGAGTGGAATACTGTTCCAGCCGCTTACGCCTGCATGAGGCGCCATGTAATAAAGGATCCCGCCCAGAATAAAGAAGGCAAAGTAAGTGTTCTTGCGGCCAATGTAGTCAGAGATGCTGGACCATACGAAGCGTCCGCCCATGTTAAAGAGGCTGAGTAGCGCTACAAATCCGCCAGCGGCAGCAGCGGTGATCCTGCCTTTGAACAGCTCCTGAATCATGGGTGAAGCCTGTTCCAGAATTCCGATTCCGGCGGTCACGTTCATGCACAAAACGATCCAGAGCAGCCAGAACTGCGGAGTGCCAAAAGCGGCGTTTACTTCAACGCTATGCGAGGTGATAAGAGCTTTCGGCTTGGCGGGAGCAACCCAGCCCTCGGGTTTCCAGCCGGCTGCCGGCACGCGCACGGTGAAGACGCCGAACATCATGGCGACGAAGTAAATTGCACCCATGACCAAAAATGTTTTCCCCACGCCCAGATCGTGGTCTGTGCGGAAGGCTGCCATCAGGTTAGTAGCCAGTGGCGAGCCGATCAACGCGCCGCCGCCAAAACCCATGATGGCCATGCCTGTCGCCATGCCTGGGCGATCAGGGAACCACTTAATCAGCGTTGAAACCGGCGAGATGTAACCAAGACCCAGGCCGATTCCGCCGATCACGCCGTAACCAAGATAAACCAGCCAAAGCTGATGAACCTGTACGCCGATGGCGGAAACAAAGAAGCCGCTGGCAAAGCACACAGCGGAGGCAAACATGGCCTTGCGGGGGCCGGCTTTTTCCAGCCATTTGCCGAAAATAGCGGCAGACAAGCCCAGGAAAACAATGGCGAGGCTGAAGATCCAGCCAAGGTCGGTAAATTTCCAGTCGGCAAGATTTGGGCTGTCAACGCCGGGCAGGGCTTTAAGTCCGCCACCTACGGTGGCAACCTGTACCAGGTAATTCAACGGTTTCTTGAATACGCTGAAAGCATAAACCTGGCCAATTGCCAGGTGGATGGAAAGAGCTGCTGGGGGAACCAGCCACCGGCTGAATCCCGGTTGAGCAATAGAGTGATTGCGATCCAAAAAGGATAATGCGGCCATTAAACATACCTCTTATTGAAGTGGCGTTCTTACTGACTGTACTCGCAGCAAAAGCCGTGGCAGGTCGATTTAACCCGGCTGCAAATCTCCAGGACACTGTCTGAGTTGTTGGGACAGGGGGCGTCCGGGATTGTGTTCTCGATTTCGCGAAAGGTTAACATTTACCTAGGCGATATATCAAATAGTTTTTTCTGATCGCCGCATCTGGCGCGCCCAAAAATATTTCTATATCAAAATGAAAGCATGACGCCACGCAGTAATATCGTGGCATTTATTAGAAACCGAGCAGTATAGATTAAAGTCCTGCCCGGTTACATTAGATCAGCTCATCCGCTTGTGTTTAAACGACTTGCTGCCATTCGCATAGCTGGAAACGGTCTGCCCGCTGCCGCGGAGTTTGTATTTATAGGTAAGGAGGCCTTCCAGTCCCACGGGACCGCGCGCATGGAGCTTGCTATTGCTGATGCCTAGTTCAGCGCCCAGGCCATAGCGAAAACCATCGGCAAAACGCGTGGAAGCATTATGAAAAACACTGGCTGCGTCTACTTCATCCATGAATTGTTCGGCGGCAGCGGCATTTTCCGTAAGAATGCAATCCGTATGGCGCGAACCAAATTGATTAATGTGCGCGATGGCTTCGTTTAGATCGCCGACCACCTTAATGGTGATTATCAGGTCGCCATATTCGGTGTGCCAGTCTTCTTCCGTGGCAGGGACGATTTTCAACCCATGGCAGAGTTGCGCGGTACGCTCACAGCCTCGGACTTCTACGCCTGCGGATTGCAGAGCCTGAACCAGCGAGGGCAGATACTGGCTGGCGATGGCTTCATGTACCAGCGCTTTTTCTGCTGAATTGCAGGCGGCCGAATATTGCGTTTTGGAGTCCAGGATGACGTTGGTGGCGCGGCTGAGATCGGCTTCGCCGTCAACATATATATGGCAGACGCCGCTACCGTGACCGAGGACGGGAATCCGGCTGTTGCGGAAGACGTAGTTCACAAACTCAGCCGAGCCGCGCGGGACGACCAGATCAATGTCGCGGTCCATTTCAAGAATCCTGGCTACGTCAGCGCGATCTTCCAGAGCGCAAATGGCGTCGGCAAGATTTGGTTTTACCGCGGCCAACGCCTCATGCCAGATGGAAACCAGAACGCGGTTGGTTAGCCGCGCTTCAGCGCCGCCTTTGAGTACGAGTCCGTTGCCAGTTTTGATGGCCAGTGAGCCCACCTGCGGAACCACGTCTGGCCGCGATTCAAAAATCACGGCCACCACTCCCAGCGGACAAGAGACTTTATCGAGCATAAGGCCGTCATCTAGTTCAGTGGCGGCGAGCCGCTTGCCGAGAGGATCTTCCATGGCGGCCACGTCGCGAATCTGGCGGGCCATATCTTTTATGCCAGCAGCAGATGTTCTGAGCCGCTTGAGCAGCGGAGCAGAAGATTTGTTTTGCTGGATCTCTTGTTCCAGGGTTGCTTCCAGCGCAGCGCAATCCTGTTGATTGGCTTTCAGGATTTCTTCTGCGCGGGCTTCCAGAAGATCGGCGGCTTTTAGAAGAATCTGGTTGCGCTGATCGGCGGAGAGGCGGGCAAGTGTCCGCGAGGCTGTTCGCGTGCGCTGCACCTGGGCAGCAACCGCTTCCACAGTTTTGGCTTCCGCCACGTTAGACATCTTCTTCAGGGTCTTCCTTTTCTTCAGTTTCCTTGGCTGAGAGGATCAGGAAATTTTCCCGGCGCACCAAAATGCCGCGTTTGGGCGAGTCAGCGGCAAGCATCTCTGTAAGCTGCTGGCAGCTGAACTCCGCAATCCCTTTTCCTATGATATTCCCATTCACGTCGCGCACGGTAATAACCTGACCGGCAGTGAATTCGCCTTCGCATCCGGTCACGCCGGAAATCAGTAGACTGGCCTGGCGATGCAGAAGCGCCTTGGCAGCATCGGTGTTGATGGTCGCGTGGCCGCGGACAGTTGTGGCAAAGGCCAGCCAGCGGCGCTTGCCGGCCATGCGCGATCCGGGCAGAAAAAGAGTTCCCACCGGCTCACCTAGAAGAATTCTCTCCAGGATGCCCCGCGTTTTTCCGTTGGCAATCACCACCATGCCTCCGGCGTGCATGGCAATTTCAGCAGCGTCCAGTTTGGCGGCCATGCCGCCGCGTCCGGTGGCGGAAGTGCCTTGCGCCGATTCGCGAATGGCCGCCGTAATCTCCGTGACCATGCTGACCACGGTGGCGCGCGCCAGGTCGTTATTCACGCTGTAAAGCAGGCCGTCAACGTTGGAAAGAAGAATCATGGCGTCAGCATCGAGCTTGCTGAGGACGAGCGCGGCGAGGCGGTCATTGTCGCGAAAGATAGGCGCTTGTTCGGTGTAAATGTTGGTGACTGTGTCGTTCTCATTCACGATCGGCACAGCGCCGAGTTTGAGCAGGCGTTCAAAAGTCTGGCGGAGAATTTTGTAGCGATTGAGATCGCTGAAGTCGTCTTCCGTGACCAGCACCTGTGCAACCTTGAGTCCATGTGGACGAAAAGACTCTGCGTAGGCTTCCATTAGCTTGCATTGGCCCACGGCGGCGCAGGCGCGTGTGACGCTGGCATCCTTGAGCCGGCTGCGATGTACGCCTAACTCGGCTGCGCCCAGAGTGACCGCGCCGGAGCTGACCAGAACAATTTGTCGTCCAGCCTTTACCTGTGCGGCGATGCTGGCCGCCAAACCGGCCACCTGCTGCGGATCAAATTCATTTTGCTTGTTACACACAACGCCGGTGCCAACTTTGACCACAACACGGCGCGCGTTCACCAGCAGCGCGCGGTGGTCAATAGATCCGTCAGTGGCTTTGGCAGCGGTCATTTTATATTCGGTAAATCTTGTATTCAGTAAATCCAGTTCGTGCAAAAGTTCGTCAGCAAAAACCTGCGATCAGAAACTTGTCACTCAATGCACTCAGCAGATCGCACTCAGCAAATAAAAACCGCTGCTCTTATGGCAGCGGGGAGTATGTTTGCTGTGTTTCTTAAGATTGCTAGCTCATACATGCCCATCTGCCCGTTAGATGCACGGGTTTGGCGGGCAAAAACACCGCAGAGATGGACAGCAACAAAGCATGCGCGCACTATAACGTGGAAATTTTAGGATGGCAAGAAAGTAAGTTTTTTCTAATCTCAATGGAGTTAACTCTATAAAAATCAATGGGGAGGCGGGTGATTGTAAAGTCCAAAGCGGTAGGAATGGTTAAAGTTCCTAACAATAAGGTTAAGCTGTTTTTTCTTCTTCATGAAGAAATGGTGGAAGAGCGGCCCTTCAGGGCCGCGAAAAGTGTTCTAAAGAAATGGGCTTTAGCCCTTTCGCCCGCGTGCAACGGACGTAATAAAAAAGCTCGAATGTCCTGCGGAGCGTCTTTCTTTTCACCAGCGCTAAAGCGCATATTCTTGGCCTATTCACGCGGCCCTGAAGGGCCGCTCTTCCACCGGTTCTTCACGCTGAAGCGTAAAGAAAAAATGTTCCGCGGGAAAGTTCTGGGCTGCAATTTGGATAATGTCGCTTAGTAGAATAAAAGCAGCGACAGGAGATTATGGCAACACTGGATTGGTCGCAATGTCCCGGAGTAGAAAGCATTCCCGGTAAGGTGAGTGGCGCATGGGTATTTTGCGGAACGCGTATGCCCGTGGCTACTGTATTTGAAAATCTGGAAGCGGGAGCGAGCATTGCTGAGATCATGGAATGGTTCGATGTCACGCGAGAGCAAATCAAGGAAGTCTTGAACTTTGCGGCACGTAGCCTTTACACTGCAAATCCCGCTCACTAATCCTCGCCATATTTGCAAATCTTCCGTAAAGTTCCGTTAATCCACTCTGCATATTCCCTCAGTACAAGAATTAACCATCCTGACAATTATTAACTCCTGGCTTACCCAGCGTTTACTCCGAGCGATCCAGAACAGGGTTTAAGACTTGCAGAGGCCGCGAACAGGAGTTGACGGTCTTTTGAAAAGTTGGGGGTGCAGGATGAAATTCATCAAAAACAAGTGGACGATCATGGGCGTGTTGCTGGCGGCCATTGCGCTGCTCACGGCTTTTGGGTATGAGAGCAAAAAAGCGCCGCAATACTTCACTGAGAAAGTGCAGAAGGGCGACATACAGAATGTGGTGCAGGCCACAGGAACTATCAATGCCGTAACCACGGTGCAGGTGGGATCACAGGTTTCTGGCACGATTCAGACGCTGTTTGCCGACTTCAACTCTCACGTGAAGAAGAACCAGGTAATCGCGCAGATAGATCCTTCTTTGTTCCAGGGCGCGCTGCTGCAGGCAAAGGCTGATCTGGCGGATGCGCAGGCAAATCTGGTTGTGTCCAAGGCGAATCTGGATAAAGCCAATGCCGCAGCTGTGCAGGCGAAGTTGGATTTCAATCGCTATACCACGCTGGCAGCGGAAGGCGTGGTGCCTA
>DASXZE010000276.1:0-7148 GCA_036502105.1 Candidatus Angelobacter sp. | reverse complement strand
GCGCAACGCCGGCCGTACCGTTACCCGCACAATGGTGGTGGAGCATGTCTGGAATCTTGGTTTTGAAGGTCTGACCAATATTGTGGATGTGTATATCAACTATCTTCGCGCCAAAATTGATCACGGCTATGAAAAGCCACTGATTCACACGGCACGCGGCGTAGGATACATGCTGTCAGCAGCCTCCCAATGAAGTTATTGCTTTTACGCCGCCTGAGCACCAGGCTCGCGTTCAAGCAGACAGTAACGTTCGCGCTCCTGGTGGTCATCATTGCCTGGAGCGCGTATGCTCTGCTGGCGCGCCGCATCTACGGGCAAGTGGATGAAGAGTTGCAGGACCGGGCTATCGCGGTCCGCAGCATGCTGCAGATTCGCGCCGGCAACGTGAAATGGCTCAACGCGGAAGCTGATCCGGAAGTCCGCGCGCAGTTTGAACGCTCCATGCGGTATTACGAACTGCTGGATGAGGAAGGCCATACGCTGGACGTTTCTCGAGCCATGTCAGCGCTGCACCTTCCCACTAGCACTGCACTACCCGCGTCTGTCCCTGATCGCACTACCTATCAGAGCGTGGTTGCCGGCGATTCCCGTATCCGTATTCTTGATGTGCCAGTGCTTGGCCCGGCTGGAAGTCACTATCTGCTGCGCATCGGCGGTTCACTGGATGAAGCGGATGACGATTGCCGCCGTCTTCAGCTGGTTTTGCTTGCGTTGGTTCCTTTCATTATTCTGGCGCACGCGGCCAATGCATGGATCATGGCTTCTTATTCTCTGCGTCCTTTGGAACTTACCTGCACGGCAGCGAAGCAGATTACTCCTTTTGATATGGCCAAGCGCCTGCCTGTCTCCGGACGAGGGGACGAGCTTGATGAACTGAATGTCTCGCTCAATACCATGGTTTCCCGGCTCCAGAGTTCATTTCAACGGATGACTGAGTTTCTGCGCAACCTCTCCCATGAAATCCGGCAGCCGCTCACCGTCTTGCGGGCTGAAACCGAACAGGCTTTACGTTTAGGCACGACAAATGAAACCAACTATCGCGACATGCTTTCCAAGCAGCTTGAACACGTAGAACTGCTTGCCCGCACCGTGTCTGATCTTATGGAGTTGGCCCAGTCCGAGGGTGAACAAATCAAATTACAGAAAGAGCGGGAAGATCTTTCTGAATTGGTGCAGGCAGCTATTGATGGCATGCGGTCGCAAGCTCTTGACCGGGGCATACAGATTTCCGGAACTGTGCAGCAGCATGTGATCGGCGCATTTGATGCCGGGCAAATCTGGCGGCTTCTGCTAAATCTCCTGGACAACTCTATTAAATTCAACCACGCGACCGGACACATTGACGTAATTCTGGCAGTCCACAATGATCAGGCAATCATCTCAGTTACAGATACAGGCAGCGGCATTATTACAGAAGATCAAGTGCATATTTTTGAACGCGGCTATCGTGCACCCTCAGCACGTAAGTCCAATGTTCCCGGAACTGGCCTTGGATTGCATTTTGCCCAGGGCATAGCAGAGGCCCACGGCGGTCGTATTGAAGTTACGAGCATGCCAGGCGAAGGATCCTGCTTCCGTGTCTCTCTCCCCTTGCTGACAAGCTCTACCACCGGAGATGGCTTAATCTCTGCTGTCCACCCCGATACACCAATTAACTAAACCAGCCGTTTGGTCCTTAAGGCCTAAGGTCTTGGGTTAGAAAACCGGGATGGATTACAGATTTTAATGATTTTTCAATACAGACGACCATAAAGAGATTTGAAAATAAGGGACAAGATCAACGAGAATCGTTGTTAAGCATTTCGACGGAGCCAGTAGAAACGCGAAAGTCTGAAAGTTTTATCTCTGGTCGCGTTCTAACGAAGAGGAAGGTTTGTAATGTTGAATTTCGGCAAAGCAGCAAGATTGATTCTGGTGGCAACGGCGCCTGTTCTGGCAGTCGCTCAATCGCCGCTCATGAACCCGGTACGACAGCCTAGTCCGGCGCCTGTTCTGTCGCAAGGATCCACAAGCAGCGCGACACCTGCAACGGCCCAGCAGAAGCCAGCAATGGCTCCGGTATTTCAGCCTACAACCGCCGCCCCTGCTCCAGTGGTAACAAACCCTCCGACATCCACGCCAGTGCCAGTCGCCGACGCCGAGTCGCCTAATAGCCCACTGCAAGATGGCACAGCGACAGTGGAGTACGTGAAAGGGCAACTCACCGTAGTCTCCCATGGCGCTCCGCTGGGTACGGTGCTCAAGTTGGTTTCAACAAAAACAGGCGCCGCGGTGGGTTTGGCTCCAGAACTCCAAAATGAGCAGGTGGTCGCACAACTTGGCCCGGGAACGGTGCGTGAGATTGTGACCCGGCTGCTCGACAGCCCGAAAATTGATTACATTCTGATGGGCGTGGGCAATGATGCTGACAGCCTGCAACGTATTGTGGTGCAAAGCCGCAGGGCCTCTGGGCACGGATCGATGGCAGATTTGCGGCCTCCGCAGCCGGCTCCTGAAGAAGAGTTGGACGAGAACGGAAAAATGTCCAACGGCCTTACCCCAGACGAATCCAAGATGTCTCAGGACGAACTCCGGGAAAACTGGCGGAAAATCCGCGAGCAGAAACTGCAGGCAGAGATACTCCAGCAAAAACAGGACCGCGAACGCGAAAAGACTGAAGTCGAACAGCCACAACCTCAGCCTCAACCACAGAATCAGAATACCGCTCCACAGCAATAGCCCTGAAAAGATTATTGGCCCCTTGGGATCGCAGATTCCAAGGGGTTTTTCTTTTTACCAACATCACCGCACGCTTGTCCCAATGGTCGGGGTTTTGAAAAGACGGGATTTCACGAGCAGCATGACGGCGAGTTTACGATTCCGCCGCAGATGAAAGATTTTAATCCTCTCTTGATAAGTATTTAATCATCCAGCGTCACAATGTACTTGCATTCAGTGAGATTTGTTTTCTTCCGTAAAGTAGCAACTTCAGTTCCGCTAGCTGAAGAGGATCAGTCCGAAATATAAATTTCCTGGCCGCGCGCGGTCAGGATTCCAAGCAAGGCCTTGCTTGAATTTGAGGTTGTGTGGTCAAGAACCACACAACCTCGTTTTTTTCTGCGACATTTCCAAAGTGTGAATCCAGTAAACGCAGCTACTGGCAATGCCTCCAAACACTGGGGAAATGCGGCTTGCGGAAATAAGAATCCCCTTGCCGCAGCAAGGGGAACAAGTACCGTTCAATGCTTTGCTATGCGCTGGCACGTAACACATTGGCCGCAAGAAAGCCTTTAGGGCCTTTCAAGAGCTCAAATTCCACGGTTTCGCCCTCGTTTAAAGTCCTGTAGCCATTTTCCTGGATAGACGAAAAGTGGACAAAAACGTCCTCTCCCGTCGAGCGTTGAATAAAGCCATAGCCTTTGGCTCCATTAAACCATTTGACTGTTCCCTTCTCTTTCACAATGCAACTCCTTTCGCCTCAGCTCCTAGATTGAATCTCCTGCCTGGGATCACCAGGTGGAGAAAAGGTTGTTGCTTTGCCGGCCAGATAGCTCTTTTCCGCAAGATGGCTGCCGTGCCGGAAGGCCTGCCCATGCAGGGACTCCAGCAACCGGATCGTTCGGCGAAAGTTCAACTGCTCACAAAAACATCAACCCGACTCGCATTCCAGCGCGATGAACGCTGGAAGCTAGGCATAATATTCAGGAACTCTGGTTTTTGTAAAGCATTTTGTTTTAAATTGCACCAGAGCGCCAAAGGGAATGTTCTTATGCGACTTTAGTTTTAGATCAAATAGCTTTTATAAAAACTTGGAGGACTGCGTTTTCTGGTACGATTTTCACAGCATCCCATGTCACCCGGTTCAATTTCATCCGTCGCTGAAGCAGCATTGGCTCCGGCAGAAGAGTCACAGGCGAATAAGCTCCTGCTGCGTCCATGGGGATACATGCTGCGGCACCGCGGATGGCCTACCCTGCAATATCTGGCCAAGACTGAGGCGCATACTTACGCTTTTTCAGTTGCAGCCAACGCCATACTTTCATTCTTCCCTTTCATGGTCCTGCTCATGTGGTTGATCCGCAATGTCTTCCATTCGCAGACAATGTTTAACGTGGTGGTTGACCTGTTAAAAGATCATCTGCCTGCAGGGCAGGATTTTGTGATTTCCAATCTTACGTATCTGGTGAAGACCCGCCAGCGCGTGAAGATGGCATCGCTGGTTATTTTGTTGATCACTTCTACAGGAGTTTTTGTCCCATTAGAGGTGGCGTTCAATCATATTTGGGGCTTTGCGAAAAACCGTTCGTATCTTGGCAATCAGATCATCTCATTGGCACTGGCTTTTTCCTGCGGAATCCTGGCGCTGGCCTCCATTGGACTGGCTGCAGGAAACGAACTGGCCTTGACGTTTGTGATGCGCGGAAATGAGAACATTGTTTTTCGGGCCATCACTTTTGCGGCCCTCAAGCTCTGTGCCATGGTCGCCAGCATTGCTATCTTTTTTCTGATTTACTGGCTGCTGCCGAACGGCAAGATCAACCCAAAAAGCGTGTTGCCTGCCGCGGTGGCCATGGGAGTACTTTGGGAAGCGGGAAAAGTGCTTTATATCAAAGCCCTACCCTGGCTGGACTTTCAGGAAGTTTATGGCAAGACCTTTTCGGTCTCTGTGGCTCTGATGTTCTGGGCATTTATTTCTGGTCTAATGCTACTGGCAGGTGCGCATTTGTCATCTGATTTCACACCGGAAGCGGCCGAACCGAATATACCAGAGGATGAGGAAGGCCTGGAATTTAGCTGACATTCGATCATAAGGGTTTTGTTTTTTATCTTTTAAATTATTTGCCTGAAACACGAAACGTTTTAATCGCTATAAAATCCCCAGAGCAGCTCGATTTGTTTTCCCCTTAGTTTTTTCCCTTGGTTTTGCCTATCACCTTGTAGGTTCCACGGGACCCCAGATTTCAACACAGCCGTTTGATATGAAGCGGCTGATCTAACTCTGAAGGAGCATAGTATGCGTAAAAATACGATTCGTTTGATCATGGCTTCCATGTTGTTTCTCGGCGCATGTGCCGTTCAATTTCAAGGGCCGTTCCCTCCACAGTGGCCACCCCACTCAGTTAAATAGGTTTACTCTTTATGAGTGGCTGGTTTAAGCTAGCCACTCATTTTTTGAATGAATAAAGGCGAACTAATACTGGCTGCAGGTGGCACGGCTCTCCAAGTTTGCCTGGGGCTGCTATTACTAATTCGGCGGTCTTATAGGCAATTTCCTGTTTTTTGTGTTTATGTAGGATTTTCAGTACTCAGCGCCGCGGTAACTTTCCTGGTAAGACAACATGCATTTGTCCTGCTTTATGTTTTTTGGGTGAGCGAGGCCCTCTATGTTCTCCTGACCTTTTTGGTGCTTCAAGAGGTCTTTCGTTCGGTGTTCAGAAATTTTTATGCTCTCCGCTGGTTCAAACTGTCATTTCCATCGATTGGAATTTTGATGATTGTTTTGGCCATTCTAAGGCAAATATTTCTGCATCCAGTAGAACGAAAACCGATTATTGGTACCTTGATTTCACTTGAAATCGCCGTTGGATTTCTGCAATTTGGCATCTTTTGCCTGTTTGTTCTGCTGGTTCGCTTCTTTCACATGCAATGGCGACAGCGGGCCTTTGGCATTGTCTTAGGATTCGGCATCGTTTCAGCCGGATCTCTTGTAGCCTTTATCCTCCGTTCCGAATTCGGAAAAAACTTCGACCAGATGGTTAATATTGCTGCTCCTTTGTCGTACATTATTGGTGTAGTTGTTTGGCTGGCTACATTTCTCAGAGAGGAGCCATCACAGCTTATGGCTAGCTGGGATTCCAATCTGACACCAGAGCAAATGATTGCTGAACTCAAGAGGCACACACAGACAGTGAAAGGCATTCTAGGCAGATGACGTTCGACCTCATCGTAATATCCCTGGTTGGCATTCTGCTGCTCTTTGCCACATATACAGCCATTCAGTTTCTGGGCAAGTACCCCAAACGCACCATCGACGATGTAACCCCTTTTCTCCGTACTGCCACCCCCCAGGAATTGGAATCACTTCTGGATCCCGCACAGGAAGCGAATTTCCAGCTGCGTATGCCGCCAGTTGAATTTGCCGACTGGCAGCGCCGGCGAATCCATCTGGTGCGGGAGTATCTGTTGCGCATGTCGCATAATGCTCTGGTCCTGATTGAGTGGGGCAATATGGAAACGCTCAAAGACGATCAGCAATCTGCATCCAGCAGGCAGTTGCTGGCGCAGGAGCTAGTGCAGGCGGCCACAGAGTTCCGCCTTTATTCTTTTTTGGCCCTGGCAAAATTGAAGTTATGGCTGGTGCTCCCTTTTCCTTTTAAGTTCCTTCTGCCGGCCCCTAGTCTTCCCTCTTTGCGCAAATTGTTTGGCATTGACGCGCTTGGCTCTTACGAGCGGCTCAAAACGGCAGCCAGCGACCTGAGCCTGGCCTATAATAATCACTTCCACAATGAATTAATTGAGGCTTTAGGCTAGACAGCTCAAGCCTTTGTTTTCCTTCGAAACCATGCGCCGTGAACCGATATAATCGGTGAATCTTGGCAGTCTGGTCCACACTCACGCGCAAACTGGCCTCCGTTGGCATGATTCCACGCACGCGCCTGGCATTGACTGCTGCCTATATGGCAGGCACAGAAGCGGTTCTGTTTCTGTTGCAGTGGCTGTTCCAACTCGCTGGTTCAACGCAAACCGCTGCTTCAATTGCAGGGTGGACCACCTTCCTGGGTTCGCTGCTTTTCGTACTGCTCTTCGTACTGGCTATCCGCTGGTTCAGAACGCATGTGATGTGGAGTGTGCGCAACCGCCTGATCGTTACGTATCTATTCATCGGCGCACTGCCAGTGGGGCTGATGGCCGTGATGACAATTGGATCCGGCTATCTTGTGCTGCAGCATCTGGCTACTTTTCTTACAGTCTCTGAAATCCGGGGACAGGAGCAGCGCCTGACGGCCGCTAATCTTGCGGCCATTGAAGAGATGCAGCGCCACGCGGGAACTCCGGGACAAATCGCTGCCATGGATGATTCTTTCCCCGGCAGAAGAATTCTGGTGATGCAACAAACAGCCGTTCCATCGTGGTTAAAGCCGGGATTTACCGGGCTGGTTTTTGACCAT
>DASXZE010000275.1:0-13052 GCA_036502105.1 Candidatus Angelobacter sp. | reverse complement strand
CATGTCTCCAGCGGCACTGGATGGCAGCGCTGAAATACCGCATGCACCTTCGAGCTGACTTCAGAATCCTTAAACGCTTTGTCCGTGGCGCTCTTGTCGCCTACTTCCCAATGGAAGATGTGATTGTCCTTTTGCTCGCGGTCCTCGCGCAAAAGGGGAGCATCTGCGTCCATGGATTTGTGCGGATCCACCAGCACAGGAAGCTCTTCATACTCCACTTCCACCAGTTCGGCGGCATCAGCTGCGATGTAACGATCTTCGGCAACAACAAACGCGACTTCCTGCGCTTGGAACAAAACTTTGCCGGTAGCCAGCACCATCTGCTTGTCAAAAAACAGAGTCGGCATCCACGCCAGGTTCGATTTAGCCAGGTCTTCACCCGTGATCACTGCCAGCACTCCGGGCAGTTTTTTAGCCGCGTCTGAGTTAATGCTCTTCAACCGTGCGTGCGCATAAGGGCTGCGGACCATGCAGCCATAAACCATATGTGGCAGATTTACGTCGTCAACGTAGTTGCCGCGGCCCTGTATAAAGCGCGAATCTTCCTTGCGCTTCATCTTGTGTCCCATGCCGCTGATTTCTGGGCTGGTCTTTTCCAACTCGACCATTCCGGGGCTGTTTTTTTCCATTTCCATTATTTTGTCCCTCCTTGCGCAATTTTGTTGGAGGCGAACTGGACGGCCTTCACAATGTTCTGGTATCCCGTACAGCGGCAGAGATTGCCGGAGATGCCCCAGCGTATTTCTTCTTCACTGGGATTAGGATTTTTCTGCAGCAGCGCATACGACGAAATCAACATGCCCGGGGTACAGAAACCGCATTGCAGCGCATGCTCTTCTTTAAAGCCTTCCTGCAACGGATGCAGCGCACCATTGCTGGGTAAGCCTTCCACGGTCATGATCTCTGCGCCATCGGCCTGCACGGCAAACATGGTGCAGGACTTCACTGTTTTGCCGTTTAACAGCACAGTGCAAGCGCCACAATTGCTGGTGTCGCAGCCAATGTGCGTTCCAGTAAGCCCAAGTTGCTCGCGGATAAAATGCACCAGCAGCAACCGTGACTCCGCCGCAGCCTCGCGTTGTTTGCCATTGATCTTTACGTTGACCAGTTCCTTCTTCGCCATCGCGCCTTGTCCTCCGTCTGCTTCCCTGGGAACAGCTATTTACCTGCCCGCTCCAATGCGCGAGTGATTGCACGCTTGGTTAATTCTTTAATGAGACCCTTTTTGTAAGCTGCCGGACCACGCAAGTCAGCGCTGGGCTGCGCATCGTCAGACGCCGCCTGTGCCGCCTGTACGATGAGTGCTGCATCCGGCTTCTTACCGCGCAGTATGTCTTCAGCGCGTTTCGCCCGTAGCGGTGTGCCAGCAGCGTTCGTCAGTCCAATACCAATCTTCTGTATAGCGCCGCTGGCATCCAGCGTGAGTTGGACAGCCGTGGCAGCCGTGGCAAAATCACCAACCTTGCGCTCCAGCTTCACATACGCACCACCACTCTTGGGCGGAGGGATTGGGATGCGAATCTCAGTAAGAATCTCGTCATGCTCCAGCGCCGTGGTAAAGAGCGAGACAAAGAAATCGTCAATCGCAATCACTCGTTCGCCTTTAGCGCCTGTGGCTACAACCTGTGCTCCCATGGCCAGCATGGTTGCCGGATGATCATTCGCCGGATCACCATGGGCCAGGTTGCCGCCAACGGTAGCCATGTTCCGCACCTGCGGATCGGCAATCACCGTCGCCGTATCCAGCAATAGAGGATATTTCTTGTGAATCAGCTCAGCAGCTTCCAGCTCAGATTCGCGCGTGAGACCGCCAATCTTCAGGAATCCGCCGTCTTCTTTCACATAAGAAAGTCCGGTGACTCGGTTGATATCAATTAAATGGCTTGGCCTCGCCAGGCGCAGCTTCATCATGGGGATAAGACTTTGCCCGCCGCTCAGGATCTTGGCGTCGTCTCCATGCTGTTGCAGCATTGCCACGGCTTCAGGAAGTGTCTTGGGCCGAAGATATTCGAAAGCTGGCGGTATCATGGTCCACCTCTTTCAACATCAAAATATCAAATAGCTAGGATCGATAAAACACGCTATTCGGGAAGCGATTCCCTTATATCATTAGCCGCCATGGCATGCAAAGCTTTTGGCCATTTAGCTTTGTAAAGTGTCTGCGCAGCCGGATTTCATTGAACTCAACGGATGAGCGGCATATGATACCCGCAGAAGCTTTCCATGGACCTCTATTCCAAAGCGGCCGAGTTTGAGGCCCAGCACCAGCCTTTTGCCATCGCGACGGTCGTCCGCGTGGAAGGCTCCTCTTCCGCCAGGCGCGGCTCCAAGGCGCTGATTGATTCCCAAGGAAAAATCGTAATGGGCTGGGTAGGCGGCGGCTGTGCGGAAAGCGCTGTCCGCAGTGAAGCCCTGCGCTGCATGCGCACAGAAACTCCAGAGCTTATTACGCTCGATATGCAGGATGAAGTCCTGGGCGTGGGCATGCCCTGCGGAGGAATGATGGATGTTTATATCGAACCGGTTCTGCCTCAACCCGAACTGGTCATCGCCGGCCACGGACGCATTGCGGAAACGCTCGCCCGCCTTGGCCATCTGATGAATTTTGCCGTGACCGTCCATGATCCTTCCGCCGCCCGCGAAAATTTTCCAGACGCCCAGCGCATCATTGATAAAGACTTCAACGTCGCAGAAATCGCCTTCGGCCCCAATACGTATGTAGTGATTGCCACGCTCCACAAAAATGATCACATCTGGCTGCAACGAGCTTTGGATGGCGAAGCCGCCTACGTTGCACTCATAGCCAGCGCGCATCGCTCGCGCCTGGTGCTGGATTATCTGTTGGCTGAAGGTGTCTCCACAGAAAAAGTTGAACGCGTATGGGCTCCTGCCGGGCTCGACCTTGGTGCTGCCGGTCCTGAAGAAATTGCGCTCAGCATTATGAGCCAGATTGTGGCGCTGCGTCGCGGTGGCAGGGCCATCGCCCGCAAAGATGTGGTGCACACCAGCGAAGCCGAGCCCTCTCGTGCCGGCAGCTCCGATAAAACCATCCGCCAATGCGACGTAAATAACGTGATTGTGAAATAAGCTGCGCTATTGCCGCTCTTTGTGGCGGACCGCCACAATCTCCGCCATAATGCTCAGCGCAATCTCCTCCGCGCTCTCTGCGCCAATATTCAACCCCGCCGGAGCACGCACACTGCCTAGCTTTTCTTCCGCAATCGACTTTGCACGCAAACTGCGCATAATCTCGTCCGCGCGTTTCTTGTTCGCCAGCAACGCCACGTATGCAGAGCCACTACGCAGTGCCTGCTCGATTGCATCTTCATCAAAGAGCCCTCGGCTGGCAACGACAACGTAGCGATCTGGAGCTTGCGGCAGCAAAGAAAAATCCAGCACCCGAAGAATCCGGTCCGCATCCGGCATCTCTTTTAGCGAAAGCAGCGGATCTACAATCGTGACGGTGAAATTCAATAAGCGGCCAAATTTCGCCAGCGCCTGCGCCACGGCATCGCGACCACCAATAATCAGCTCTGGTCTGTCCAAAGGAAGATCGGTCCTACTCTCCAGCGGCATGATCTTTAGTTGCGCGCCTTTTAGTGGCGCGGCACTGGAACTACCCGTTCCACCCGGCTTCCCTGCTTCCGCGTTTTCAAACTTCTTGTATTCCTCCTGGCTATCGATATCCAGCAGCACGCCGATATCCTCCACCGGCAGCTTACGAATATTCTCAGTGTGGTTGCCAAAAATCGCGCGGCAGCCAACATCGCCAGTCAAACTTTGCAACTCCGCAAACACCGAACGATCCAGCAGCACCGGATTTCCGCGAAAGCCGTTAAAAGCCGGAATAACAATCTGTGGTTTTTCTTCCTGGTTTACATCCTGGTTTACATCCTGATGACACGCAATCAACTGATTGATCGTCTCTGGCCTGACAAAAGGCTGATCAGCCAGCACAATCAGTGCCGCGCTCGCGCTGGCATCCACTGCGGCCAGCCCCGTACGCAGTGACGTGCCCATGCCCTGCTGATAATCCTGGTTGCGCACAATCTTTACGCGCTCCGTGGATATTTCTTTCTCCACACTCTCAGCGGCATGTCCCAGCACCAGCACAATCTCACTCACATTCGATGCCCGCACATTTTTCAGCGTGTGTTCTAAGATCGTCTCGCCGGCCAAACGGAGTAACTGCTTCGGCGTGCCCATGCGCCGTGACATGCCAGCCGCTAGAACAATCGCCGAAACTCCGGATTGCTTTCCCTCTGCACTCATCTGTTTTGCCCAGCAACAAACCTAACCAGCAAACCAATTGAAGTCAATTTCACCCTAAGCTTCAGCGTTCATCCTCAACTTGTTGTACCGTATTCATTACGGAGATATTTTCACAGAATGATTAAGACCGAATTACCTGAGCCGTGGTTGCGCGGCACATTGGCGGAAGTACCGGCCGTACAGCGAGCCGTGCTGCACGCGTTGGAACTGGCCAAGGAAGACCTTGAGCGCTGGTGTGACGGCCTGAGCGACGAAGAATTAAACTCCCGCCCCGGCGGCATTGCTCCGGTGGCCTTTCACATCCGTCATATCGCCCGCAGCATGGATCGCCTGCTGACTTACGCTGAAGGCAACCAGCTTACCGCCGAGCAAATTTCACTCATGAAGAGTGAGATGGACTCCACCGGCAGCAGAAATGAATTACTGGCCGGCCTTGTGGTGGCCTTTGCCAAAAGCGGCAAGCGCATTCGTGCTCTTACGCCGCCACAAATGGAAGAAGAGCGCAGCGTTGGCAGAAAGCAGCTTCCCACATCCGTTGGCGGACTGCTCGTCCATGTGGCCGATCACACGCAGCGCCACGTAGGCCAGGCCATTACGACGGCAAAAATCGTAGTCGCCCAACGAAAATAGATTTGCAACAGCACGCGCTTGATAGCTGGCAAATCCGCAACCCTGCGCACTTATGTACTCATTGAAGTTATCTTGTGCGCTCGTCGATAGATTCAGATATGAGCTTTCGTGAAGTAGCCGCCAAAACTGAAAGAGTTCTCCAGCAAAACACACTCCGCGCCAATGTCCGTGAAGGGTCGCTGTTTGAAAAAATTGATTCGCTCACGCCCGAAGAAGTGGACATGCTTCCCTTCGGCGCAATTGAGCTGAACACCAACGGACTTATTCTTAAATACAACGATTTTGAATCGGCGTTTACCGGTGTTCCTAAAACATCGGCCATCGGCAAAAACTTTTTTACCCAGGTGGCTCCGTGCACCAACGTGCAGGAATTCCACGGACGCTTCAAAAAAGGCGTCGCCGCCCAGCAACTCCATGAAACGTTCCACTATCACTTCGCTTTCAAGCACAATCCCTGCAATGTGACGATTACTCTTCTTTATAGCGAGGTCACCAGCACAGTCTGGGTGTTTGTACGTCCTTCGTAAACGCGAACTTCAAATTTCGGCGACCCTCGCTTTTCGCTGATCTCCGCGCGGCTAGCGCAAGCTCATGTTTGAAAGTGATCTCCCAAAAGGCGACAATACTCTGTGACCATCGCTCACGCGTGGGGGAGTATCCATGTCCATTGTTGAAGAACGTTCGTGCTCCGCAGCTTCTGTCCAGCGAATTCTGGCAGCCGCGCGCTTTGCCGCTGAGAAGCACGCGCAGCAAAAACGCAAAGGCGCGCTGGGCGAACCTTACATCAATCATTTAATAGAAGTTGCAGACCTGATTGCTGCCAGCAGCAACCTACTGGACGCAGAATTGGTGATGGCAGGTTTTCTGCATGACACGGTTGAAGACACCGCTGTCACATTCGCAGAACTCGAAAATCATTTCGGCCGCGACGTTGCAGACTTAGTAGCGGAAGTCACCGACGACAAATCTCTGCCCAAAGAAAAGCGCAAGCAATTACAAGTGGAAACGGCCCACAAGAAATCTGAGCGCGCACAAACGCTCAAACTGGCCGACAAGATTGCCAACCTTCGCTCGATCTTAAAAAGTCCGCCCACAGGTTGGAACCTGGAAAGAAAGCAGCAATACTTTGAATGGGCTCGGCAGGTCATATCCGGTATTCAAAAACCCAATCCGTTTCTAAAAGCGGAGTTCGATAAAACTTACAAGATGGTTTCACAGCTCTGACGAGTCGAAGGAGTTCAAGCAGCTACTCTGGTCTGGGTTGCCTCCTGTAATCGCATAAAATTTCCAGCAAAACCAGGCAAATCCAGCTCTCCTTGCAATTAAGTTCGCATCGAATTAATAGTGCCTTATAACAAAGGCGCGATTATGCTTCGACATTTGCAAAACGCGGCGCTACTTGGTGTTTGTGTCCTGGCAATCGTTTGCTTTACACCCGCAGAATCCGCCGCTCAGCAAAGGCCACAGGCCGTGCCACAACTTGCGGCAGGCTTTGTTGCCAGCTCAAATCAAATCGCTGCAGAAACCCTGGATGCGAAAAGCCTTTTACTTTTGATCGGAACTCAGATCACAGATACCGAAATGGACTGTTCGCATTTTGTCCAATACCTCTACGCGCAAGCCGGCCTCTATTACGGATACATGCCTTCGCGGGTTCTCTATAAAGGAATCAAGAATTTTAAGCGCGTAACGCGTCCGAAGTCCGGGGATTTAATCGTGTGGCAGGGACATGTTGGGATCGTAGTAAATCCCAAAGAGACCACATTCATAAGTGCGCTGAACAGCGGCGTTAAGACTGCGTCCTATCAGTCGGACTACTGGAAAAAGCGCGGTCGCCCACGCTTTTTAAGGTATACCGGCCAGCCGCAAGAAGCACCCGCCTTGTCCGCGCACAAATTCAATCCTTATGTCAGCGCGCAAACATACGGAAGCGAATAGCTTTGCTGGACTGAATCGCATCCACTAATTTCAACCAGCTTTTAAACGTGAGCCATCAGAGTCTTCTGCGCTGCAACTTCTGATTCTTTGTACCAATCCACTGTCCGCTTCAGCCCTTCTTCAAAACTCACGTCAGCTGAATAGCCCAGGTGTTTTTGCGCCAGCGTAATGTCCGCCAGAGAGTGCTTCACATCCCCTGCACGTGGTTCAGCATACTTCGCTTTTCCAGAGAAGCCGATGATCCGGCTCAACGTTTCAAAAATCTGGTCCAGCGAAAACCGCGTGCCCGTAGCGATATTGAAAACCTTGCCCGATACTTCCTTCGCCGGCGCAACACACGCCTTCAAATTGGCCTGCACGGCATTGCCGACAAAAGTGAAATCGCGGCTTTGCTCGCCGTCGCCAAAAATGGTTGGCGCTTCGCCTTTTTGCAGCTGCGTAATGAACTTGGCCAGCACGCCAGAGTATTGCGAGTTGGCATCCTGTCGCGGGCCAAAAATATTGAAGTAGCGCAGGCAGACTGTTTCCAGCCCATACACCTGCGAGAATGATTGCATGTAGTATTCGCCCGTCAACTTCTGCACAGCATAAGGCGAAATCGGACGCGGCAGCATATCTTCACGCTTGGGCAGCACTTCACTCTCGCCATAAACTGAAGACGAAGCGGCATACACCACGCGCTTTACGCCGGCATTCCGCGCAGCCAAAAGAACGTTGAGCGTGCCGTTCACATTCACATTATGCGTGAGCTCAGGCTCAAGCACTGACTTTGGTACTGACGGCAAAGCAGCCTGGTGAATAACGTAATCCATTCCTTCACACGCTGCTGCCAATCCTGCCGGATCCAGCAGGCTGATGCGGCGGAAATCAATTTTATTTTTTATGTCCTCAATGTTCTCCCACTTGCCGGTGGAGAAATCATCCAGACCGCGGACCGTCTCTCCGCGGGTTACCAGTTCATGTGCAATAGACGAGCCGATGAAACCGGCGATGCCGGTTACGAGATACTTTGCCATTCGATAAACCTCAAATAGGTGCAGCCCACGCGGGCTGCATCCCCGGAAGATTATTTCTTTTAGTTGACCTTGGCGCGCAGGCCAAATTCACGGCTGCCTGCCGGTGACAAACCATGCTGCTTGATCTTATACAGCAGGGCTTTGTAGCTGATGTTTAATTCGGCCGCTGCCACCTTGCGATTCCAGTTGGAGTCGTCCAGCGCGCGCTGAATTTCCTTGGCTTCGGCATCATCTTTCAAACCGCGAACCAGTGCTTTCAGTCCGCCGCGTCCAGAAGCCGTTGCTCCGTCTTCAGTTGATCCATTTTTGCCATTGCTCTGGAGCTCTTCAATCATCATGGCTTCGTCTTCCAGAACCAGCAGGCGTTTTACAAAATTGCCCAGCTCGCGCAGGTTGCCCGGCCAGTTGTAGCGCAGGCACTCTTGCGTCAGCCGGTCTGAAATCGGCAACGGGTTTTTTCCAAACTGCCGCGACATCTTATTCATGTTATAGCGGAGCAGGATCGGAATTTCTTCACGACGCTCACGCAACGGCGGCACAGTAATGGTGAAAGCGTTCAACCGGTAATAAAGGTCCTCACGCAGCTTGCGCTCGGCGATGGCCGTCTTTACATCAATGTTGGTTGCTGCAAGAACCCGGGCATCCACTGAAATATTGCCGCGTCCGCCCAACCGTGAGAACGTGCCATCCTGCAGGACGTGCAACAGCTTGGCTTGCAGGCCTGCGCTCATCTCGCCGATTTCGTCGAGCATGATGGTACCCTTGTGGGCCAGTTCAAATTTTCCTGGTTTGGATTTACTTGCGCCTGTAAACGCACCGGCATCATAGCCAAAGAGTTCGCTTTCCAGAAGGTCAGCCGGCAGTGCCGCGCAATTCACCTTCACCATCTCACGGTGTGCGCGAACTGACATCTTGTGGATCAGCCGGGCCAGAATTTCTTTGCCTACTCCGCTCTCTCCCAGAAGAAGGACCGGCACATTTACTTTGGCGATAAGCGCTGCCTGCGCGCGGATTTGTTTCATGGCTGGGCTTGCTGCCAGAAAGAAAAGATCGTCGTCCAGCTCGTCCACCATCTCCGGACCTTTGACTGGAGCAAACGCACCTGGAGCAACCGTGGCTTGCGCAGCGACCTTGGCCGAATCCAGCGCCTTGCGCACTGCGCCTTGCAATTGTGGCGGAAGGAATGGCTTCGTCAAATAATCAGACGCGCCCAGCTTCATGGCCTGCACAACTTTATTCGTGTCATTCACGCAGGAGATCATTACAACCTTCTGCTCCGGACGCATCTTCTTGCAGCTCTCCAGCGTCTGCAAACCGTCCATGCCCGGCATAACCAGGTCCAGCACAATCAAATTGGGCGCTGGTCCGCGGTTCATCCGCTGCAATGCTTCTTCTCCGCTGGCTGCGGTTTCCACGTGATAGTTTTCAATCTCAAGCAGCGTCTTGGTATACCGGAGAATGCTTGGCTCGTCATCGACGAGAAGAATGTTTGGTGCGCTCACTGAACCTCCCGATTCGTTTGGGGCAGCAACAGAGAAAACTTGCTGCCTTTTCCAGGTTCACTTTCAACCCAGACCACTCCGCCGTGTGCTTCGACCAACCGCCGGGCTATTGCCAGGCCAAGGCCAGTGCCGCGAGCGGAGCTGCCCGGCAACTGCACAAAGTCTCCAAAAATTTCATCGTGATGCTCTGCTGGAATCCCGGGGCCGCTGTCACTTATGTCGATGCGGACAGCATTTTCAACTTTGCGGCTTTCCTTCCGTTCCATGTTGAACAAGAATTCATTTTGCGCTTTGCGTCTCTCCCAGAAGCAGGGCGTTACATCCACCACTACCAGCCCTTGCGCCGGAGTATGTTTCAGCGCGTTCTCAATAATGCTGGAAACCACATGTTGTAGCTTGGTCGGCTCAATGCGTACTTTCTGGCTGCCATTGGACGGGTTGAATTGGTACCGGACCCGTTTCTGCGTGGCCGTAGGCGACCAGTAATTGAAGATTTCTTCCACGCTGTCATTCACGTCAGTGGTTACCAGGTTTTCCGCCACGCCCATGCCTGCCTTGAGTTCATGCAACAGCAAAAGGTCATGGATCAATTTTTGCAGCCGCTGAGCGCCTTCCTGTATCTCTCCCAAAACCTGCTTCTGTCTTTGATTCACCGTGCCCAGGTGTCCGCTCAGCATAAGGTCGGTGTAACCAAGCATGACTACCAGCGGAGTCTTAAATTCGTGCGCTGCTGATACCAGAGGAAAAGCGGAAGGTTCTACTTCTTCATGTCCGCAGCGCAGCTGCCTGCGCCGGCGCTCAGGAGGAATTACTTCCTGGACTTCATTGCTTTCGCACTGGGATACATGCTGCTGGGATTGAAGCGCGCTGTGGCATACAGGGCATTCCACGCCAGCCGAACTACCGTATTCTTTGTCCATCATTCCTCAAACCCACCCGGCATGTTCGCTCTGCAAATTGGTTGAGCGCTCACACTTCGTGATCGTTAAGTTCTTTGCGCATTACCCTTGTGCTGGATCGCTACTCTGTAGTGATTCGCACTCGTTTATCGTTACGTGTTCAGCTTGACCTTCACGGAATGATTCCCGCGAAGCGCTGGAACATAAGCAATGCCAGAGAAACTGAATATCGGGGCTGAGTAGATCGGAATCGGTGCGGCTTCTTCACGGCAGGGTTGTGCCGTGTGCATGAAGTTGCCTATCTCGGAATGCCTCTTCTTCAACACGGCATCAGATGGAAAGCTGATGCTTTGCTGACCAGCAGAGGTAAGCTGGCTCTTAATTGTTTTCATAACCCCTTCCAGGTGTCCGGTTCCGTCGATAAGCCATCAAGTTCCAACAATGAAGGAATGTTTTCTCAGTTTCAGAAATCCAAACCTTGGGGCTTTGTTGAAGCCATTGGCTATCGTCCACTTGGCCTTAGTACTACGTGTCCTTTGGTACAATGTACTATAGGACAATGTGAAAACAATTTGCAAGGGGAATCGTGTCAATTCTAAGTAAAAAAATAGTATTTTTTCCTCAGGAATATTTGTCATAAATATGAAAACCCTTGCACTTTCTAAGTAATACCTCTTGATCTCAGGCTTAAGCCATATTAGTCAACCACTTTATTTACAATAACTTACAATCTACCATTGAATTTGGCCTTGGCCCCCCAGTTGCACATTTCCTTGCAGAACTCATGCTTGCCGTTCACTCAGAAATCGCTGCCGAACTGGATTCCGTCCCGGTCACGGCGGCCCTATCTGTAAAAATGTGCAACACGTGGGACGAACTGGAGCAATATCGCGGCTCCTGGGATCGCCTGTTGGATGAAAACTCAACGTCTTCTATCTTCCAGACGCCCGAATGGCTTAAGGCCTGGTGGAGCGCTTTTGGCAATAATGACGACAAGAAGCTGATAGGCCTGGTCTTTGCCGACTCAGCCGGCAAAACGATGGGAATTGCTCCTTTATATGCTGAGCAAAAATCCTTTCTTGGCTTCCCTCTCAGGATATTGCGGCTGGTGGGCGCAGGATCTGGCGATTCCGATGCACTGGATTTCATTACCGCCCCCGGATACGAGCGGTATTGTGCGCAAGCTTTTACAGAGTGGCTAGCCCGGGACGCAAAATGGAGCATCTGCTCGCTGGAAACACTGCCGGAGCATTCGCTGGTGGGAAAATATCTGTTGCAGCACGCGCAGCAATCCGGCTGGCAAAATGATTCCACGCTCACGCCAAATTTCGTAATCGACCTGCCGCCCACATGGAAGGAATATCTCAATACCCTGGAATCGGCGTTTCGTCCGCTGCTCACGCGTTATCCCAAGCGGCTGCATTCACGCTTCAAGGTAAGCATTGTCCGCTGTGAGCGCGCGGAAGATATTCAAGACCAGTTGCAGACCTTATTTGATCTGCACCAGATGCGTTGGACAGGGCGCGGTGAACCCGGCGCATTCGCCAGCGCAGAGCGCAAGGATTTTTATCTCCAGATGGCCACTGCATTTTTGCAGCGCGGCTGGCTGGAATTCTGGCTTCTCTCTTTGGATGGCGAGACCGTGGGCGCGCAATTCTGCTTTCGTTACAACAACACGGTGTCATTGCTGCAGGAAGGCTTTCATCCGAAATACGCGGCAGAAAAAATTGGTTATGCATTACGCGCATATGCCCTGGAAGAAACCATTCGCACTGGCGCCCAGCGCTATGACTTTTTAGGCGGCGCGGATTCATATAAAGCAAAATTCGGCGCGCGCCAGGCCAACTATCTGAACCTCTCGTTTGCCGGACCATCAGGACTTGGACGCGCCTACCTGATCCTGCAGGAACAAAAACGGCAATTCAAAATCTGGCTCAAGAGCAAGCTGCCGGCAAAGACGCTGGCTGTAATACGGCAAGCAGCGGCGCATGACGCGCCCGCCGCGTCGCAGTAAAAATTTGGAATTGGAGCAAAGCAATGTCAACTACATATCAAGTTGTTCCGGAAGAACAAACCGTCAGCGCGGCTGAGCGCATCAGAAAACTTGGCCAGAAGATGGGCCTGTGGAACCACGGGTTTGATTTCGCGCGCTTCGCCGGACAGCTTTTTCAGGGCATCAATTTTAACGATAAGACGATGCTCGAGATCGGCTGTGGCAAAGGCGTGCTCTGCCTGTGGGCAGGTCTGCATGGTGCGAAAGAAGTTGTTGGCCTTGAGCCCATGGCAGAAGGCTGCTATGACTCCAGCGAATGCTTCCAGGCTTTTCGCTCCATGGCCAACGAACTTGGACTGCCGCAGGCCAAAATTCTTCCTGTGACAGTGCAAGCTTTCGAAACTCCGAAAAATCATTTTGACGTTGTGCTCTCGGTGGCTTCCATCAATCACCTGGACGAAAAGAGCTGCGTGCTTCTTGGCGAGTCTGAAGCAGCGGTTCGTGAATACAAAGAAATCTTCCGCAACATTGCCTCCATGATGAAGCCCGGCGGCAAGCTGATTATTATTGACGCGGCGCGGCACAATGTTTTTGGTGATCTTGGCATGAAGAACCCCATGTCACCGAATATTGAATGGTTCAAGCACCAGCAGCCGGAATACTGGGCAGACCTGCTCAGTGAGTGTGGATTCAGCAACCCGGATATCAAGTGGAGCGCCGGCAAATTGCTACGCTACGGCGGAATTTTTTCGATCCCAAAAGCGCTTTCCTACTTCGGACAAAGCGTATTTCGCCTGGAGCT
>DASXZE010000274.1:0-19005 GCA_036502105.1 Candidatus Angelobacter sp. | reverse complement strand
AGCCGCGTTCGCGTGCAGCAACTGATTGAGCAAAACAAAATTACGCTGAACGGAAATGTTCCCAAGCCTTCCATGCGTCTGCGAGGTGGCGAAAAAATTCTGATCACCGGCGAGGTCGAGCTACCGCCGCTGAAGGCCATTGCTGAAGATATTCCGCTGGATGTGGTTTATGAAGATGAAAGCCTGGCCGTGGTCAATAAACCTGCGGGTATGAGCGTGCACGCGGGGTCAGGCAAGGGCGAAGCGGGCAATCGCGGGACCATGGTCAACGCTTTGCTGCATAAATTCAACGGACTTTCACAAATCGGCGGAGAGATGCGGCCGGGGATTGTGCATCGGCTGGACAAGGAAACGAGCGGGCTGATTATCGTTGCGAAATCTGATAAAGCTCACAGAAAGCTGGCGGAACAATTCTCAAAGCGCGAAGTGAAGAAGACATACATTGCTCTGGTTCACGGATGGCCGAAGACATCGCGTGGGACAATCAATGATCCCATCAGCCGGGACCTGGTGCGTCGCACACGCATGACCACGCGACGACATGGCCAGAGCCGGCCGGGACGAGATGCCATCACGCACTGGCATGTGACCGAGAAGATTGAGGGCGAGTACGGCAAATTTGCTCTGCTGGAGGTAAAAATTGAGACCGGCAGGACGCACCAGATCAGAGTGCATCTCTCGTCGATTGGCCATCCCATTGCGGGTGACACGCTTTACGGCGCGCCGGGGAAAATAATGAGTTACGGAGGTACAGGATCAAACCCGGCATCTCTGGAAAGAAACTTTCTGCACGCTTCCGCGATACAATTTAGCCATCCAATCAGTAACAGGCCGCTTTCCTTCCAGCAGCCGTTACCGGCTGAGCTTAAAAATTTTCTCGGTCAAATCACCGATTGAGGAAATGTTTCCCAAGACTATAATGAGCAAGAGAGCTCCTGACATGTATCTTAAGAAGTTATTTGCGCTGTTGATCGCGCTGACGCTGCTTTGCTGCTCCGCTTTGGCGCAGACCTCGCCGACGACACCGCAGCCCCCAGCCGCGTCCACGGCCCAACAACCCGCTGCCGGCGCAGTTGACCCTTCAACCATGGGCGATCCATCGCTTCCCATACAGACTTTTCATAGCCGGTCCGATGAAGTGAACGTGATTTTTACCGTGACTGATAAGCACAATAAGTTCATCAAAGACCTGAAGGAAAACCAGTTCAAGTTTCTGGACAACAACAAGCCGCCCAGGCAGATCATGAATTTCTCCGCGGAGACTGACCTGCCGCTGCGCGTGGGTTTGTTGATTGACGCCAGCAATTCCATCCGCGACCGTTTTCTGTTTGAGCAGGATTCGGCGATTGAGTTTCTGCACCAGATTATCCGCCCGAAAACCGACAAGGCTTTTGTGTTGGCCTTTGACGAAGTATGGGACCTCACGCAGGATTTTACCGGCGATCTGGACAAACTGACCAAGGGCGTAAAAGTGATACGTCCAGGCGGCGGCACCGCGCTGTGGGACGCCGTTTTTTATGCCTGCCAGGACAAGCTGATGAAAGAGCGCGAGACCGGCCCGGTCCGCAAGGCAATTATTCTGGTCTCAGACGGCGACGACAACCAGAGCCGCAAGCTGCGCCAGGAAGCCATTGAGATGGCCCAGCGCGCCGGCGTGATTGTGTACACCATCAGCACGAACCTGAACAACACAATTGATGAAGGCGACCGTAGCCTGAAGATGCTGGCGGAAACCACCGGCGGACAGGCTTTCTTCCCGTTCAAACTACAGGATGTGGCAAACGCTTTCCACGATATTAATGAAGAGCTGCGCAGCCAGTATTCAGTGTTTTACAAGCCGGAAAATTTTGAAGCGGATGGCCATTTCCGTCCGATACAGATCATGGCGGACAGCAAGAAATACAAGGTGCGGGCCAAAAAGGGATACTACGTGCCGCGCCAGTAAACCAACCTAATTGAAATTCCAGAGCCCGGCCGCACAAGCCGGGCTTTTTGTTGTCCGCAGGGTTGAGTTGCCGGCACAGAGAACTTGAAAATCCAATTGCATATAATAAGATGATTGAGCAACTCCCTTATGATCCTTAAATCTCTGGTTCTCTGTATCGCATTGATTATTGCGGCTGGCATGGCTTCGGCTCAGCAGCCTGCAGCTTCGACTCAGCAGCCTACGGCTACGCCAACACCTGCGGCTGTCGAGCCCGCGGCAAACAGTAATGGGCAAGTTCCCACCGTACGCGTGCGGTCCGACGAAGTGAACGTGATTTTTACCGTGGTGGATAAAGACGGAAGACTGGTGCGCGACCTGAAACAGGACCAGTTCAGGATCAAGGACAACAACCTGCCGCCAAGGCAGATCACGAATTTTGCCGCGCAAACCAATCTTCCGCTGCAGGTGGGCCTGCTGATTGACGCCAGCAACTCCATTCGTGACCGTTTCCAGTTTGAGAAAGACTCAGCTTCAGAGTTTCTATACGAGATTATCCGCCCAAAATCTGATCGCGCCTTTGTGATGGCTTTCGATGAAAAACCGGATGTGACGCAGGACTTCACCGACAATCTGGATAAGCTCAGGGATGGCGTGAAGGCGATCCGGGCCGGTGGCGGCACGGCGTTGTGGGACGCCATTTATGTTGCCTGCCGCGACAAATTGATGAAAGAACCCTCCACAACAACCGTGCGGCGCGCCATTATTCTGGTTTCTGATGGTGATGATAACCAGAGCCATGTGTATCGCGACGAAGCGATTGATATGGCGCAGCGGGCCGGGGTGATTGTTTACGCCATCAGCACCACGCTGGTGGAAACGCACACCAAAGGCAATGACAACCTTAAAGCGCTGGCTGAAGCCACGGGAGGCCGGGTGTTTCTTTCCACCAAGATTGACGATGTGGTGGCTTCATTTTCGCAAATCCAGGAAGAGCTGCGCAGCCAGTATTCAGTTTCCTACCGCCCGGAAAATTTTGTGACTAACGGACAGTTCAGGCCGGTTCAGATCACGGCGGACTCCAAAAAGTACAAGGTGCGGGTCAAGAAGGGCTATTACGTGCCCAAGGAGTAGGGGCTGTAATCTGGCGGCAAAAATCTGCCGCCATGCAATTCTTTAGCTTTTACCTGCGCGATGGATTGTCTTTAGGCGGATAGTAGCCTTTTCTGGCCTGTATCTTGTATCCGTCTTTTGATTTGATTTCCAGGCGGCGGAATTGTCCGTCATTCACTTCGTTCGTGGAAGTAAAAGCGAGCGTGTACTGGCTGCGCAACTCGTCTGAGATTTCAGAGAATGCCTGATCGATCTTGTCCATGCGGTGCACGGCGATAATTCTTCCACCCGTCTGTTCAGTCAATTTGGACATGTCACCGTAATTTGAAAGTTGCCCAGGATCGGTAATCAGCAAAACGTAGGCAATCACATCGGCCCGCTGCGCGGCTTCAATGGCGTCTTTCAGGCGCAGTTTGCTGCCCTGGTCTTCACCGTCGGTCAGGACGATGATGGCTTTGCGGCCTGCCTGGCGGCTCAGGACTTCGTCCGCTGCGAGATACACACCGTCAAAAAGCAATGTGCCCTGGTTCTGCTGGCCGCCTGTGGGCACAGGGCCGGGGCGTCCCATGGGGGCCATGCCTGCTGTGTTGGTGTTGATTCGCGCTTTGTCCAAGCCTTCGCGCAGAAGATGCAGACTGCTGGTGAGGTCTTGCAGCAGATCCACAGAAATATCGAAGCTGATGACGAAGGCCAGATCTTTTTCCGTGAGAACTTTTTGCAGGAAGCCGCCAGCCACAGCTTTTTCCTCAGGCAGAGTGCGGTTCATACTGTAACTGCTGTCAATAAGGAGACCGATCGTCAACGGCTGGTCTGTGAGCGCAGAAAAATATTTGATGGTCTGCGGCTTGCCATCTTCCAGCAGGTCAAAATGGTCTTTATCCAGATGAGGGATCAGCATGCCGTGCTTGTCTTTAACGGTAAAAACCACGTTCACCAGGTTTACGTTCTTGCGGAAGACTGGAATCTTGCTCTGGCCGTTCGCGGGCTCCTGGTCTTTTGACGGCTTTTGTTGAGAGGATGGTGGGGCACTCTGCTGCGCCGGACTGTTCGCCGCAGGCAGAAGAAGAAATGCAAGCGCAAATACAAAGAAGGAAATCCGCATCACGGCCTTTGAGCACTGCCTTTCCTGTCTTGATATGTTGATCTATTGTATTAGATGCAGGTGAGTTGCCTTGCATTGGCCCATAAAGCATTACAATTGATTCAGCAGTTTCGGCTGGAGACATGCAAACCCACGGCCCTTTTTACGTTCTTAGGTGATGGTACGCTCTAAACTGGCAGGAGGACGAATGCTTAGGTCGGTCTTTAATTCGGTCTTTAAAATGCAGAGCTTTGGGATAAAGATTGGGATGAAAGGGCTGATTTGCGTGTTGCTGCTCGCAGGCGTGCCCGTGCTATGCCAGCAGGGGCAGAATCTCCCGGATAGCCCAGCCCCTAAGCCCCAATCTCAGCAGGGTATTCCTGACGCGCCGCAGCCCAAGCCTGACCAGCCCAACCAGTTTCCAGATAACGCTCCGCCAGCGCCCAAGAATGTGCATCCGGACCAGCCAGAGGCTGCGGCCACGCCAACGCCAGCACCGCAACCTGCAGCCAAGGACGGAATGGCTGGAACGCGCGACGATCTCTACAAAATGTCGATTGCCGTCAATTTCGTGCAGATTCCGGTAAGGGTAAAAGACACTTCTGGCAAATTGATTTCCGGCCTGACCTCCAGCGACTTCAAAGTGTATGAGGATGGCGAAGCGCAACAGCTCAAATTTTTTACCGCTGATCCATTTCCACTTTCCGCCGCCGTGGTCATTGCCACGGATCTGCCGGCCGGCACCATGAAGAAAATCAATGAAACGCTGCCGGCGCTGGTCTCCGCCTTCAGTGAATTTGACGAGGTCGCACTTTATCGATATGGCCACACCGTGCAGCAGATTTCTGGGTTCACCGGCGCAGCAGGCCTATCGATGACCACGGTCAATCGCGTTAAGCGCACGGGGCGTGAAAGCGGACCTCCGGTGGCAGGCGGGCCTTTTGGCGGCCCTTCCATCAATGGCCACTCAGTCAACGATCCAAATGCAGGTGGACAGGGCGATGTGCCGACAGCGCCTAAAGAATCTTATGTTTTGAATGACGCAATCCTGCGTGCGGCCCAGGATCTGAGCAAGCGTGACCGGGGCCGCCGGCGCATTATTTTCGTGATCAGTGACGGACGCGAACAGGGCAGCAATGCGGGCTACGATGAGGTAAAAAGAATTCTTCTCTCCAACAACATCAGCATTTACGGAGTTGGCGTGGACACCGCAGCGATTCCGATCTATGACAAGGCAAACCGCATCCGCATTCCGGGTTTTGGAACGGGAAATATTCTGCCTCGGTACGTATCGGACACGGCGGGCGACATGATGGCGGAATTTGATCGCCAGGGGATTGAGCAGGCATACGCCAAGGTCACGGACACGGCGCGGAACCAATACACGCTGGGCTACACCACGCGGGCCACGAAATCGAGTTCTTTCCGTAATATTGATGTGCGAGTGCTTCGCCCGAATCTGAAGGTTTTTGCCAAAGAAGGTTATTACCCGCTGCCGCCGCAACCTCAGTCGCAGCCGCAGAAATAGCAGCCCTGTTACCTTTGGGGATATTTCACAAAGGTAAGAGCTTTGTTAGTTAGACGGACAGCGTAGAATAGGAAGTGCCCCCTGCTGCTCGTCCGTTATGATATAAAAAAGTCTTTCAGCAACACGCACGTTCGGAATGGTAAGCGCCGTTTGCGCCTGGCCCGAATGCTAGGAGAGTCTTGAGTTTTATAAATTTTGCCGCTCGTGAGATTAATTGCAAGATCGTGTATTACGGCGCCGGTTTGGGCGGTAAGACCACGAACCTGCAGCATATTTTTGAGAAAACGAGTGACAAGCAGAAAAGCAAAATGATCTCCCTGGCTACGGAGACTGACCGTACCCTGTTTTTTGACTTTCTTCCGCTGGATCTGGGCACAGTGCGCGGCTTCCGCACCCGCTTCCATTTGTATACTGTCCCCGGACAGGTATTTTACGATGCCAGCCGAAAGCTGATTCTGCGCGGTGTGGATGGCGTGGTATTCGTGGCCGACTCACAGGAAGAGCGCCTGGACGCCAATATTGAAGCACTGGATAACCTGCAGGAAAATCTGAAAGAACACGGTTACGACTTCAAAAAGATCCCGTATGTTCTGCAATTCAACAAGCGAGACCTGCCGAGCGCCATGCCGGTGGAAGACCTGAAACGCGAACTTGCCAGAAAAGATGAGCCCACGTTTGAAGCGGTGGCTTTCCAAGGCCGGGGAGTTTTTGAGACTTTGAAGGAAGTTGCGAGATTGGTATTGATTGAGTTGAAGAAGGGGTGAGCTTTCTCTGTAATCCCGAGCGACAGCGAGGGAACCCTATTACCCCAAATATTAATGGTCCATTCAATGAATGGACCATCGCAATTCTGTATTGCCTGTCCCCAAATGAAATCTCGGCTATAGGGATCCCTCCCCTTCGACAAGCTCAGGGTTCGGGACTACAGAAAAAAAGCTATTTACTCCCATTCCCGCGATCCAGCAGTGGCGACGGCGCGCCAAAATCTCTGGGCGACTTCCCTGCACCGCGGCCGGCTTTGGCTGCGAACTGAGAGCCTGAACTTATCTCTCCGTATTTTTCCAATAGCACCGGCACCAATGCGCCTTCAGCTTCTTTAGTAAACGTAAGTTGATTGTCTTTGCGATCAATGCGGATGAAATCGCCCAGCTTGATCTGGCTGGTTGCCACCAGATTGGCGAGCGGAAACACAACGTTCTTTTCTATGGCCCGCTTCAGATGGCGTGCGCCGTATTTGGGGTCAGTTCCCTCTTCCAGAAGAAATGCCTTGACCGCTGAAGTGCAGGAGAAAACGAACTGGCTGTTGCCGGTGGCCTGCAGAATGCGCTGCTGCACCATGCCCAATTCGATTTCCAGAATCTGCTCCAGATGCTCTGGCCGGAGGGTCTTGAAGACCACGACCTTGTCGATCCGGTTCATGAACTCGGGGGAGAACTTGCGCCGGGCCGCGTCCTGCGCGGTGCGGGTAATTTTGTCGTCGAGCGCGGCGTCTACCTGCCCGACTTTGCGAACATTGCCGAAGCCGAGGCCGCCGGTCATGAGATCGTCCATTTCATGCGCGCCGAGGTTTGAGGTCATTACGATCAGGCACTGGGAAAGATCCACGCGGCGATTGTCGCCGAGCGTGAGCGTGGCTTTATCCAGAATGCCGAGCAGAAGCTGCCAGAGCGAGTCACTGGCTTTTTCAATTTCGTCAAAAAGCAGCAGCGTGAGCTTGAGTTTCTCTGAGTGCCACTGATTGAGCGCTTCCTGCGTGAGCAGTGGATGGGTCTCGCGATGTCCCAGATAGCCCGGAGGCGAGCCGATGAGCTTGGCGATTTCATGGCTATGCTGAAATTCAGCGCAATCAATCTTCAAGACAGCGCGGGGATCGCCGAAGAGCGTTTCCGCCATGGCTTCAACCACACGCGTTTTGCCCGAGCCGGTAGGGCCTAGAAAAAGAAGGTTGCCCACTGGACGCCCGGGAGCGTTCAAGCCGGCAAGAAACATCTGGTAAATTTCCACTACTTTTTCAATGGCCAGATCCTGGCCAACAATCTTCCGGCGCAACGTGGAATCAAAATCCTGCGCGTCAGAGCTGCGCCGCGTGGGATCAAGTGCCGTATTAAAGCCAGTCCTCATAATTCCCCTGCCTCTTCTCGCTGAGGAGTCCTCGAAATTGCGGAGGTGCAATGTGTGATGGAGAAGCGAGCGATTAAGTTGTCATTACTCATGTGTCAACAGGCTTCACCAACAGGCATTTACCAGCACACAAAACTTTAGATGCAGAGTTCGTGACAAAGGGACAAGCACTTCAGCCATTTTCATCGTTGATCAGAGTAGCGGGACGCGTGTTAAGATGCCTGCAACGACCCCGGGAAAGAGTATTCATGTTATCGAAGAAGTCACGCTTTATCTCCTCCGCGGCCCTTGTTGTACTTGGGCTGATTATTGCAGTCGCAGTGCTCACGCGGCACTCGCAGATTCTGGCTTTTGCCTCTGACAAGCCAGCGCCGGTAGCGCAAAACGCGCCCGCCGCACCCGCTGCAGCGCCGCAACCATTGCCAGCAGGCACAATTTCATTGACGGCCAAGGCCGTTACCACCGCACAGTTTGTAGCACGCGGCCATTTGTCAGAGTCTTCTTATATGACGGTGGCTGAGTACGTTGACGCGATCGCCAAGGTGAACAATGGCAAGACCACGTTTAAGAAAGGCGATGTCATCCTGATTCCGGGCATTGAGCCGCAGCCGATCGTGGAAAAATCGCGGCCATTCCCGAAAGAGACTGAGGTCCGCGCTATATATATGACCGGCGGCACGGCCGGCAGCGCCCACGGAATTGAGCTGGTGAAGAGATGGCATCAGGCGGGCGGAAATGCCGTGGTCTTCGATATAAAAGACAGCGATGGCAGCATCAACGTTCCGTTTGAGCATCCGCTGGCGAAGAAGGTACACAATCACCCGATCACGAACCTGCCAAAATATGTGCGCTTTCTCCATTCAGAGGGCATGCACGTGATTGCGCGGCAGGCGCTCTTCCGGGATGACAATATCGCGCAGAACCATGGCGAACTGGCGGTGCAGTCAAGAAGCATGCATCAGCCGTGGCGTGAAAACGGCAAGCTGGTGTGGACTGACAGCTCCAACAAGCAGGTGCAGGACTACAACATTGCGCTGGCCAAATACATTGCCTCGTCTGGCGTGGATGAAATCCAGTTTGATTACGTCCGCTTCCCGGCTGAAGGCAACCAGGCAGACGCGGAGTTTGCCTTCCAGAAAGATCCCAAGATGCATCGCGATGACGTGATTGCCAATTTCCTGGATCGCGCTTACACCGAGCTGCACCCGGCAGGCGTGCTGGTTTCGCTGGACGTATTCGGCATTATGGCGTGGCAGCGGCAGGTTGATCTGGGCCATACCGGCCAGGACATTGTGAAGATGGCGAAGCATGCAGACGTAATTTCGCCCATGATCTATCCTTCACACTTCTTTGGCATGGACGGCTACACGGCCCCGGGCGACGCTCCTGAGCACTTCATCAGCATTTCCATGGACCGTTTTGACAAAATCACGGCCGGCTCCGGCGTGGTGATTCGTCCCTGGCTCCAGGCTTTCCGCTGGCGGACCAAGACATATTCAGAGGAATATATTCTGAAGCAGGTCAGCGCGTCCCACGGACACCATGGCGATGGCTTCCTGTTTTGGAACGCCGCCAACGATTACACCAAGCCTTTTGCGGCCATGCCCACAATGATGGCCAATCCTAAGACTTACCTGTACACGCCGGCAACGGCGATGGCGCAAAATACGCCTGTTGCTGCGGGCCAACCGGCCACCACCAGCCAGGCAAAAACGGCCCAGCCCCAGACTGCTGCACGGACACAGCCCTAGATATCCTTTCCCCGGCAAACATTAGTAATTCATACGCGAGTAAATTAAACGTATGTAATGTTGGCCGGGGAAATTTCCGTCAGATATAATGTGCCGTTCGCCTTCATTTCCTATCTAAAATAGGAGAAGCTGATTTTTTGGCCTCGCGAGCTCCAATTGAGGCCTGAAGCTTGGCTCACACGAAGCGGCATTATTCTGCAATCTGAAGGAGCCTCTCCCCCATGGCGATTCAAGCGACTGAAAAGATCTGGCACAACGGGAAACTGATTCCCTGGCAGGATGCGCAGATCCACGTGATGGCCCACGTGATCAATTATGGCTCTTCCGTTTTTGAAGGCATTCGTTGCTATGCGCCCGCAGGCGCTCCGGCAATTTTCCGCATCCGGGAGCACATGCAGCGGCTCTTGGACTCTGCCAAAATCTACCGCATTGAGCCTGAATACGATATTGACCAGCTCTGCGCCGCGGCCATTGAACTGGTCGCCTCCAATGCCGTGTGGCCCTGCTACATTCGCCCGATTGTGATGCGCGGATACGGAGAAGCTGGCGTGAATCCATTTAACTCTCCCACTGAGATTTACATGACCAACTATCCGTGGGGCAAGTATCTGGGCAAAGGCAATGTGAGCGACGGAGTAGACGTTTGCGTATCCTCATGGTCGCGCATTGCGCCTAACACCATGCCCGCCATGTCAAAGGCCGGCGCCAATTACATGAACTCCCAGTTGATCAAGATGGAAGCGATTGTAAATGGCTACGTAGAAGGGATCGCCCTGGACGTAAACGGTTATGTGAGCGAGGCTTCTGGCGCCAACATATTTATTGTGCGCAAAGGCAAACTGCTGACGCCGCCGCTGGGCAACTCTGTTCTGCCGGGTATTACGCGCGAAAGCGTGATTACGCTGGCTGAAGATATTGGCCTGACCGTTGTGGAGCAGATTATCCCACGCGAAATGCTCTATCTGGCCGACGAAGTCTTTTTCTGCGGCACCGCCTCAGAAATTACGCCGATCCGCTCTATCGACAAGATCAACGTAAATAAAGGCATTACCGGGCCGGTAACGCTGGCATTGCAGCGTGAATTCTTTGGCATCGTGAACGGCACAGCCGCTGACCGGCACAATTGGTTTACCAAGGTTCCGGTAAAAGATCGCAGCAAGCAGCCGGTGGGCGTTTAGCTAGAAAGTGTTTGGGAAATTTTTAAGGCCGCGTGGAATACGCGGCCTTGTCTTTTTTGCTGAAATTGATTTTCTGTAGAAACCTTTTAGGCGGAACGCGCTACCATGCCAAGTTCCCTTGGAAGCCATGCGTTCAACCGCTCCTGAAGTTTTTTCATCTCCGGGCAGGCTGAGCGTTCAAAAGCGACTCCGGCGCGGCCGTTGGTATGTGTCCAGACTACGTTGCCGGTGGCATGCATGGAAAAAGAACTTTCCAACGCCAGATTCATGGTGATGGAAGCTCCGTGAGGCAGCGGTTCTACAGCATTCAGGCACAAGCCAGTCTGGCTCATATTCAAAACATTTACCTGATGCAAGGGACGCTGCCAGCCGCGATGTTTGATGGTCCCGGTAACCAGCTTTACCGGCACTGTGTGCCGATACGTGGCGATTCTCTGCTGGGCCATGCTGGTGTAAGAGGCTTTCAAACTGCGAACCAGCATGTCCACGCTGACTGGCTTAGGCACGCGAAACTGGACGCGCTTGTGGCTGGATAAATCCAGCCGGGCAGATGGCATCAGGCCGACGGTAACTCCGCGCCAGCGGGTGGAAGGCTGGAGCAAAGAGAGTTCGTCTGCACGGGGAACCTCAAAGTCACACACGGCAAGATCAAGGCGCGTGCTGCGCAATATCTCGTCCGCTTCCTGCAGAGTTGTTGCGGCACGGATATTCATCCCAAAGCCTTCAAAAACTCTTTTCATCATGCCAAGCGATTGCTGGTCTGGGAGGAGCAGCAAGGCGGAAAAAACATTCCACGGAGCAAATTGCTTTGTTCCGATGGGAGCGATATTGCGCGCGTTAGATCTCATTGAAATTGCCAATCGAACCTATGCTTGCTTGAATTAGGAAATGGGAGAAGCAGAGGCCTTGGAACGATATGCGAGCAATCACACCCCGTGTGATCTCAGCAATACTGCTCCGTTACAAAGATAATCTCACAGTAAGCGCTTCTTGCTGCATTGAATTATTACTTACAACGCTTAAGCGTTTCTACTCAACAGGACCACGGTGCTGTGTTGCTGATTAAGCATATCTCCTTAGAGTTACACCGGAAGTATCTTACGTTGGATGGCCGCGCGCATCGTCGTTTATTGAAAAGTGTTGCATCCGGCCACTGTACTCTGGGACATTCCTTATGCCCGGGTTTGTCTCACGTCACGCTGGCGCGGGTGGAAAAGCCCGCCGTAGTAAGAGGCGGTTCGCCCGAACCCCAACGACGAAAAAAATAAGATGCGAGGCCGACCACGCGCCGAGCGTTGCTGCAACAGGAGCGGATTGGTCACTCATTCAGGAAAGCTCGCAAGCGTTTATCGCACAGCGACCAAGTAAAAAAGGCTGAAAGCCATTGCCGACTTTCAGCCCTTACCCTTGGCAGAGTCATTTCCGTCAGAAAAAGATTGGCTCAATATGCATGGTTTTAATATGCATCGTTTTTAATAAGCGTGGAACCGATCTCCTTCAATGATCTGCGTGCGGATTCCGTCGATGGTCGGCGGAATGGCCCAGCGCGCAACGCCACGAACCACATAGATGGCCAGCGCCGTCTCAGCAGGATTATCTCTACTGATGGCCACGCCCACACCCTGGATTCCCGCCTGCGACATGAGATCGGCAACATGGGCCTCTTTCACCTCGGTTGCGTGATCGATCGCCTGCTTCGTAACGGAAATCCCCGAAGCATCTGCCGCTGTGGCGAAAACCACGCGGGTACGGACTCCGTTGATCGCGGCTGGAATGGGCGCTTGCAGCGCTCCGGAAACACGCACTTCCAGTGAAGCTTCGCCCGGAGAATCCTGGCTGGCGGAGAGTTCCACCGCTGAAACCGCCGGATCATGCATAAGCTGCGTGGCGCTTATTTTCCGGGCGCTTTCACCGCGCTGGCGTTCCTGTGCGGAGAGTGCGCTGGCAGCCACCAGCGGCGGCACTTGTGTTTCGCCCGGCACGGCAGCCATGGGCTGGCAGCTGACCAGATGATCATCGCCACCAACGATATTCAACGTAACCGGCGGACGCGCTGGAGAAGAAAATACACTGATCACATCCTGTATGGGATTGGCCAGCGTATTTGTGCCGTCGCCGGCAAACAACAGCGCCACCGGACGCGCATTGGCAGTGGTGACAATCAATGATCCGGCGTCACCCGGGCCGCTGAAGCTGCTGTCATTAATCACAACCTGTCCGACAAACTTGCTGGTGAAAAGCGTTGGGCCTCCGCAGAAAGAAGCGAAGTCAACACTCATGGTCCCGTTGATGCTGCTCACGGTGGAGCAGGTCAGTCCGGTCGTGCGTCCGGTTTTGGCAACGGCTAGACCCAGCGCCGGGGCTTCCAGCGTGGCGGAAGGCGCTGCCGCGGCAATGCTGCTGGGGCCAGGAACGCCGAGATCAAGAATGGCGCCGGAAGCGTCGATTGTTCCCGGAACAATCTGGGCCAGCGCGGCGTCAATATTGCTCTCAGCGATTCCGTTGCTGGTGGTGGTGGGCTGCAGAGCAGACTGGAAACTCAGGTTGGCCACCGTGTTGGGCGAAGCAAAACAGGCAGACGATCCTGGCTGGTTGATGGCATCACCCGCCAGCCCCTGACCCGACCGCGCCAGCACATGGCTATTGCTCAAAAGGTACTGCGCACCGTTGAGGTTCCACATGCTTCCCAACGTGCCAACGCAGCAGACGTTAGGACTTATATCCAGCTCATTGCCACCTTGCACGCCCAGCTTGAGCGGCAGCGGCTGCACGCCGGCTGTGTCATTGGGATAGACAACAAGCAACGATGCTGTGGCAGAAACAGAGGCGTTTGCCTGCGAAGTTGCTGTGATGGCAAAACCATTCGTCGCGGGAAAGACTGCGGGCGGAACATAAACGCCGGCGACGCTGATGGTGCCTGTGAGTGTGTTGCCGCCCGGAACACCATTCACGCTCCAGTTCACGGGAGTTGCCGGACCGGTTGCGGTGAAAGTCTGAGATGTCCCCAGAGCTACGTTCGCCTTGCCGGGTGAAACCACCAGCGCCGAAGGCGTGGGCGTCGGGCTGGGTGTGGCCGTGGGAGCTGGACTTGGCGTAGGTGTGGCAACTGGCGTAGGCGTGGGCGTTGATCCAGCACCGACTGCCGTATTTCCGGCATTGCCGTTACCCACGCTGCCGCAACCCACTACAACTGACAAACAGCAGATACAAATGACTCCGCCGAGCTGGCTAAGGGATTCTGCGCGGAAGACTCTGCTCAACAGAGTCCCTTTCAAAAACTTATCAACCACCAACATGACTACAGTCCTTCTCCCGGAAGCCGGGCTTGGAGAGTTACTGGAGAGGTGTTGCCGCGTCTGTGCGCAGCTGCACCAGGGACGATCGCAAGCACACGTATGCGGGAGCGGTAACAACACTGGTGAGAGCTGGTTGCAACCTTCCGCAAAAGAGTGCGGATCACCAGCCCGAATGGTGAGGAACGAGAGTCTGCCTAAAAATCAGGGCAAAAGCAAGCATATTAATAACTTTAATGTTGCGATTGGGTGAAGCTTACCTTGCTTGGGGTGAATCTACGTGCGCCGGTAGTCGCGCCATTCTTCCGCCGTGATCTCCCAGATTTCCACCGCGAACTGGCCGGAAACGTAGTCGCGTTGCTCGGTGAGAATCACACGCATGCCTTGCTTTTCTGAGATGCGCCGCGACCCGGCATTCGCAATCGCCTTGGGAACACGCAACACTGGAAAGCCCAGAACACTAAACCAGTAATCAGTGGCTGCGTCGCAGGCTTCAGTCATCAAGCCTTGCCTTTGCCAGGGCAAGCCGATCCAGAAGCCGCGATTATCATTTTCTCCGCGGAAAACACTGATGGCGCCGATCAATTTCTCCGGAGCAGTCTTAAGCCGGAGCGTCCAGGCCCATTCGTCGCCGCGCTCGACGGCGGGCAAGGTAACGTCACGATAATATTTGTGTGCACCGTCCTCTGGATAAGGCCACGGCACTGCTTGCGTGAGATAGCGAACGACCTCCCACTGTGGGAACAGAATCTGCGTCTGCGCGGCATCAGCGAGTTCCAGCGGACGAAGGATGAGACGCGGCGTTTCAAGCGCGGGAGTCATGGGTTTCCAAAATTGATTTCAATTTTGCGCTTCGATATTTCAGCCGGCTTTCTGCTTCGGCTTTTCCATTTCCTCTTCTTCAGCCGTGTCAGTAATCAAGCGCGCGCTGTGATTGTATGTGATATACGACCACGCCCATTCGATCATCACCAGAAAGCGATTGCGGAAGCCGACAAGAAACAGCAAGTGAATAAAGAGCCAGCTGAGCCATGCGAAATATCCGGAGATGTGGATGTTGCCGGGAAACTCTGCGATGGCGTGCGAGCGGCCTATGGTGGCGAGGCTGCCTTTATCCAGATATTCAAATTTCTCGCGCGGCTTGCCGGCCAGAATATTTTTGATTTGGCGCGCGGTGAATTTGCCCATCTGGATGGCCGCCGGAGCAACGCCGGGCACGGGCTGCCCATTGTTGCGATGCACTGAGGCCAGGTCGCCCGCAACAAAAACTTCAGGATGCCCTGGCACAGTGAGATCAGGGTCAACAATTACGCGTCCGGCTTTGTCTGTGGGTACGCCCAGCATTTTTCCCAGCGGCGACGCCGACACGCCGGCGCCCCAGAGAATCACGGCGGCGGGAATTCTTTCACCACCCACGGAAACTATACCGGGCTCAATGTTTGTGACCATGGCATTGGTGCGGACTTCCACGCCCATCTGCTTGAGCTGGCGTTCAGCGCTGGCGGAAAGATCGGCAGGATACGCAGGCAGCACGCGCGGGCCGCCTTCCAGCAAAACTATGCGCGACTGCCGCGGATCAATGGCGCGAAATTCTCGCGTTAAATATTCTTTCGCGATATCTGAGATCGCGCCGGCTAATTCCACTCCGGTTGGGCCTGCGCCTATCACCACAAAGTTCAGCGGCAGCGCCGCACGATGAGCAATTCCCTGGCGTTCTGCGGTCTCAAAAGCCGTTAAGATTCGACGGCGAATTTCGGTGGCATCTTCTAAGGTTTTTAGCCCAGGGGCCAGTTCTTCCCACTCCGGGTGACCAAAGTAGGCGTGCGTCGCGCCAGCGGCCACGATTAGATAGTCATAAGGAAGGTCAAATCCGTCCAACCGGACATCGCCCAGCCGCACCGTGCGTTTTTCCAGGTCAAAGCCGGTGATCTGGCCCAGAATTACTTCTGTATTGGCGGCATGCCGCAGTACCGTCCTTATGGGAGAGGCAATTTCAGCGGGTGAAAGCACGGCCAGCGCCACCTGGTACAGCAGCGGCTGAAAGGTATGGTGGTTTTTGCGGTCAATTACGGTTATGTCAACCGGGGCCTTGGCCAGGGCTTTAGCGGCATTAATACCGGCAAAACCCGCCCCAATCACCACCACGCGAGGACGATTAACGGACTGTGTCATCGGTAACATTGTAGCCAGCCTTAAGGCAACGTACACTGCTGATGGTAAAAGCTTTATTGGCGTCACGTGCAGTGCAGCAGGAATTCAGGCAGTCACGGGCACTAACCCGCTTTCTGCGATTCACCGGTTGTGTTCCTTATGCTTTCGTAGTACGTTGCAGTCAATCAATAGCGCCACATAAATTAGATTGATCTTTTGAAGCCCAGGATTCTTTAGGTAAGAGTTTAAATATGCACATTGATGATCTGCTTCGTATTGCGATGGAGCGCAAATCCTCCGACCTTCATTTGAAAGTTGGCAACTATCCGCACGTGCGCGTGGACGGCGACCTTGTCCCACTCACGGAGCAGCCGCGCGTCTCAGCGGAAGACATGTTGAACATGGCTTTCAGCATGATGTCCAACCGGCAAAAACAAAAGTTTAAAGAGGCGGCAGAGCTCGATATGGCATATGGCGTCGCCGGGCTGGGGCGTTTCCGTGTAAACGTCTTTCAGCAGCGCGGCAACGTAGGACTGGTACTGCGCGTGATCCCCACAAAGATCCGCGCGCTGGAAGAACTTTATCTTCCTAAAGTAGTCGAGCACATATGCGAAGAAGCCCGCGGACTGGTGCTGGTGACCGGCGTGACCGGTTCCGGTAAGTCAACCACACTGGCCGCCATGCTTGACCGCATTAATTCAAGCCGCTCTGAACACATTATTACGATTGAAGACCCTATCGAATTCCTTCATCGTGATAAGAAAGGGTTTGTCAACCAGCGTGAAGTGGAGGTAGATACTCCTTCGTTCGGTTCCGCCTTGCGGGCGAGTCTTCGCCAGGACCCGGACGTAATCCTAGTGGGCGAAATGCGCGATCTGGAAACCATTTCCACCGCGTTACACGCCGCCGAAACAGGCCACCTGGTCTTCTCAACCCTGCATACTTTGGATGCAGTTGAAACTATCAACCGTATTATTTCTGTCTTTCCTCCACCGGAGCAGAAGCAAGTGCGTATGCAGCTTGGCGCCACCTTGCGGGCCGTAGTCAGCCAGCGACTGGTAAAACGGGCTGACGGAGCGGGCCGCGTCCCAGCCACCGAGGTACTGATATCCACCGCGTTTGTCCGCGAGTGCATCATGGTCCCGGAAAAGACGCGCCTGATTCATGAGGCCATTGGCGCCGGCACCTCACAGTACGGTATGCAGACGTTCGATCAGTCCCTCTACGATTTGTACTCGCAAGGGCTGGTCAGCTATGAAACCGCACTGGAGAACGCCAGCAATCCAGACGACTTCAAGCTCAAAGTGCAAGGTATCCATTCCACAGCGGACGCCGCACGCGAGCAAATGGAGCAAGCCGGATTTAGCTCCGGAAGAGCCTAAGCTCTTATCTGAACAACCACCAAGACATCACCCAAGGGAGACGTTGATAGAGGACGTCTCCTTTCTTTTTTTGGGATGAATTGTGGAGCAAGCAATCAGATCATCAGAAAGAATTTCAAGAGAATCTTGAGCAAGAGGAGGAAAGTACATTCTGGCTTATTCCTTAGAAGACATTCTCGCTGCCATCTAGTTCCGGCTCTCCTGCCTTTGGAGTTCGACACGCTTGTATGAAACGCGCCCCCAGCGACGATAGGCGATACATTGATCCTACTTCCTGCCGTTGCTCATCGTTGTTATTCACCAGATCATATAGCTCGTCGAGCAGCCTGTTACGCATAACGATGTCGAAACTTAATCTAAACTGTTGCTGCTGATTAGCATCCATAGTCTGGCTAGGAGAAGTCGCCTTCAGATATACATTTCTCAAATCAAAAATATTGAATTGCGGATACCCGACGTTTATAAACGATGGTAATTCAGCGCGAAGCTTAACACGTTTACGCATTGCCTCCTCGTACAGTTCGTCGAGGAACTTCACTTCTTGTATGCCTAGTTCTTTCAGGATGAGAGGAAAGACTGGCTCGACCCCCGAACCTTTATTACCCCCTGCGGCAGCATTCGCAAGCATGTTTGCCCATATGTCCTGCAATTCGTCAGTTTCCTCAATCGCCGCAGCATCAAGGAGTGGAAGTAACACTTTTATCGGCACTTTTTGCGGTTCAATATGCGCATCGGCGCAAATGTCTTTCACCCGCTGACAAAGACGAACCTGTCGCTTCATCCGAAACACCCGGACATGATCCTTTAGCGTTAGTCCGATCTCTTCCGCAGCCGGCCCAGCCAGTTTGTCCAGCAGATCAGCAAATGGCTTAAGCGCCGCCTCCACACCTGCCTTTACGAGTTTGTCTTCGTCGCCCATTTATTGCTCTTCCCTTAATGTCCAAATCTTATGTGGTTTTGAACAGTCACGAACCGTAATCCAACGCTCTGCCGAATTCATCATGCAGCGACGGCTAATATAGCCAGGCGCGTCAGACCCAATTGCAAAAAAGAATACAAATCCACGCATAACAACTAGCCACGCCCGATCCTTTTTAGCATTCGGTCCCGGCATGACGAACATGGTCTGACTCTCAAGGTCCGTACACACCACCGCGAAAATCCATGCGTTCGCCGGGAACGCCGTCATACCAAGAAGGTACTGGCGCAACGTCTCATTATTCTCAGTTCCCAAGTCTAAAAAGATAGTCTTGCCATCACTTTGCTTCCATTGATGCACGGACGTTCGCCAGAATAAGCTGGCGACGAAATACCCGATCTTGTCACGATCTACGAATGCCGAGTCCGTAATAGAATAAGCAGTCCAAAAATCTCCTTTCAATCCCGCACCCGTGTTCCGCAGCATCTCTAACAGCGGGAATCGCTGCTCTCGAGTTGTCACGAGGCGCATCATATAGTCTTCTCCCTTTTTGCTGAATCTCTG
>DASXZE010000273.1:0-25735 GCA_036502105.1 Candidatus Angelobacter sp. | reverse complement strand
ACGTATAAGATTTGATCCAGATTTTTCTGCCCTTGATTCTATTTTAGATCGTGTCATCCCGCCCCGCCGGTTACGCCCCTGAAAACCATTGTTACAATAGAGCCGATGTCACATCGTACAGGCTATACCGACGACCACGCAAAATCCGGGCTCGACCATGATTTCCCAGAGATTGACACCTGGCCCAACCAGTTTCCCGGCTATGAAATCTTGATTGACGTGCCGGAGTTCACCTCCGTCTGCCCCAAAACCAGCCTGCCAGATTTTGGCGTGCTGGAGGTTCGCTACATGCCCGGCAAGCTTTGCCTTGAATTGAAGTCATTCAAGGAATATCTGCTGGAATACCGGAATCTTGGAATCTTCCAAGAAAACATTGTGAACCAGGTTCTGGAAGACGTGGTGAAAGCCGCCAAGCCCAAATGGGCTCATGTGAAAGGTATATTCCGTCCGCGCGGCGGAATAGGAACCACCGTGGAAGCACGCTGGCCCCGGCCGAAGAGGTAATCAGATTCCGCCAGAATTGAATGCCAACTCGTATAATCCCTGCATCCATGCCGCCCAAACTTTATCCCCGCCTCTTGCTGGCGGTGCTTACCGGACTGAACATTCTCAATTACGTTGACCGCAATATTTTGTTTGCCGTTCAGTCTGAGGTAAAAAAAGAATTTGCCGTAAGTGATGCCCAGATCGGCGTGTTGACTGGCGCATTCTTTTTCACCTACATGTTTGCCGCGCCGCTGGTGGGCTGGTTCGGTGATCGCTTTCCCCGCAAAAATATTGTGGTCGTCGGCATTTTGATCTGGAGTGGCTTTACTTTCCTCACATGGTTCGTGCATGACTACAATCAACTGCTCTTCCGCCATGCCATTGTTGGAATCGGTGAGGCCAGCTACGCGACCATCGCTCCCACGCTGATCGCTGATTCGTTTCCTGCCTTGAAGCGCGGACGCATGTTGTCGATCTTTTTTCTGGGCTTGCCCGTGGGCAGCGCCGCCGGATATTTCGTCGGCGGCTATGTGGCCCATCAATTCGGATGGCGCGCGCCATTCATGGCCGCCGGAGTCCCCGGCTTTCTTCTGGCTATTTTGCTCTGGCTGCTGCCGGAGCCGCCACGCGGACAACATGAAGAAGTTGTGCCGGCCAATTTGCGCACCTTGTTGCCCAGCCTCATGCGCAATGGCGCGTTCATCTCCGCCACGCTGGGCATGGCGCTTTATACATTTGCCATTGGCGGCATGCAGGTCTGGATTCCCACATTTCTCGTGCGCGTCCGCAACATGGACCTGAGATCGGCGAATATCGACTTTGCTCTCATCACGGGAGTCAACGGCATTGTAGCCACGCTACTGGGCGGATGGATTGGCGACCGCCTGCTCAAACGCTACTTCGGCGCCTATTACTCGTTTTCCGGGATCGCCATGCTGGTTGCCGTGCCGTTCATGGTGGCGGCCATTTATGTAAGCGGCAAGTTCATGTTTCCGGCAATTTTTATCGCGGTGTTTCTGGTGCTAGTCGGCACCGGGCCGACTAACGCCGCGCTGGTGAACTCCGTGAATGCCGGCATCCGTTCCACCGCGCTGGCCGTAAATGTTTTTGTGATCCATCTTCTGGGCGACGCTTTCTCTGCGCCCATCATCGGCAAAATCTCTGACCATACCGGCTCTTTGCAAACTGCTTTTTGGATAGCCTTTGTTGCCGCGGGAATTTCTGGCGTGATCCTGCTTTACGGCGCGAAATATGCGCCGCGGTTCGGTAGTGGTTCAGTTTGAAAACTGAACCACTAGCAGTATCAGCGTCTAGCGATTCGTTAGCGAATCGTGGGCCTTTAGGCAGACGTTCATCGCGTAGCGATGAATCGAAAGGGAACCGATTCACATGATTGGGCTTCACTGGGCTTCATTCTGGTGGATCACCGGATTATTGCTCGCCGCAATCTGGCTGGTTCCTGTTGCGCAGTTGGTGCTGCATTTTTCTGAAGTGGCCGATCTTACCCAGCCCGAGTGGGAGCCGCCCAAAGATATCGCATTGCCGTTGCTCACCATTGTGGTGCCCGCACGCAATGAAGAAGCCGAGATCGAGCCGGCGCTGCGGTCGCTTCTGCAACTCAACTATTCGCAGTATGAAGTTGTCGCTATTAATGATCGCTCCACCGACCAGACCGGACAAATCATGGAACGCCTCGCCGCCGAGCCGACATCGCAAGGCCGGTTACGCGTGGTCCATGTAAAAGAATTGCCCACCGGATGGCTAGGCAAAGTTCACGCCATGTGGACCGGCGCGCAGCAAGCCGGTTTGCAATCCCAGCCGCAATTTAAGTCTGACTGGATTTTATTCACTGACGCCGACTGCGTCTTTGCGCCAGACTCAGTGCGACGCGCCGTGCATTACGCTCTGAAGACCGGCACCGACCATCTTGTACTTTTTCCCACCGCACACATGCATACTCTGGGCGAGCGCATGATGATTTCATTTCCGCAGGTCATGTCGAACTTTGCCATGCGCCCATGGAAGATCCGCGATCCCAAGGCGCGCGACCACGTAGGTGTTGGCGCTTTCAATCTGGTGCGCCGCACAGCTTATGAAGCCATCGGCACCTACGAAAAGCTGCGGCTGGAAGTGGTGGACGACGTGAAGCTGGGTGAGGCCATCAAGAAATCCGGCCTGCGCCAGGACGTAGTTTTTGGTCCCGGCATGGTCACTTTGCGATGGGCCGTGGGCGCGGCTGGCGTAGTCGCGAACCTGGAGAAGAACCTGTTCGCCTTTCTGCAATTCCGTGTCGCGCTGTTGCTGGCAGTTTGTATTGTCACCAGCTTTTTCTGTATCGGACCGTTCGCAGGCTTACTCTTTGCCGCCGGCTGGGCCCGTGCGCCTTTTGCGGTGGCCGTCGCTATGATTGCCATCGCATACTCCTACACCGGACGCTACATGGCCAGCTCTCCACTGCTGTTTCTCACGTGTCCGGTTGCCGCAGTTGTTTTTGCTTACGCCACTTTGCAGTCCGCTTTCACCGCACTGCGTGACGGAGCCGTGACCTGGCGCGGGACGAAGTACTCTTTGAAAGAACTCAAGAAAAAATATTAGCCGCAGATTTGCGCAGATAACCGCTGATCAGGATTTAGCCGCGAATCAACGCGAATGAACACGAATCTTTTTTCTGCAATCCCGAGCATAGCGAGGGATCCCTTTTGCATAAACAAATTCTAAGGGCAGGAACGCAGCGATTCTTTGTTTTCTGAAGTTGGGAGTTAAAGGTTGAGAAATTCGTGTTCATTCGTGTAAATTCGCGGCTAAGCTTTTAATCAGCGATGATCTGCGCAAATCTGCGGCAAAAGCACTTGAAACGCGAACCTTATCTGAACAAGTTCTTCAGAATAAAAATCGCGTTGGCAGGGCGCTCTGCCAGCCGGCGCATGAGGTAGGGATACCATTCCGTTCCAAACGGAATATACACGCGGCAGCGCCAGCCTTCTTTCACCAGCTTCTGCTGCAGGTCGCGCCGCACACCGTAAAGCATCTGGAACTCAAAGGCTGAAGCCGGAATTTTTTCTTTCTGCGCAAACTCAATTGTCGCGCGAATCATATTTTCATCGTGCGTGGCGATGCCATGGTAAACGCCGCTCTTCAGCAACATCTTCATCAGCTTCACGTAATTGGCGTCCGTATCTTCTTTCTTCTCGAAAGATATTTCCGGAGATTCCTTATACGCGCCCTTGCACAGCCGTATGCGTATGCGCTCAGCCAGTAGCGCTTCCACATCTTTTTTACTGCGGAACAGATACGACTGGATCACCGCGCCCACGTGTCCGGCATTTTCCGGCTGCCGGTGCAGACGATGGACAAAGTCCAGCGTGCGCTGCGTGTAGGGCGAGCCTTCCATGTCAATGCGCACAAAATTATTGATCTTGGCCGCATGCTGCACTACGCCGGAGGCAATTTCATACGCCATGCTCTCATCCACGTCCAAGCCCATGTGCGTCAGCTTGAGGCTCACATTGGCATTGAGCGCCTGCGCGTTCATCTGGTCCAGCATCTGGTGATAAAGCCCTGCGCTGTGGCGGGCCTCTTCGGCATTGGTCACGTTCTCGCCCAGATTGTCCACGCTTACGCTCAGCCCCAGCTTGTTGGTGGCCTGCGTGGCTGCCAAAGCGTCTGCAATGGTGGTCCCGGCAACAAAGCGGCGGGAAAGGCGCTGGCCAATCCACGTCTGCTCCGCCATCGCGCGCAGAGATTTGCTCGCAGACAGGGAAATGAATACGGCCCTTAACACAAGGCTCCTGATGGCCGGGAATATGGCTTAAAAGGCAAACATTACTTTGTAACACAAGTGAGGGGATTTGTAATTTGTGAATGGTGATTTGCGATTTAAGAACCGTGACTACGTTTGAAATCGCAAGTCACAACTCACCATTCACCAATGCGGAGCTCATCTTCCGTGTTCTTCCAGAAACTTCTCCGCTTCAATGGCGGCGGCGCAGCCTGAGCCGGACGCGGTAATCGCCTGGCGGTAGCGACGGTCCTGCACGTCACCGCAGGCAAATACGCCGGCCACGCGGGTCATCACAAAGTCATGCGTTTTGAGATAGCCGTCCTGGTCCATGTCAAGCTGGCCGTTGAACATTTTTGCGTTTGGCTCATGGCCAATGCCCAGAAACATGGCGCTGGTAGGGAAGTCCCAGACTTTGCCGGTTTTCACGTTGCGCAGCTTGAGCGCCGTGACTTCTTTCTGGTTGATGTCGAAAACATCATCGACTGCTGTGTCGGTGAGGAACTCAATTTTCTCGTGCTTGCGGGCGCGATCCAGCATGATTTTGGACGCGCGGAAATGTTCACGCCGATGAATGATGGTCACCTTGGTGGCAAAGCGGCTGAGGAAGAGAGCTTCTTCCATGGCGGAGTCGCCGCCGCCGATCACGGTAATCGGCTTGCCTTTAAAAAAGAAGCCATCGCACGTCGCGCACGAAGAGACACCATGGCCGATCAGTGCATGCTCGTTGGGTAGTCCCAGCCAACGCGCAGAAGCGCCGCTGGCAATAATCAGCGTGCGTGTGGTGACGGTGTGGCCGCCGCCAAAGTCGAGCTTATATGGGCGCTCATTCAAATCGGCTTTTACCAGATGCCCGCGCATGAACTCGGCGCCAAAGCGCGTGGCCTGCTTGCGCATGTTGTCAATCAGCTCAGGGCCCTGAATGCCATCAGGGAAGCCGGGGAAATTTTCCACCAGCGTGGTGAGTGAGAGCTGGCCGCCGGGCTCATGGCCTTCAATGACCAGAGGTTTCAGGTTGGCGCGTCCCGCATAAATAGCGGCGGTAAGGCCGGCGCAGCCGGTCCCCAGAATAACTGTATCGCGAACGGAATTTTCCATGGCTTCCATTAGATTCATGACCTTCAATTTAGTTTCAGTGCTTTGTCGCAGGTTTTTTCCTGGGCGTGGCGGCGGTTTTAGTTGGCGTACTGAGCCACGCGATATCTGAGCGAAACGCCGTGCGCAGCTCCAGCGCGGCGCGATATTGCGCCATGATGCCGGAGGCTTGATGAAACACCGGCTCAAAGGCGCTCTGGTCAACATCCTGGCAGCGCGTGAGTACCGCGGAGCTTTTGTTCAATCGCTCAACTCGTATGCGCGAAGTTGGCGTGTCTGTTTGCAGTACCGCCAGTGGCGCTGCCGCACCGGTGGAAACGCGGCTTTCCAAAATCACCTCAAGAAACTCTTTGGGATCGCGCGCATGCAGGACGAGAATCTCGATGGTGTTGGTGCCATCCATGCTCATGGAGTATTGCGCGGTGATCAGCGGCGACTCCGCCTTAAAATCGCGGCGCAGCCGGACATACTTTGCATCCGGCGCGTCTTTCAAAGTGGTGCGTCCGCGGGAAAGCTCAAAGTCCTGGTCAAAAGATGGCTTGGCCTGGATAGCGGTGAGCGCGGCTTTGAGGATTGCCTGCTCGTCAGCTCCCGGCGTGCAGACGTTCAGGTAATTTACCTTTACCTGCGGCTTGCCATCCGGCTGTTTTGCGGCAGGCGATTGCGGTGATGGCTGCGGCGTAGCCGGTTGCTGTTCCTGCTGGGCCAGGGAAGCGGTGGCCAGCAAAAATACGATTGTCAGGGCGCGTCTCAACACGGTTTGGATTGTAGCATTAGCTCTTTTCAAAAATCCCGAGCGTAGAGAGGGATCCCTATAGCCACGAAAATTATCAGGGCAAGTATCGCTGGCTTCCAGATGGATCTGGCTACAGGGATCCCTCACCTGCTAACCGCAGGATTCGGGATTTCAGAAAACGAATCATTTCTTCAAATATGAATCAACCCACCCGTTGACGGTCTTGTACCAGAGCTGGCTGTTTTGTGGCTTGAGCACCCAGTGACCTTCGTCGGGGAAGTAAAGCATCTTGGATGGAACCTTCAATCGCTGGAGCGTGGTAAAGAGTTGGAAGCCTTCAGAGACATCCAGCCGGTAATCAAGCTGGCTATGGACGACCAGCGTTGGCGTTTTGAACTGGGTGGCAAAAAGATGTGGCGACCATTTGCGATAGCCCTCGCGATTGGCCCACACCGTGCCTCCGAACTCCCACTCAGGGAACCACAGTTCTTCCGTGCTTCCGTAAGCAGATTCGGTATTGAACATGCCATCGTGCGAGACCAGGCATTTAAAGCGCGTGGTGTGGCCGAGAATCCAGTTGATCATGTAGCCGCCGTAGCTGGCGCCCAGCGCGCACTCGCGGTTTTTATCAATAAACGGATACGTTTTCTCGGCGTAGTCCAGTCCGTTCATCAAATCGATATAGGGCTTGCCGCCCCAGTCTTTATTTACGCCGTCGACAAACGCCTGCCCGTAGCCGGTGCTGCCGCGCGGATTCACCATGATCACAACGTAGCCGTCGGCAGCCATCAACTCGGCATTCCAGCGGTACGACCACTCGTCACCCCACTGGCCTTGCGGTCCGCCATGGATCAGGAACTTTACTGGATATTTTTTTTCTTTATTGAAGTTGGGCGGCTTTACCAGGAAGCCCTGCACTTTTGTTCCGCCAGCGCCGGCAAACCAGAATGATTCCGCCTCCTGCATCGCGATATTTTCGAGGACAGGATCATTCAGATGGCTGATTTTTTCAGCGTTAAAATTCATCTGGGTCAGATGGCGGTTAGCTATGGTGCCGTCTTTGCCGAGCTTGGCGCTGGCAATAGTTGGCCTGGGCGCGCTGAGATCAATTTTGTAAACCTCGCTGGGCGCTCGCACGGAGAGATGCGTGAAGACCAGCGTTTTACCGTCCGACGAAACGCTGACTTCATCGTTCGCGCCGCCCAGAATTTCCTGAATGGGTTTACCACCGCCGACCGAAGCTGACATGGCTGCCGCAACGTCCAATTGATAGATGGGCGACGTGCCCTGAAATTCAGAGGTGAAATAAATGGTCTTCGAGTCTGGCGACCATGTGAACGATTCAACCCACTGGTCAAAGCTCTCCGTCAGATTTTTTATCTCACCGGACTGGCGGTTATAGACCACAAGGCGGAAGCGATCACTCTCATAGCCCGCGCGTTTCTGCATGCGCCAGCCCAGCCATTTGCCGTCAGGCGAATAGACCGGAGAGGAATCACCGCCCGGGCTGGTGCTGATTTTTTTCGGCTCGCCGCCGGTCATTGGGACGATAAAAATATCGTTGTTGGTGCTGGTTGCGCCCACTGCGTCCCAGTTGCTGGTAAAGGCCAGCTCTTTTCCATCGGGAGAGATGGCGTAATCGTCTGGGCCGCCGAGACTGAAAGGCGGAACGTCATGATTGCCGGGCGTCAGGTCTTTGGCCACGCCGCCTTCCATGGGAACAACAAAGAGATGGCTCCGCTTGTCACTGTTGTAATGGTTCCAGTGGCGAAAGAGCAGATGCTCAAAAACCATGGCCTTTACTTTGGACTTGGCGTGCGTCTCGTCACCGTATTTGTTGCATGCGTCATCCGCGCATCCCGGATAAACGTCTGAGGTGAATACAATATTTTTCCCGTCCGGCGACCAGATTGCTCCATCGGCCTCTGTGGAGATGCTGGTGATTTTGTGGGGCAGGCCGCTCAACATGCCGGATTCAGGATCAAATCCGTTCATCCACACTTGCGAGCCACCCTCTTCAGAGCTGATGTAAAGATAATTTTTTCCATCTGGCGACCACCGGCCTTCGCTCTCACCCGCCGGGGTTGTTGGCATCTGGCGCGCTGTGCCGCCGTTAATGGAGACCACCCAAAGATGCGGCGTCCGCGTATTTTGCTTTAGGTTGACCTCTACGGCGCTGAAGAGCACCCATTTGCCGTTGGGTGAGAGCGCGGGGCCGCCAATCCGCTGGAGGGACATCATGTCCTCAAAGGTGAAAGGCTTTTTGGCGGCGGACTGTGCGGAAAGCTGCGGAAAACCCATTCCGATGAGTAAAATGAAGGTAAGTGATAAAAACAAGAGCATAAAACGGCGCATTTGGCCTCCAGAGAGAAAGCACGCCAGTTTAAAGCTTTTTATGGCTTCAGGCCAGTATGCAATGAATGAACTTCATAAAAGTTTTAGGCTCTCAAGTTTTTCGTCCAAATGTTTTATGAGCAATTCGCTTTTATAGAGGAACCAATGAATCTTTCCAGGACTGGTTTACGCGTTATTATTTTTTCTGCTTTTCTTTTGCTGCCCGCCGCGTTGCTGGCTGATACCAATTGCGACGAAGGCGCCGGCCCGCTCAACACCGCCCAGCCGCAAGGCATGACTCCGCAGGAGATTACCCAGAAGGTTGCTGCGCGCGAAGAAACATTTCGCCAGGCGCGCAACAACTACACCTATACCCAGGACATTCTGGTGCAGGAACTGGATGGCAGCACCGTTACCGGCGAATACCGCCTGGTACAGGACATTACCTATGACGATAAGGGCGGCCGGCTGGAAAATGTTACCTTTGCGCCGCAAGTCACGCTGCGCCAGATCAGCCTGACCCCCGAGGATTTTGAGGATTTCCGCTACAAGCAGGCGTTTCTCTTCACCACCGCAGACCTGCCCAACTACAACCTGCTGTATGTAGGCCAGCAGCATGTAGATGAAATTGATACCTACGTATTTGATATGGCTCCCAAGAAAATAGAAAAGGGACAGCGCTACTTCCAGGGACGCATCTGGATCGACAATCACGATTTACAGATCGTGAAAAGCTGCGGCAAAGACGTGCCGGACGTGGTGGCCAGCAAGAAGAAAAAAAATGTGCAGGAAAACCTGTCCCCCAAGTTTGTTACGTATCGTGAACAGATCGACGGCCAGTACTGGTTCCCAACTTACATCAAGGCCGATGACGTGTTGCATTTCAGCGGCACCGGTGACGTACACATACGCGAGGTCATTAAGCTCACCAATTACAAACGCTTTGGATCGAAGACCAGAATTATCTTCAAGGGCGAAGCGAAGGATGATCCGAAAGATCAAGCGCCGCCAGCCAAGAAACCGCAATAAACTTTTGCGGGCTTAAAAGCTAAGGCCATCCATGGCGGATGGCCTTTTTTTATTTGCAAGATTCGTGTTTATCCGCGCAATTCGCGGCAAGCTTTTTCTAGTGGTGCAGCAGCCACATGACCCAGCCGGCAACGAACAGGCCGCCCATGGCCATGGCAAAGCAGTAAGCGCCGTAGCGCACCATGTCCTCAGTGGTATTGCGCTGCGTGATGCCAAACACAATCGAGAAGAAAAACGCGAACAGTGCTGCCGCGCTGAAGTGAGAAAGTTGCAGGGCCAGCATCATTGTTTCTTTCCAATCGCAATGTGGTAAGCGTCAACCGCGGCCATGATATTCAAAAGGCCGGCCACCACAATAAATTTGGTTCCGTAATCGGCGTTGGCTGCGGTAATGGACGTGCCGCCCCAGTCAAACATCCGCGCCAGAAAGTAAACCACGCCAGCGCCCAGGTCACCGATGAAGCCGAGGATGTCCAGCAGGTCGCCGGCGTTGGATTTATAAACTTTTCCCTGTAGCGCTATGCCAAAGGCAAACATGCCCACAATGGCGGCCATGAGCAGCAGTCCGCGTATCCAGCGCTTCTGGATCATGTGTCCCGCGCCGGGAATGAGCCAGCCAATGGCCGGAGCCATGGTAGCGAGCGGCGTTTTCACTGCAGCCGCGGTAGATTGCGAATTTGAAATTTCTTTTGCCATTAAATGATGACCAGTTCGTTCTGTATTTTACCTGTTACCTCAGCCGCGCCGTTGCGGGTGAGCACATTTACCTCACTGCGCACGCCAAACTCCGGCAGATAAATGCCCGGCTCAATGGAGAAACAAGTATTGGGAATAATTTCGCGGTCGTCCTTGGTTTCCAGGTTGTCCATGTTGGCGCCGTTGCCGTGGACGTTTACGCCAATGGAGTGTCCGGTGCGATGCGTGAAATATTGCGCGTAACCGGCATTGGAAATGTGCTCACGCGTGGCCTGGTCTACTTCCCAGCCCGCGATGCGCCGCTTGCCGGCAAACGCTTCCACAACTTTTTTCACGCCGGCATCACGCGCGCCGGTCACAATATTGAAAATTTCAATTTGCTTGTCTGACGGAGTGCCAATGCATCCGGTCCAAGTGATGTCGTAATAGACGGCGTTGGGCGTATTCTTCTTGGCCCAGATATCGAGCAAAACGTGATCTCCGGCTTTGATGGGCGCAGAGCTTTCCGCGCTGGGGCCGTAGTGAGGATTGCCGCTGTTGCCGTTTACGGCGACGATCGGCAGATCTTCGGTGATCAGGTTCTCGCGCTTAAAAGCTTCGGCCAGCCACTGCTGGATCTCATATTCGGTGGTGCCGCCGCTGCGGACGCGGCGTCCAATTTCCTTGAAGCACTCGGGAACAATGGCGTCAATGGAGTCGCGCGCGGCAAAGTGGCTGGTGATCTGCTCTTCACTCCAGGCCGCTTCAAATTTCGCGACCAGATCGCCGGAACTGACAATCTCTTTGCCAAAGCTGCGGATCAGTTCTACGGTGCCTGCGTCCACCAGGCCGATATAAGGAATCAAATTGTTGGGTGAATACTGCATGGCCACGGTGCGCAGACGCACCAGCATGGCTTGCAGATTGTCCCAGAGTTCGCGCCAGGAAGAGTATTCACGCTTGGTGCCGGGCACGGAATCCAGATGGCCGGCCTCAATGCGGTGCACCAGCTTCGTGGGTTCGCCTTCGCGCGGAATCATGTAAAACCAGCGGCGCGTCACCATCAGTCCTTCAGGCAAGCCCAGAACTTTGTAAGCAATGGGGTCGCGATGGTGGTGGTCGTAAAAGAGCCACGCATCAATGTTGCGCTCATGCAGGGCTGACTGGATAGCTTTAAGGTCCATAAACGGTTCTTCTATTTAAACACATTTCTACCGTAGTGGCGGCCTGCGCCTTGGTGACGGTTGCCGCAAGACGGCAACGTTCACTTCTGTGCAGGTAGGTTAGTGAGGTCATGCTTGGAAAGTGGGCGGGTTGCAAAATAGGGCAGGGCAATCAGGAATACCAGGGTAAGGACGACTATCGCGAGGCCGATGAAAATCACGACTTGCGGGTTCTTCCAACGCTTAGGCTTGGCATTCTTCTTTTGTTCCATTCGGTAAACCCCATTGTTATGGAAAAGGTGCTATGACACTTCTCTTATTGAAATGCGTAAGTCTTGTGCAATTCCGCGGTGCGAAGCTTCGTGAGCCGGTAAAGACAATCCAGATGCGCCGCCGGACCGCCGCTGCCACCGTCCCATTTGGCGTACTCGGCGTTGCATTGCGCGTCACGATAGATGATCCATGCGCGCTGCGCCTTTTTTAGATTCTCAGCGGCCTTGGCGTTTAGACCTTTGAAGGCCAGTTTATAAGTGTGGTTCAACTCAGCGTCAGCTTTTTTGTATGCATCACTGATGCAGTTGGTCATGTCAGCCTGCGTGCCGGCGTTTTCGCACTGGGCGAAAAGATTGCCAGAGAACATGGTTCCCGAAAAAAGAAAGAAAAGAGCGATCAACCATTTCTTATTCATTATCTTGCTCATCAATCTGCTTTAGCTTTTGGCCGCGATTTCTTTTAGCGCCGTTTCTCTTGGCATCAGGGTCCGGTCATAGATCCAGAGTAGGAGCGCCGTGAACACACCGACGCCAATCACTATCCACCACATTTTTTCTGGCTGATGCTGGACTTCACCGTAGTGATGGATCAGCTTTCCGCCGAACCATCCGGCAATCAACGAGCCAATGCCGATGGGCAAAAAGGCGAATCCCATGTACGTGCCTTGCTGTCCCGGAGGGGCCAGGCGGGAAATATATTCGTAATAACGCGGTGACTGGATAATTTCACCCACCGCAACCAGAACCAGCGTGGTGTAGGCCATCGCGACTGTTGGATGAATAATCAGAGGAATCCAGGCCAGAGCGGATACGAGTGTTCCCAGCGTGATGGCGCGGAACGGCGCGACTTTTTGCATGGCCAGATTCAGCAGTACGGTAAAGGCAATCACCACGAGCGGGCCGGTGATGAGCATGAGCTCGGTGTCAGTATTTGAGTTGATGTAATCATGCACGTATAGCGGAAGAATAATAAATTCCTGCCAGTAGACGATCCAGTAGCCGGAAAAGATGAGCAGAAAGAGCATGAATTTCGGATTGCCCAGAACGGTGGCGAAATTTTCCACGGTCTTGGCCAGGCTGGGAATCTGCTCGCCTTCCGCGCGGCGTGGTTCGCGAAAAAAGAAAACCACGGCAAAGAACATAAAGAAGACGCTCACGGCAGCAACGCGGAAAACATTTTCCACGCTCATGTGGCGATGCACCCATGACGCTACGTAAGGGCCGGCCGCGCCGCCAATATTGACCAGCGTGTAATAAATGGAATAGCCGATGGAGCGAACGTTGTCTTTTGACGCGCGGGCCGTGGTGCCAACAACCGATGGTTTTACCAGCGCAATGCCGAGAGCCGGCAGAGCGAGCACAATGCTCACCAGGACAATCAGCGGCATGTGGCTGCGCAGCGGCGCAAGCCATGAAGCGCCGAGCGAGCCGAGCAGGAAATACGAGCAACTAAGGACCAGATATGCGAGCGAGAGGGCTCGGCGGAAGCCCAGTCGGTCAGCGATGGTGCCGCCAAAGGCAGCCAGAAACCATACGAGTCCGCCGAATAATCCAGTGAGGCTGCTGGCCTGCTGTACGGGAAAGAGCAGGGTCTCATGCAGATAGCGTGCCAGTGACGCGAAGGCTGCGTAATACGATAGGCGCTCGAACAGCTCAGTAATGTTGGCGACCCAGAAAGGGCGTTCAAAACCGGTTTTTATGTCGCTCAAACGCTGGGAAAAAGACAAAGTTCTCTCCTCCGACGGACGGCCGAACTAGGTGCAAGTTGCCAGCATACCAGCCAGGCGTTCTTCCACCATCTGCCGGCTCATGCCGGAAATTCGCACTACCTTATTTCGGCTGGTTTCACCGCTGGCTATGGTAACGGACGAGCGCGGAATTGCAAACAAATCCGCAAAGAATTCAATCACAGCCTGGTTGGCTTTGCCTTCAACCGGCGGAGCGGTAAGCGCGAGCTTGAGCGCGTCGCCGACAAGGCCGGTGATGGCGTTTTTGTGGGCGCGGGGATGAACTTTGATCGCGAAGGTGATGCCCCTAGCGGTTTCATTGAGAACCATAAAACCTCAGCGGCTGAAGCCGGTGCGATGCAAGTTCAACCGCAGGCATAAATGCCTGCTCCACCCCGTACTGCTACGCATCAACCCCCGTTTCGGCATCTTCAGAATCCAGAAAATCCTGCGAATTTCATGTCGGCTTTGGCCTGCTGCCGAAAATTGCCGACCCCACGCGCACACAGGTTGAGCCTTCTTCAATGGCGACTTCAAAATCGTGTGACATGCCCATGGAGAGCGTGTCCATGGCGATGCAGGGGAGCTTGCGGGCAGCGATGGTGTCGCGGAGATCGCCCAGCAGGCGGAAGTAGGGCCGCGCGCCTTCCGGGTCTTCTGTAAATGGAGGCACCGTCATGAGTCCGCGGAATTGCAGGTTCTCCAGTTTTGCGGCGGCGAGCAAGAGGCTTTCGAGTTCGGGTGAATCCAAAGGTATGCCGGCTTTGCTTTCTTCTTCTCCGACTTTGATTTCGATCAGCACAGATAATTTTTTGTCCGACTGTTTTGCGGCTTCGTTCAGTCTTTCGGCCAAGCGCAGAGAGTCAACGGAATCGATGGCATGAAATAGCTCAGCGGCTTTATTTGATTTGTTGCTTTGCAGATGGCCGATCAGGTGCCACTCGGCGTCTTTCAGATCGGCCAGTGGCCCCTGCTTGGCTTCAAATTCCTGCACGCGATTTTCACCGAAGATGCGGATGCCTGCTGCGGAGGCTTGTTTGATGCGTTCTGGTTCCACGGTCTTGCTGACGCCCATCAGCGTGATTGAGTCAGCATTGCGGCCTACGCGCGTTGCGGCGCGGGCAATGCGCTCGCGGATAGCGGCTATGTTGTCAGCGATGGACATGGAAGAATTATAGGGGAAATAAAACCTACCACGGAGGCGCGGGAATCGGGACATAGCCGAAATCGCGCGTCATCGCCGGCATCGGAAGCAAAAACCTTACCACTGATGACACAGATAACACGGATTTTCACGGATAGAAAGGCTTGGTTATGACTGATCCGCGTGATCCGCAGTAAATTTGGTTTTGAAAAGAGCAACAGATTTGAAAGGACGCAAAGACCTTGGGCGATCTTTGCGTCCTCATTGTGTTGTTATCAGTTATTTCTTCTCGGCTTCCAGTGGCTTGCGGGCAAAGTGATAGAGCGATGCGCCCAGAAGCGCAAACATAAACACCGCAAGAATGCTTGCGAAATTGGGATGGTGGGCAATGAAGCCAAGTTTCGGTCCCCAGGAAATCGAGTTATCCGGGAGCCAATGCTTGCCTTCACAGACCTTGATGACCATTCCCAGCAGGCCCACGATTCCTCCGGCTGCAATCAAGCCGCTGGAATAGAGCGAACCGGGGCTCACTTCACTTTCTTCTGCTGTCTGGCCGGCACGCTTGCCCCGGTATTCCACCAGCCAGCGCACGACGCCGCCGGCAAAAATGGCCAGGGTTGTGGCGATGGAGAGATAAAATCCCACGGCAAAAGAAAGCGACCGGACTCCCAGAAGCTCCACAGCGACTACCATGAACACACCAAGCAGGATCAGTCCCCAGGGCAGCCGGTGCTGAAGGATGCCGTTGATCACCGTCGCCATCAACTGCGCTTGGGGCGCAGCGGCGTTTTCACTGCCAATGCCCTGGATCCATTGGATTTCGAATTTCTGGTTTTTCGGATTGTAGAAGTAGTAGCCATTGGGCACAGTCGGCGAGTTAATGGCTGTGTAAAGAACCATGCCTTCCACTGATTCCTGCTGTTTGACGTTTTCGGCATGGGAGTCCGTGCCTTTCCCTACCGTAACGGGAACGTTTTTCCGGTCGAATTTGCCGGAGTACTCCGTTACGCCCGTGGGAGGATGGCTGGCGTCAATCGCAAGGCTTACAGGATGAAACTCTTCAAGACCGGCGTTCATTAATCCAAGCGTCATGCCGATTGCCACCACAGAGACCGTTACTCCCACCATTAATGCAAGCTGCTGCCGGTAAGGCGTGGCGCCGACGAGAAATCCGGTCTTTAAATCCTGTGATGTGTTGCCGGCATTGGCGGAGGCAATACAAACAACGCCTCCAATCGTAATGGCCAGGGCGGAGAATGCAGTTGCCGTCCAGCCCATGACAAGAAACATGGCGCATGTTGCCATGAGGGTTGCGATTGCCATGCCAGAGATTGGATTGGATGAACTGCCGATCAATCCGGTGATGCGCGAGGAAACCGTGACGAAAAGAAACCCGAAGATCACTACCAGAATTGCCGCAAGAATATTATTTCCCCCTGATGTCTCTGCATGCAGGATCGGCTTAAAAGTCAGCAGCGCCCACATCAGGATCATCAGCACAAGGGAACCAAGCAAAGCCCATTTCAAGTTCAGGTCTTTGTCCGTGCGGCGGAGACCGGCCGCTCCGGCAGCGCCTTTTGCCAGGTCTTTAGCCCCGGCGCGCAATGCATTAATAATGGTCGGAATCGTGCGCATCAGGGTTATGAGTCCGGCGGCGGCCACGGCCCCCGCTCCCATGGGACGTATATACGCGCGATAAATGTCGTCAGGGCCCATATCGGCAATGGGCATGGTGCCCGGAAAAATCGTACCAGTCACATGTGATCCAAAAAATTTGATGGCTGGCATGACCACAAGCCAGGCGAAGACGCCACCGGCAAAAATCACTCCGGCAATACGCGGCCCGATAATGTAGCCCACGCCGAGATATTCAGAAGTTGTATTGGCCCGTACGGATGATCCGGGATACCACTTGGGAGTGTAAGTTGGAGTGGCGGGCCACACATTAAACATAAATTCATTCTGGAACAGCGTATAGAGCGCGCCTAACCCAAGCCCGGCGAATACGCGTCCGGCAAATGAACCGCCTTTGTCGCCAGCGATGAGAACATCGGCGCAGGCCGTCCCTTCAGGATAAAGAAGGTTGCCGTGTTCCTTGACAATTAACTGGCGGCGCAAGGGAATCATAAAGAGGACACCGAGCCAGCCGCCAATAAACGCCAGAAGAAAAATTCGCGCATATTCCAGAGGGAACCCAAGAAAGATCAGCGCCGGCAAGGTGAAGATCACGCCGCCTGCCACGGATTCGCCAGCAGAGCCCGCTGTTTGAACGATATTATTTTCCAGGATGCTGGCTTTGCCCAGGGCGCGAAGCACGCTGATGGAAAGCACCGCAATGGGAATGGACGCGGATACCGTGAGCCCTGCGCGTAGTCCTACATAGACGGTGACCGCTCCAAATAGAATTCCGAAAAGTCCGCCGAAAAAAATTGCCCGAAAGGTAAATTCCGGCCTGGTTTCGTCTGCGGGCACATACGGTTGAAATTTTGGTTCCTCAACATTCGATACGGTTTCGGCCACAGTTCCTCCCTCAGGTCGGCAATGCGCTTTGATTAAATCTGGGGCAAGTTAGCACATTAGAAGGGGTTGTTACAAATCGCTGGAACAAAACCTACCACTGAGACACGGAGGCCCAGAGAAAAAGAACCCTTTATCATGGATGCCACGGATGCCACGGATTTTCACGATAGGTCAAACCAATTGGGCCGCGAATCAACGCTAACGGACACGAATTAAATAGAGGGTAAGCAAATTGGATTGAGTTGCGAGTCTTAACTTCAAAAAATCCGTGTAAATCAGTTCAATCCGTATTGATCCGCGGTTGGTTTGGTTTTTGCTGGACTAACTATTTAACTCATCTTTCATCAGCATTTCATTGCTTCCGGCCAGCAACAAAGCTATACTCTGGCTTGAGCATATCCTTCCAGGATTCTTAAGGAGGGTCGTCTTCAGTATTGATGACCTAAGTCCGGCTCTGGTAACTCCGCAGCGAGCGCAATTCACGCGCAAGTCGGCGCGAATCGCGATCAAAGCCGCTGCTGAGAGCCTGTTCGCGGTTTTATTTCCTTCTGATTGTCGTATCTGCCGCTCGCCTCTCACAACGATTTCCAATCTTCCTGTCTGCGAGCCCTGTCTTGCGCAAGTTGTCCCCATGGATGGCCTGCTGTGCCGCGTATGCGGAGAAAAATTATTCAGCAGCTTTGTGAATACTGAAGATGGGGCCGTGTGCGGCATGTGCCGCCGGGCTAAGCCGCACTTTCGCAGGGCGGTGGCTTACGGCGCGTATGAAGGCGCGCTGCGCGAACTGATCCATCTATTCAAATACAACGGAATCAAGCCAGCGGGAAAGATGCTGGGGCGTCTGCTCAATCAATCAGTGGCAGAAATGCATTTGCCGGCTTCGTTCATCGTGATCCCAGTTCCGCTATGGTCAGGCAAACGCCAGACACGCGGATTCAACCAGGCTGAAGCGATTGCGCAGGCTTTTGTGAGTCTGCAGAGTGCCAGCGGCGTACAAATGGATACATCCATCATGGCGCGCACGCGCGATACTGCTTCACAGACCGGGCTTACGCGGCATCAGAGGCGCGCGAATGTACGCGGGGCGTTCAAGGTGCTCAGACCGGAACGCGTGAAAGATCGTACGGTGCTGATTGTGGACGATGTGATGACCACCGGCACCACAGCGGGCGAGTGCGCACGAGTTCTGCGCCGGGCAGGCGCGAAAGAAGTTTTTGTGGCCACGGTAGCGCGGGCCACGAAAGAAGCTGGGAGCATGATGGTTAGAGCAGCCACCGCCCCACTTGGAGGAACACAGGGCCATGCATGAAAGGGACAGAAGAGCTAAGCGCCACCACGGCGATCTTCCGCCACAACCACCCAAGCCGCGCAAGAGCATGGTAATGCAGACGCCGGTGCTGGTTTTGAATGCGTCCTATGAGCCGATTAATATCTGCGCCGCGCGCCGCGCGATTGTGCTGGTATTGAAAGGCCTGGCCATGTCGGAAGAAGAGAATGGCAGCTTTCTGCATGCAGCCCGCGTGGCCATGCGTGTTCCATCGGTGATCCGGTTGCTGGAGTATCGGCGTATTCCGCACCAGACGCGCGCGCTGTCACGCAAAAATATTCTGCTGCGCGATCGCAATACCTGCCAGTATTGCGGCATTCTTCTGTCGTCGAGTGATCTCACGCTGGACCACGTGATTCCGCGCTCACGCGGCGGATCTTCTTCGTGGGAAAATCTGGTGGCTTGCTGTCATCCTTGCAATCGGCGTAAGAGCAACCGCCTGCTGCACGATACTGACATGAAGCTATTCAAGGAGCCGCGTCCATTTACGCTGCATACCAGTCGGCATATCATGCGGATGATTGGCCGGTCAGACACCAAGTGGAGAAAGTACCTTTTCTACTAAGGTCTCATCTCCGTAGGACGAGTTGTCCGCTCCGGCGCGAAGCCTTGCTGTTTCCCTCTGAAATGGGCTTTGTACCCCTTGCTCTTCCATATATAGGTACGCGTGTGCTCATAGCCTGGATCTGATCGGCGGTTATCCCTGTAACTAATTAAAAACAGGATATTTACGCGCGCTCTTTCTTTCCTGAGATGGCCCTCTAAGTGCATTTACCTTTGTGCCTGCCGTTTCGTCAGCTTGTTGTCGAAACCATAAGAACACCAATTTAAAACTTCCAGCGCGCTCAAGGTTTAGCGTGTTTGGGCAGAAAAATTTCTTTTAGAGAACCTCAGGGAGCATTGATGGCTGAAACGGTTTTGGACCAGATTCTTGTAGATTTGCGCAATCAAGCAGCAACACATTATCCCCAACGCGGCGAATGCAAAAGCTTGCGGGTTGTTGGCCATACTCCCAAGAATGACCATTTTATTTATGACGCCTGCATGGACTTTGCCGACAGCAGTGAGCGAGTGGCCATTAAGGTGTATCGCGCGGGCAAGGTTGCAGGCAGCGCCAAGAATGTGGCGAGGCAGGAGAATGCGAATCTCCAATATGTGAATGAGACGCTGGCGGCCAGGAAAAAACTGGAAGGCGTACCGCGCGTGCTGGGCGACTTCAGCGAACAAGGCGCTGTCGTGACTGACAAAGTTTCCGGGTTGCCGGTGCAGTCCATCATTATGAAAGCAGCGCTGCTGCCCGGATTTGCCGATAACGGCAGCATCGCTCTGGTGGCACAGCGTACCGGAGAGTGGCTCAAGGGCTTCCACAAAGCTACCGCCGACGCACCGGAACCATTTGACAGCGCCGCTCTGATTGCAAGCCTGGAAAAACTTTGCATCAGTTGCAAAGAAGAAGGCCTGGACGATGAGTCTGTGCGGTTGATTCTGAACGGAGCGCAAGCGGCGCTGGCCCGCAATCGCAAGACGCTGCCGAGTTCTGCCGTGCTCTTTGATTTTTCACCTCTCAATGTTGTAGTCACTGACAACGGTGTTGGCTTCTGCGAATTCGCGCACATGAAACGGCGCGGCAATTCGTTTGAAGATCTGGCCACGTTCCTGGCCTCAGTAGAGGCGTTGGAGAAATATCCCTTCTGCAATCGCACGATTACCGCGCAGATACAGGAAAACTTTATCAACAGCTACAACGTCAGCCAGGCAGACGCCGCGATTCTCCGTGTCTTCAAAATGAAAGCCTTGCTCGGCATGTTTGCCCAGGGACGCACCGTAAAAGAAAGCGCCGTCCGCAAAAAAGTAATGTGGGCCAATGTGATGAAAAAATTCATTCACCAGGCCGCGCAACGGACCATGTCGCCAGTGGCGGCTGCGTAAAAGCTCCAAGAGTAAGACTGAGGCCATCCTGAAAAGGGTGGCCTTTTTTATTGGCTAAAAACGTTCGGGCCGCGAATTGCGCGAATGAACACGAATCTATTTTCTGGCCTTTTTGCGTGGAACCGATTTCTTAACAGCTTTTTTGACTATTTTCTTCGCTGACTTCGCAGATTTTCTTTTCGCTTTCTTAGCAAACTTTAAACTCAAACTCCGCCATACGCACTTTTCGTCCGCTGAATTTTACGCCTTCCATTTCCAGGCGAAAGCGTTGATCAAGCGCATGCTCACCGGGTGTAGCGATTCTGCCTCCGGCAGCCACCACGCAATGCCAAGGCAATCCATGTGCCAGATTCAAGGCACGCACCGTTAAGCGCGCGCCTCTGGGATATCCCGCAGCCGCAGCAACTGCGCCATAAGTAGAAACCTTGCCGCGCGGAATCTTTAGAATCGTGGCGCGGATATGCGCAAACGTTGGGTTTGGCTGCTTGGCTTTGGGCATGGTTCATCGAGTCACAAAAAAACATAAACCACAAAGGACACAAAGGAACACGAAGTAGATTGTGATCGCTTAAATTACTTCGTGATCCTTGATGTCCTTTGTGGTTAAGAGTTCTTAGTTTCCGCTGGGCCGTCTTTCCCGCTCAAACGGTTTTTCCAGATATTTACGCGCTTCGTCCATTGCGCCCTGCGTTGGGTCGCCCGTCTGTATGGCCTGGCGATATTCATTCACTGCGCGTTCACGCTGGCCGGTGGTGTCAAAGATTTTGCCCAGCATAATGTGGCTCCAGACCTCGGTCCAGCGCGGATCGCCATCACCATTGAGTGACTCGCGAAATTCATTCGCCGCCGACTGGTAATTGCGCTGCAGGAAGAAAATATCCGCAATGCGATAATGCGCCAGCGAGCTGTTCTTGTTCACGTCCAGCGCTTTGTTCAGTTCGGTCAGCGCTTCTGAAAGATTGCCTTGCGCTGTAAGCTCCTGTCCGCGCCGGATCGCCACGCGCACGCGCAGGTCGCCAGAATTCTTGAGCACCCAGTTATTCGGATCAAGCACCAGACGCCGCGGTTTACCAAATGTCTCAATCGCAAATGCCGAATCCGTACCCACCACTTCAATGCGCTTGGTTTCGGTCTGTCCGTCAGTGTCAATCTTTAATTCCAGCGGCATGCGGAAGAGATCAAGGTCCTGCGTAATTTCGCCTACCACGCGGAAGCCTTTGCGCACGCGGTAAACCGTGTACTTCATCTTGAATTCAGGCGCGCCCGTGCCGTCAACCCATTGCGTAAAGAACGGTGTCAGCTTCTGGCCATAATATTTTTCCGCAATGGTCTGGAAATCAGTTACAGAAGCGGGCCTGCCGGCAAACTGCGTCATAAAATCTTTTACTGTTTTATCGAACGCTTCATCGCCAATCACCCAGCGCAACATGTGGAAGATCATGCCGCCTTTATCGGTCACGAGCGCCTGGAACTGCGGAGAGAAAGTATCCAGCTTGCCGATACTCCCCAGCGGCGTTGTGTCATACGCCAGCGCACCCACGGCCATATCTCGCGACGCGTCTTCAAAAGCCTGGTCGCCCGCGGTGCTTTGCACATAACGCATCTCGGCGTCGCGGCTGCCGCCATCCATTAGCCACCAGTCATCTTTGCTGGCCGGGCTTACCGTTGCACCCCACCACTGGTGTCCCAGCGAATCAGCCAGCATGCGGTAGTTTACTTTTTCCGTGACGTTGCGGGTGGCCATCACCACCATTTCCGGAGCCCACCACATGGGGACTGTGTCGTCCGGAATTTCAACTATCTTCAGCGTGCCGCCGCCCGGCGCTGCGCCATAGAGTGACGTAAAAAATTCCAGCTCTTTGCTGGCCGTGTCTGCGTACGTGGAAGCCAGCTGCTTGGTGCTGCCGCCAAAATAAACTTTGATCTGTCCAAACGCCTGTTCCTGAAAGTTACCGGCAACAATGGTTCCGGGAAAGCTGGGCTTCTGCCAGCTGAAAGAGCTTACGGCTTTGCCTGCGGCTGCTGGCTTCATTACAGTGGAACTGCCGCTGCCCACCACGGTGATGCCCGTCGGGACCGTTACGTTAATCGCGGCGGTAAAACGGTCAATGCCGTAATTCGTTACCGGAAACCAGCGGCCGGGATAAAGAAGATAAATGGCATCTTCGCCAATATAAGCCAGCTTCAGCCCTTCCACCGGACTGTCATCGCCACTGGCCAGCGCGCCTTCATAGTCAAAGGTGAGTGTGGTTGTGGTGCCCTTGGCAATGGTGTTGGGGAAGCTGATGCGGATGGAGCTGTCCTGCGTTACGCGTTCCGCGGTAAGCGGCTTGCCTTTTTCGTCCGTCACCTTGGTCACGTGCAGGCCGTTGTGCAACTCAAAACTGGCAAAGCTGATGTCGTCCAGCGCCGTGAACTTCACCTTGGCATGCGCGGCCAGATGATGCGTCCTGGGAGTGATCTCCGCGTCAATCACATAATCCTCGGCTTTAATGCGTGACCGGTCGGCCGCCATGGCCGGGAAGCAGAGGCATGCGACCATGCCAATGAAAAACAAGGCACGTCGCAGAGTTGCGATTTGCATGAATTTCTCCAATAAGCTGCTGAATGGTATCCAGTTGGATGTAAATTTTCCTGAAAAAGCTGCTTTTACATCAACAACAAGGATACAGGACGCGTCGAATTCGTGTTCGTAATCGCCCAATGAGCCGATTGCCCCAAAAATCATGGGACGAAGCGGCCGTTTAGGCGGTTTTATGCACCGTTTTGATGCGCCATCATTAACTTAAGTGCCACGTTTCACCGACATTGAGCGCTTTAGCTGCCTTGACTGAGCGACGCGATGATTTCCCGCGAAGCCCGCAGCGCAGGCGGCTCAATCTGTTGGCCGTCGCCTATAGTATGGCTGTCGCGTAGTCGCTGCTGCACCATTTTCAGTGCATCCTCCATCTTCTGCCGCGCCGGACCATCCGGGATAATCGCGCTCAACTCGCGGACAACCGTTTCTGCCGTAAAGCCTGCCTGAATCAACTCCGGGACAATCTTCTTCCCGGCGATCAGGTTTGGCATGGCGAATGTGTCCAGCTTGACCAGCCGTCGGCCCAGAAACCATGTAAGCGGAGCCAGCCGATAAACCACAACAAACGGCGTGCCAGAAAGCGCAGCCTCCACTGTAGCCGTTCCGCTGGCGACCACCGAAGCCCGAGCATGCATCATGGCCGCGCGAGCGTTGTCAGTGAGAGTGATCTTTGGCCGACTGCTGTTCGCTCCGTGTTTTTTTTCGCCATAACTCTTTCCAATGGATGAGCGAAGCGAATCCCCGGTGGAAGAGCGGCCCTTTAGGGCCGCGTCAAGGTTATCCTCTGATTGGGGCTTTAGCCCCTGAGCGGCAGTATGTTCGCTGCGGCCTTCAGTAACGGGGTGGAGCAGGCCTTCAGGCCTGCGTTCAGAGCCTGTAAGTATCCCGGCTTTAGCCGCTGAGGTACTTTGCTGAAGCACTGAAAGAGCCATCTGCTCGCCCAACCACTCCGCCTTCAGCGTTGACGCTACGGGCAAAATGAACTCATAGTCCGGCCCCAAAAGCTGCGCCGCTTGCAACATCACCGGCAGATTCAGCCGGACCTCTTTATGCCGACTGCCTGGAAGCAGCGCAATCCATTGCTTTCCCGGATCAAGCCCATGCTCAGCCGCAAACTCCGCGTGCGAAATCTGCGGCGGCTCGACATACGCCAGTGGATGCCCTACATAACTCACCTCCACGCCATGCCGCCGGTAAAACTCTTGCTCAAACGGGAAGATCACAATCATCTTCCTCACATATTTCTGTATCTGCTTCACGCGCCCAGTACGCCAGGCCCATATCTGCGGGCTGACAAAATAAAACACCGGAATGCCCAGCTTGTGCAGCTCCCGCGCCAGCCGTAGATTGAAATCAGGAAAGTCGATCAGGATCGCCGCATCCGGCCTGCGCCGCGACGCCTCAGTCACCAGATGCTTAAACCGCCGCCGAATCCCCGGCAGATGCGTCAAAACCTCCACCAGTCCAACCACGGCAACCTCATTGGCATGCACCAGCAATTCGCATCCAGCCGCCCGCATCTTCTCGCCGCCCATGCCAAAGAAAGCAGGGGTTGATTGCCCAGAAGAAGGCGCAAGCTGACGCAGTGATTCAATGAGCTGCGCACCGTAGGTGTCACCTGAAGCTTCACCGGCAGAGAGTAGGAAGTTCATTGCTTTTTTGTTTTCAATCCCGAGCGTACGCGAGGGAACCCTATTGTAACGAGGAGCCTTGGTTTGGCCGCGAATAAGCGCGAATTTATCGGGAACTCCTTCGCGCCCTCTGCGTCCTTTGCGGTTAAATCGGTTTTGCCTTTGCCCAATTGCCAGTCGCCAACTGCCAGCTGCTCCTGGTTTATCTGCGCCCCTCTGCGTAAATCTGCGGCGACCGCCTTGCTTTTCTCATTCGTGCTTCTTCGCGCAATTCGCGGCCAATCTCTTTCTCCTTTGCGACCTCTGCGTCCTTTGCGGTTAAATCCTCGGCTTTTCTCCGCGTCTCTGTGGTAGGTTCTATCGCATCCCCACCAGCCTGCTCAGATCCACCACTTCTATCTCCGCCGACACTCCTTCCAGTTGTGCCGCCAGCACACAATCACATCGCACCCCTTGGGATCATGGCCATGCAGCTTGAAATTCTTGCTTTCATACTCAAACTCAATTCGCAGATACTGCCATTTCCCCGGCGCAACCTCGCGCTTGGCGACACAGTCCGGAAACTTCCCCTGCACCGACTCCACTTGCAAGCCCAGCCCCGCCGACAACATCCCAAACAGCACCATCACGCCCAGTTCGTTCACCGGCGCATTCGTCATCGGCGACCGGTCAAACGGCTCGCCCATCACCGGCCTGTCTTTATATAAGCCGCGCGCGGCAAAATCCGCGCGCTTCCGCCTGTCATCCTGAACGAGCGGCGCATTTACCGCGAGTGAAGGATCTAAATCACCTTCCTTACGAATGCCCCGCGGTGTCAGGTCGATGCTGTTACCCCTTTGCGTTCCGTAGCCTGCCCTGAGCGACTCGGAGCTTGCGAACGAGGAGTCGTACGGGTGTCCTTTGTGGTTAAATTCCTGGTTTTGATTTTGAATTGGCTGAATGCTGAGTGCTGACCGCTGAATGCTGTCTCCCAACAACGTATTCACCACCATCTGCGCCACCGCTTCCGTCACCTTGCGCATTCCCATCAGCGGGGTCGGTACCGGCGCCAGTGCCACGCGATCAAAGTTGTGCAGCACAGATTCGCCTGGCTCTCGAAACCGTGCCCGATTCCTTTTGTCGCTGCTTTCCGCGTACCTCGCATCACTCGCCCTGATCCCCGCTTTAGCGTTTTTCAACTTTGGATTTTTTGGCACTTTCGCCGATTCTGGCAATTGCGTTTTGATTCGTGTTCTTCGCCGGGTGTGATGAATTAAAGATTCGCGGCTACCTCTTTTCGCTGTTCTCCGTGTCTCAGTGTCTCCGTGGTAG
>DASXZE010000272.1:0-11601 GCA_036502105.1 Candidatus Angelobacter sp. | reverse complement strand
TGCGGTGAAGCAGAATGTGGCGCGCCTGGTCGGCGTTGTCTGAAACGTCAAGGTCGATATTGGCAGCGTCTAAAACGCGTCGTATCGTACGATGTACTTCAGGATCTTTACTGAGGAGGAGTGCTTGCAGTGCCATACACGCAGAAGGTACCCGCAATCGCCCCTTTTGGCCAAGTAACGAACGTAATAGATCAGACGGAAATGGGGCAACACCTTCGGGCTTTATTCTTGGACTTAAGGCCTGTGCTCACAGGAAAATTAGCTGAATGAGAACTACGGTGTATTTGTCGCTGGGCTCAAATATTGGCAACCGGGAAACAAATCTTGCTGAAGCCCTTCGACGGCTCGCGGACCTCGGCGAGGTCAAGGCGGTGTCTTCTTTGTATGAGACTGAACCAGTGGAGGTTACAAGCCAGCAGGCCTGGTTTTTAAACTGTGCCGTGAAGATGGAAACTGAGTTGGAAGCCAATGGGTTCTTGCGGCAAATGCTAGCCATTGAACAAACCATGGGACGAATCCGCACCGAGCCCAAAGGCCCGCGGGCTATCGACATTGACATAGTTTTCTTCGGAGACGCGGTGATCGACACGCCGGAGCTGACCGTTCCACATCCCGCTATGCAGCAACGTCGCTTTGTTCTGGAGCCGCTGGCGGAGATCGCGCCGGACGCGGAACATCCGGTGCTCAAGCACACAGTGCGGGAACTGCTCAGCGGATTGCCGTCAAATACCGGCGCAGTGCGCAAGTTTCAGCGCAACTGATTTACGATTGATCTCGTGGATACTTCAACCATCGCCCAACTGCTCGAACCCTACATTCAGCTCGATGAACAGCGGCTCGCCGCTATATCGAAGTATATCGATCTATTGCTGAAGTGGAATGCGCGCATGAACCTGACGGCCATACGCGGGCCGGAAGAGATGGTGCAGCGGCATTTCGGGGAATCATTTTTTGCCGCGAATCATGTGCTTTCTCAAGGGCGAGCGAAGAAGATAATTGACCTGGGTTCGGGAGCGGGTTTCCCTGGAGTACCTTTTGCCATGATGGCGTCGGAGGCCGAGGTAACGCTGATTGAATCCAATCAGAAAAAAGCGACTTTCCTGAGAGAGTTGATTTTTCTTCTGGGATTAAAGAATACCAAGGCGTTTGTTGGCCGAGGCGAGAGCTACACCCAGACTGCGGATGTCGTTACCATGCGAGCCGTAGAGAGCTTCGCTAAGGCACTTCCGTTGGTAGTTCAGCTAGCAGAACCAGAAGGACGAGTTGTACTTATGATTAGCTCGGCTCAAGTAGCAGAGGCGCTTGGTTTAGAAGAGAAAGTGGAGTGGAGTAAGCCAATAGCCATGCCAGATGGGCACTCGAGAGTGCTATTAATTGGGAAAAATAAGTGAAAAGTGGAGTACTTAGCTTATTATGAGGTTTTAGGCAAATGTATTGCTTTGTGCTCCAATTTCACTTAATTCTGATCATTAGGGTGCGGCACTCGGGTTTAAAGAATTCAATAAATTAAAGATGTTCCACGTGGAACACTCTCTGTTTCTACTCTATTGTTCCACGTGGAACATGCACCAATTTCCGGCATTGCGCATTTTTCTGCGCTTCGTTAAATTCTAAAAGGTTCTGAAATCCGAACCCAAACCCCATGGGACGAGTTATAGCAGTTGCCAACCAAAAAGGTGGAGTCGGCAAGACTACCACCGCTATCAACTTGGCGGCCTCCTTTGCTGCGGCAGAAGTGAAGTGCCTGCTGATTGATTGCGATCCCCAGGCCAACTCAACTGGCGGTCTGGGCTTTCCTCGTGATCCAGAGCGTCTGAGCACATATCACCTGCTAATGGCTGAAGCGGATGCCATTCAGGCTGTTATTCCAACGGAGCTTGAAGGCCTGAGTCTGATTCCAGCCCACAAGAACCTGATTGGAGCCAATATCGAGCTGGTTTCGGTGGACGAACGTGAATTTCGGCTGCGAAATGCCCTTAAATCTATCCGCGACCAGTTTGAGTTCGTTGTTCTGGACTGCCCGCCAGCGTTGGATCTGCTTACCCTGAATGCGCTGGTGGCGGCAGATTCGGTTCTGGTTCCCATGCAGGCTGAATACTTTGCCTTGGAAGGCGTAAGCGAACTGCTGGATACCATTGAGCGCCTGCGCCAGAGCTTTAATCCCGCGCTGGAGATTGAAGGCGTGGTGCTGACCATGTATGACGATCGCACAAATCTGGCACAGCAGGTCACGCAGGAGTTGAGACGGTACTTTGGGGATAAGCTGCTGGGAACGACGATCCCGCGCAATATCCGCCTGGCAGAAGCGCCCAGCTATGGGAAACCGGTGCTGCTCTATGACGTACGCTCCCGCGGCGCAGAAAGCTATATCAAGCTAGCCAAGGAATTAATGGAGCGGATACTGCAAGCCAGAGCAGCGGCTCATGCTTCATCCAGTACGGCAGGAGAAATAACTGAACAAGCCACAGCCGAAGAGTTTTCGAGCAATAACGAACTGAAAAGAGTCAACGAATCATAAAAGGGCCAGGAACAAGGTTATTAAGCATGATGAATGACAAACGCAAAGCATTAGGACGTGGGCTGGATTCTCTCCTTCCTGGCCGACCTGCGATTACTCCCATTTCAGCGCCAGCTCAGGCAGCCGGTAGCCCGCAGGAAGTTCCTATCGAAAACATAGACGCCAATCCATACCAGACGCGCCGGCGCATCAATGAACAGGCATTGGCAGAGCTAGCAGAGTCGATCCGGGTAAGTGGCGTGGTGCAGCCTGTGGTTTTGCGTCCCATGGCGAACGGCAGGTTCCAGCTGGTTGCGGGTGAGCGCCGCTGGCTTGCATCCAAGCGCGCGGGGCGAAACACGGTTCCAGCGGTCCTGCGGCAGATCTCCAATGAACAGGCCCTCGAGATTACGATCATTGAAAACCTGCAGCGTGAAGACCTGAATCCGGTGGAGCAGGCGCATGCCTTTGAACGCCTCAGCCGCGAATTCAATATGACGCAGGAGCAGATTGCCACGCGTACCGGCAAGGACCGCGCCAGCATTGCCAACTTCATTCGTCTGCTCAAGCTGCCTGAGTCTGTGCAGAATGCCATGGAAGAAGGCAGCCTCAGCTTTGGACACGGAAAAGTACTTCTGGCGCTGGCCGGCTTCCCGGAACATCTGGAAAGAGCTGCGCGAGAGATCGTGGAAAAGAAGCTCTCCGTTCGGCAGACGGAAGAGCTGGTTTCAAAACTACTCAACCCGCAAGCCGATGAGCAAAAGCAAGAGAAGCCGGCGAAGCTTCTTGATCCCAATGTGCGTGAAGCGCAGCGCAGCCTGGAGAGCGCTTTAGGCGTTAAGGTTGAAATTCAGGACCGCAAAGGCAAGGGCAAAATTGTTTTGAAATACGGGTCGCTCGAAGACTTTGACCGCATTGTGGAAGCGCTGGCACAGAAATAAAAAGCAGAAAGTAAATGAAAACTATATCGATATATATCAATATAGTCGGTCGTCCGTTCATAAAAAATGCTCACAACAAATGTGAGCATTTTTTGTTGGCAGTAAACTTTGTGGAAGCGATTTAGAGTCGCAGCCCCGTCCATTTTTCTGAGATCACAATAGAGTTACCTGGATTGCTGGGATCGTATTTGATTGAGGTCATCAGCCCGGATCTGCAGGAATGCAGGTCAACCATATGCCGTAGGCAGCTCACGTCTTGTGACGCTTCATAGCTCACGCCGGCAACATCATAGTGGTAGATCAAAAGCTGTAACTCATTGGATTCGCCGGTCTGCATTTCATTCACGTCAATCACGGTGCCGTCAGTGATGCGGCCAACTTCATTGATGTGCATCCGGCGCTCATGCTCTAACTCGTCAGGAGTTTTCCTGCGACTACGGGACCACGCTGCTGCGGCCAGCAGCAAGCCGGTGCCACCCAGAATTACAAAAGAATAAAAGCGAAGCTCTGCGTTCATACGTTAAACGTCCCCTGCGACCAAAGACGTTGATACATTCTCTAGATGAAGTTTAATCGAAGTTGGGTTCAGTGAAAATCCGAAGGAACCCTTATCTTCAACCTCGGCACGTAGGCCATTACAAATGGATCGTCTCACTCCCACAAGAATCGCCCGACCCAGAAGAAATCACAAGGTAACCATAGTTATCTGCCCCGCAAGCAGGGCAAAACGGTCCAAATTGCCACAAATAATGGACGGAATTAGAGTCTATTTAGGAACTCTCAATCCACCACAGGATTGGTGAGAACTCCGATGCCCTCAATGGACACGCTTACCTGATCGCCCGCTACCATTGGGCCTATACCGGCCGGCGTGCCGGTTAAAACCAAGTCGCCCGGAAGCAAAGTCATCACCTGGGTGATAAAGCGCATGACAACGTCCACGCCAAACAGGAATGCCGTGGTGCTCTCGGATTGCTTCACCTGGCCATTTAAACGGGTTTCCACGCGCACGCCCTTCCAGGGATCAATCTCGTCTGTGACGATAGGGCCAACCGGGCAAAACGTATCAAAGCTTTTGCCGCGCGTCCATTGGCCGTCTTTCTTTTGCAGATCGCGCGCGGTCACGTCATTGGCGCAGGTATAGCCAAGGATGTAAGGCTTCACGTCGTCATTCGGTCCCAGGCTTTTGCATTTTTTCCCGATCACAATCGTGAGTTCGCCTTCATAGTCCACACGCTGAGAAAGATGATGCGGCCGGACAATCTTTTCGCCGGGCGAGATCAAAGAGGTTGGCGGCTTAAGAAAAATGACAGGCTCCGTTGGGACATCATTTCCCAGTTCCTTGGCATGCTCACTGTAATTCCGGCCCACGCAGACAATCTTTGAAGCAGCCGCAGGATACAGCAGCTTGGCTGAAGCCACGGGCTGAGGAGTAGTTTTCTGCGCCTTGGAGAAATCAGGCATCAGCCCATCCGGCGCCGTTTGTGTGATCTGGTCAGAGCCAGCAATAGATTCAATCAGGCCAAAGCGCGGCCCGTCATTCGAGGTCAAGCGGCAATATCTCATTTATAAAGAGCTCCCAAAAAAATTAAGGGATTTCAGCTGAATTGTGTCGAGTGACCGGCTTCACCATTCAAATGCTGAAATCCCTAAAGGCATGGCTCAATCATAAATCGTTTAAGCGCCAGCCTGCTTGGCTGCCAGGTCGCCGATAACCGGCAACTTGAACTCCTCATTGTTGTAGGCCTTGTACATCAGGAAAATCCAGCAGGCAAACATGGCCAGCCGGATGAGAGAAAAAGTTAAACCGAAGAGTCCCAGCGCACCTAGGCCGCTGCCGGTGAGAAACATGCCAACGATGATTTGGCTCCAGAGTATCCAGAAAACGCAGCAAGCCAGCCAGAAGAAAATGGACTGAAAGGCATGGAAGCGTACAAACCGGTTATTTTTGTATGGCTCAATCACCAGAAAAATTATCCCTGTGATGATGCCGAAGAGATAGCACAGCGCGCCTGCGCCATTGTTGCTCAGACCGCTGCCAGATGTAACCGCTGGAGCGGGAATTGCAGAAACGCCAGGCTGTGCCACACCCGGCTCGGCTACAGGCGTGCCGCATGCCGCACAAAAGCTTGAACCTGCATTCAGTTGCGCCCCACACTTTGAACAAAAAGCCATAACGCTCATCTCCTTCCCAAAGTTGTTGATCTATTTGGGAGTTTGTTGCGCTACAGCTTAGCCGTTCCTGCACCAGAAGAAAAGAGAAGTCTTCCCGAACTCCGCTAGTCGGAGAAAGTTTGCGAGGTAAATTCAGCTCAAAAAAATAAATTAGGTTGTGCCCTGTGCTTCTCCCAGAACCAGCTTCAGGTCCATGCGTTTTTTGCCACGGAAAATCGTTACGGTTACCGTATCGCCGGAATGATGATTTTCCATCACGTGAGAAAGATCCTGCTGGTCTTCAACCGGCTGGCCCTCTACAGCGACCAGTAAATCGCCGCCAATCAGAATTGGCTGATTGCCCAGAAGCACCCGCTGCGTGCCGCCATGAAGACCTGCGTGATCCGCGGCACTGCCTGGTATAACCTGAACGATCAGCAAACCAGAGTCGCCGCCCAGTTCCAGCTGGTCCACCAACTCATGGCCAATGGGAATCGTACGAATTCCCATTTCCGGCCGGCGCACGCGGCCCAGATGCACCAGGTCATCCAGCACTGCCTTGGCTGTGTTAATAGGAATGGCAAATCCAATGCCTGAGCTCTGCTCGGCTCCGCCGGTCAAAATCAAGGAATTAATGCCAATCACCTGTCCGCGGGCATTCAACAGCGGACCGCCGGAGTTTCCGGGATTAATGGCTGCGTCGGTCTGAATGGCTTCATCAATAAATCCGCGCTGCCCTTTCAGCGAGCGGATGGAGCTGATGATCCCCCGCGTCATGGTGCCGCTCAGCCCAAACGGATTGCCGATGGCGTACACTTTTTGCCCCACTACTAAATCTTTGGAGTCGCCAATTTCAGCTTTGGTCACTGACTTTTCAGGAATCTGGATTACCGCCAGATCGTGGATTTGGTCAATGCCCACGATCTGCGCTTTGTATTTCTTTTTATCACTGGTGGTTACTTCCAGCTGTTGGGCATGTTCTACAACGTGAAAGTTCGTCAGGATGTGGCCTTCTGAATCAATCACAAAGCCCGAGCCCATGCCTTGCTGAGGCACTGACCCGTAAAAGAAGTCGTACGCCACTGCCGTGGAAGTAATGTTTACCACAGATGGCAAGGCCTTTTTGTACACGGCAATATTATTCTGCTCCTCAGCGTCGTAAGAGCCTGAGCCCGCAGCTTGCGTCAATTCAACATGCGAAGGCCGCGTAATCCAGGAAGACGGACTACTCAGACGATTGGTCACAAAGTAAAACGTAGCCACCAATAAAATTGCCAAAAGAGTAGGGCGTAAAAGTTTCATATATCACCTGTCAAAAAAGAGCCGCTTGGAAAGGACTTTCAGCTCGGCATAAATTCGTTGCACCTGATGGCTGGTTTCAGCCAGCGATGCAGAGTTATCAATCACGTAATGGGCCCGGCGGGCTTTTTCCTCGTCGGGAATCTGCGCCCGATTGCGGCGTTCAACATCGACGCGTGCCAGCGCTTCCGGCATACCTGCGCGCTGCCCAAAGCGGGAAACTTTCTGCGCCGGCTTGCACGTGACAACAATGATCTTGTCAAAACGTTCTTTTACGCCGGCCTCAAAAATCAACGCCGCTTCCACCATGGCCACGGCATATGGATCTTTCTCGCCAACCTCGCGCATCCATTGCTCCTGCCGCTTGATCACCGCGGGATGCACAATCTTGTTTAGCTCTGCTACTCGTCCGCCGTCAAAAACCAGAGTGGCCAGCTTGGCGCGATCAAGATCACCTGATGCTTTGATGATCTCCTCGCCAAAATGTTTGACCAGTTCCTGATAAACTTCTTCTCCCGGACGGTAAAGCTCATGGGCAATCAAATCAGCATCAATAATTTTTGCGCCCAGGTCGACAAACATTTTTGCGACGGTAGATTTACCGCAAGCGACGCCGCCAGTGAGGCCTACGCGCAGCATTATTTTAGCCTCTCGCCTGCCGCTCTGGGCCGCGGCGCATCTGGCACGCTTTTACCGTGTTCGCCATGAGCACGGCAATGGTCAATGGGCCTACTCCACCGGGTACAGGGGTGATAGCTCCGGCCACAGCGGCCACGTGAGGATCAACGTCGCCGACCAGCGTGGAGCCTTTTTCTGCAAAAGACTTTTCTCGAGTGGCATCACCGGCAAAAAACTTTTTGAACTCTTTGCGATCAGTGATTTTATTAATGCCCACGTCGATCACCGTGGCACCGGGCTTCACAAATTCGTTTGTCACAAAGCCAGCTTTGCCAATGGCCGCCACAAGAATATCTGCCTGCCGCGCGATTTGCTCAATATCTTTGGTTTTGGAATGGCATACCGTGACAGTTGCATTATTGTTGAGCAAAAGCATGGCCACGGGTTTGCCGACAATGTCACTTCGCCCAATGACGACAGCGTTGCGGCCTTGAATTGCAATATTGCTGCGGCGCAGAATCTCAATCACTCCGGCAGGTGTGCAGGGAACCAGTCCCGGACGTTGCGTGGAGAGATTGCCCACGTTCACCGGATGAAATCCATCTACATCTTTTTCCGGCGATACGGCCAGCAAAACTTTTTTGGAATCAACCTGTGGCGGAAGCGGGAGCTGAACCAGAATGCCGTCAATCTCGTCGCGCTTGTTGAGCGCGTCAATCATTTGCAGCAATTCGTCTGTGGTCACAGTGTCTGGCGGCGTGAGGTTTTCACTTAGCATGCCCAATTCGCCGCAGGTCTTCACCTTGTTGCGAACGTAGATTTCTGAGGCAGCATTGTGTCCGGCAAGAATCACGGCCAGCCCAGGGCGGCGGCCTGCGTCGCTGAGCTTTTTCACCTGTTCAGCAACTTCAGACTTTATTTGCGCGGCTATCTTGTTTCCGTCAAGAATGGTTGCAGCCATAGGCGTTAATGGGAATATCTTAACCACAAAAAACGCAAAGGTACACCTGCGGGTTTACTCGGTGCAGGTGCTTTAGAATAGATTCCATGATGCTCAAACAAATTCTGGACGCGCTGGCCTGTCCTGATCCGGCTTGCCGCAAGCCTTTGAAACTGGCTGGCGATGAAAACTCTTTGCAATGCACTGGCTGCGGACGTGTCTATCCCGTGCGTGATGGCATTCCCATGCTCATCATTGAGACGCCCGCTTGAGCCCAAAATCTGATTAAGCCGCTTCCAGACCAGACTCAATCTTGAGTGTCCGCAGATATTCGGCAAAGTCAGGGCCTAGATCAGCGCGCTTCAGGGCGAACTCTACCGTTGCCTTCAGGAAGCCCAGTTTGTCTCCGGCATCGTGCCGCTTGCCCTCAAAGTTATAGCCGTAGATTTTCTCGCCGGCACTGAGCAAGCCGCGCAGCCCGTCTGTCAATTGCAGTTCGCCGCCCGCGCCGAGCGGTGTACGTTCCAGGGTGTCAAAAATTGTAGGCGTAAGAATGTAGCGGCCAATAATCGCTTGATTGGACGGAGCTTCCTCGGCTTTAGGCTTTTCTACCAGATGGCGGACATCAAAGGCGCGGTCCTGATATTTGCCTTCAATCTTTTTTGCGTCGATCACTCCATAAGAAGAGATTGCCGGACCATTCACTTCCTGCGTGGCGATGATGGAGCACTGCGACTCTTCAAAGACCTCAATCATCTGCTTCAGGCAAGGCTTTTTTGCGTCGATGACGTCGTCTGCCAGGAGCACGGCGAATGGCTCATTGCCCACCAGCTCGCGCGCCATCAGCACGGCGTGTCCCAGTCCCATGGCTTCTTTCTGGCGGACGTAAGCTACGTGGATCATGTCTGAAATCTGGCGGACAATCGAAAGCAGCTCCTTCTTGCCGCGTTCTTCCAGCATTTTTTCCAGCTCATAGCTGACGTCAAAATGGTCTTCAATGGCGGTTTTGCCGCGGCCTGTGATGATAATGATCTGGTCGCAGCCTGCCGCCAGCGCTTCTTCCACGCCGTATTGAATGATGGGTTTATCCACCAGCGGCAGCATCTCTTTGGGTTGCGCCTTGGTGGCAGGAAGAAAACGCGTGCCCAGACCGGCAGCGGGGAAGACAGCCTTGCGAACTCTCATTGTCATGGATGGAATCCTGAATACCGCATTGGTTGGATGCAAAATTTTAGCATCCGGCTTTTCTAAAGCCTCGAAGCGTAGCGAGAGGTCCTATTCAAACGAGACTGCGGGTGCAGTTCGCCGATAGACAGCAACAAATCTCTTGGGCAGCCCCTGAGAGATTTCTTGCTACAGGGTTCCCTCGCTACGCTCGGGATTTCAGAAACAAACTACAGTACCGGACTGTTATCCCCCAGCATGGCGCGCCGGACAAGCTTGATCGGCGGGAAGCCCTGCTTGAGCAGCTCGGTATGGAACTTTTCCAGACTAAAGCCAGCACCCAGCTTCTTTTTGTAATCTTCGCGCAGCTTCAGAATTTCCAGCTTGCCCAGCGTGTAATAAAGATACGTGGGGTCTGAGGTGCCGCGCTTGGTCTCGCGGGTTCCGTTGGCACGGGTCTGGTAGCCCTCTTTTACGAAAAAGTCGATACCCTCCTCCATGGTCATTTTTCCCGTATGCATCTGAATGCCAACGATGAAACGCGCGTTGCGGAGCAGCGCATCCTGTAACTGGCCCAGGCGCAGCTTTAAGAATGCTGTGTCATGGTCAGCGTCTGTGCCGGCGGTGCGGCCATAGCCTTCATCCAGCATCATCTGTTCGCTGTAGTGGGCCCAGCCTTCAGCGTTGGAGCTGCAACCCAGCAGCTTGCGGACTTTTGACGGAGCTGAGGGTACCCACAGAAATTGCGTGTAGTGTCCCGGATAAACTTCGTGGACCGCGGTAGAAATGATAGTTCCGCGATTGAACCCAGCCATGTGCTCTTCTACTTGTTCAGGTTTCCAGTCTGGTTCGGGGAGTGTGACGTTGAAGAAAGCTTCTTTCGCTACCTTCTCAAACGGGCCCGGCGTATCCATGGAGGCAAAGGTGAGTGCGCGTTCGAAGGGCGGCGTCTCTTCCACGATCGGCAGGACCTGTGACGGCATGCCGACGATGTGATGCTGATCAAGGAAATCGCGCAGGCCGCCTAGCGTGTCACGGAATGTCTGCAGCAATTTGTCTGGCGCTGGGTGGTCTTTCTCCAGCTCTTCCAGAATTTGCTGCGGTGTTTTGCTGGGATCAATCTTATTGGCAACGATTTTGAACTCCTGCTGGTTCTTGCGCAGGTTGGCCATGCCAATTTCCAGCAGCCGGGGCAGCGGGATATCTACATCTTCGTCATAGAGCAGCTTCTTGCTGAAATTGTCAGCTCCGATGCGGAAGTCGCCATGCGCCTTGGGCTTTACCTCTTTCTCAAGCCAATCGTGATACTGGTTGAGAGCCTCCATTACCTTCTCGTTGGAAATGTGAAATTCATCGAGCAATTTCTGGTCATTCACGTCTTTAAAGGCTTCTGGAACATCTTTTTGGAAAAAGCTTACGATGCCGGGAATCTGCTCCAACGCCACATCAACAAAGATAAGCGGAGGATTTTTCAGGTTCTGGTGTGCTGCTTCAAAAACGGCCGGGATTTGCTTCTCGCGGGCGATCACTGATTTCAAGCGCTGGTCTGGCGGAGCAAACGTGCGCGCCATGATCACAAAAATGGAGTTCGTGACGCCGCCGGAATATTGATCAGGATTGTTTTCCCAGCCGCGAATATGCTCCAGCGCAAGCAGGTGGCTATCAATGTCATGCTGGACTAACGTGAGATCAATCCACTCTGCCACTTGTGCGTCTGTGGGCTTGGCGGCAAGGGTGCGTCCGGCAAACTCTGCCTTGAATTTCTTGAGCAACGCAATCTGCTTATCGATGGAAGCACGAGAGTAATCTTCGAGCTGATCGTCATATTGATGGAAGCCCGCGGCAGTTCCTGAGCTGGGATTGTATTTGAAGTAATATTCGTCAAAATAGCGGTCAGCCTGTTTAGAAAAATCTGCTGGAGGCTGGGTTTTGCCTTGCGCGCAAGCCAAACAAGCCATTCCTAGAACGGCGATAAACGTAAGAAGTTT
>DASXZE010000271.1:0-5961 GCA_036502105.1 Candidatus Angelobacter sp. | reverse complement strand
ACCTAGTGCAGCGTACCCTACTATCATCTTATTTTCAGCGTGAAGACCTTTGAGCAAAATGTTAAACGCTCGTTGATCGCCTGCCGACGCAAGGTATAGCCACGGAATAGGAACCTTATATCTGGCATCCTCAAATACTTGCGCTGGGGTGAGATTGTGTTTCTTGCACCAGAGCATGAATGCTGGATTAATTCCTGTCACTTGGCCGGTATTAGGGTCGAAAAGCTCTGCCCATGGGGCATCCACTTCAAGAGACTCTTCAGCCTGTTTTGAAAGAAAGTCAAAGTACACCTGATCTCGAACCCCTATCCTCATTAGGATGCTTGCGATTCTCTCCTTAAGAGCAATTTGAGAAGTGGCTTCAAAAATGTCTTCAATATTACAGACTGCGGCAGGATCGCCGGCCAGAATGTCAGTGAAGCTATGTTTATTTGCCTCATCAGCTAACTGTTGAAAAGTTTGTCTTGTGCCTTCTTTAGAGGGCTTGCAGACGATGGGGTTCTCCAGTTTTTTTCCGGTCCCCTGTGGGCCCTCAGTGCGCGCCGCGTTGGCTTCGACGCCCATGCTTGTCAAAGCACACGCGCAAATCGGGGTAATGCCGCAGATCAGTACGAGCCTGAGCGCTATACGAATAGAGAAGAAATGCATATGTCTTAATTTATTGAATGTCGCTCGCATGTAACTGCGAGTTCGCGCTGTTTAGTTTAATAAAATCCTCAAGCATTCAGTCCTGAAACATCTTGTTCGTCTTGCAAATCAACTTGGGTACAACAAACATCACTTGTTTGCTCAATTGCTGCTAAAAAAATCAACGTTACTATAAATACCGCTGAATGATGAGTGCTGACAGCTGATTGCTATTTCTCTATCACCCTCGGCACCTTAAAAAACTCGCCATCCGTTTCAGGGGCGTTCTTCACTGCGTCGGCATGCGGCAGGCAAGGGATCAACACGTCTTCGCGCAAATGGCTGCTTTGATCGCCGGATGATGCGCCGGAAACTTGCGCCATCGGCGGGACGTTGATTGTGTCCAGTTCGTTGAGCAGATCAATGTGGCCGAGAATCGAATTCAGGTCTTTGAGCATGCGCTGGCGCTCCTGGTCAGTGAGTTCCAGGTTCGCCAGATCGGCTACGTAAGAGACGTCTTTTTCAGTGACTTTCATTGGGAGCAAATAGTATTTAGTAATTAATACTTAGTATTTAGCATTCAGTCCTGAAAATTTTCGCAATCATGGAAATTCGGTTACGGCGAACCGCGTTCTGGTGATTGCTGAGTGCTACCAACTGACGGCTTCACCCTAAACTGTACGCTCTGCACCACTTTGCCCAAGAGCCCTTCGTAGCCGTTGATGTAGCGGCCGGTAAAGGACTGAAGCTGGTTGCGCCAGGTGATGTCCTGCACTTCCACCAGCAGCGTTCCTTCATGGAAGCTGAGCGGCTTGGTTCGCGCCGCCACTTCTTTGCCGCAGACCAAAGGCCATGCCAGCATTACGGCTTCGTCGGCCGGGCGCGTACGCAACAGGTCTTGCATGATCTGGCGCAAACCAGTGCGAACTGGTTCCATGTGAATCTCCGTAGAAGAGATTTTAGCATCCGGAATTACGGGCTTGAGGCTTGCCAGCCACAAAATCAGAGTGGACATCAGGTCCAAAAAACATCAGATTAAAAAAGGCACCACGGCTTTCACGCGATGTTTGTAATCGAGGTAAGTGCTTCCGAACTGCAGCACCATGAATGTTTCTTCCATGCGCAGCTTGAATCCAAAGCCCAGAACCAGCAGCAGGAAGCCGACCAGTCCGCGAATCTCGCCCTGAACGAGCGCCGTACCCAGGAATGCCGTGAGCAGTCCGGCGTAAATAGGGTGGCGCACAATGCTGTATGGGCCGCCTTGAATCAGTTCGTGCCGGTCTTTGATGGTGATAGTGCCGCTCCAGTTCCGGCCAATCCAGAGTCGCGCCCAAATGGCAAAGGCCATGCCTGCTACGGTAAGAGCCGTGCCAAGCCACAGGATCGTGAGGGCAGATTGAGGAATAAAGCGGAGATGAAGCCAGTGCGGCCATTGCCTATGAGCAAAAAGCAGTGAAAACGCAAGGACAACCGGCACCGTCTGCGCCAGCCTCGAGGAAAAGGATTGGCGCTTCACGTTTGGCTTGGCCGTCAGGGCGTTGACCATCCAGAAGATCCAAAATGCTGCCCAAAGATAGGCTACCGATGCGTGGAGATGATCTGCCATAAATGAATGTACGAAACTGGCGGCTGGCAGGTTCCTAACGGAATCCTGATGTTGAGCCTCTGAGGATGAAGAAGTTTTACTGATGAAAGCGATTATGCTTTTAAATACAATGACTTAGGACTGTTTTTGGGCTTCCCGTTTAATGCTGAGAGGCACCGCTGAACCATGATTTACACCCATTCAGGCAAACGTTGTTAAGCAATCAAGGGATGGGTGGCTAATATAGTAGTGATTCAATATCCAGTTTTGTTTTCCTGTCTCATAGCTTGGAAGAGGGTGCCGCGAGGCGGCGCAAGGAGAAGCGTAATCAATGCACAAGCCGGTTAAGTATGCAGAGAAAGTCCTGACCTACGCAGCGCGCGGCACATGGGCAGTTTTTGAAAAGATCAACAGCATTAAGCCCCGGCCGTCATTTACGCCAAACTGGTCAGACAAGCCGATATTGAAGTCGTGGCAAAAGACGAAGCCTCCGCTGGGCTGGCCGCGCTCCACAGATTCGCTCTGTCCCAAGTGCGTTCCGGAAATCCGCCAGCAGATTGTGGACGGCAAATTGCCGCACGAAATTCTGCTCAATGAAAAAGCCGGCGAGATCAAAGCGACCATTGTTGAACGCGATGGCAAAATTCTGATGGTGAAAGATTGCCCACTGCACGGCCACTTTGAAGACGTGATGGCTGTTGACGTGGAATTCTTTAAGCACCTGGAAGACGTATTCCCGGGGCGTGACATTGCCGCCCACAATGATGAAAAGCTGCACCACCACGGCACCAGCACGGTAAAGCACGGCCGCGGATCAGTTCTCACAATCGATCTGACCAACCGCTGCAACATGATGTGCGATCCCTGCTTCATGGACGCAAACCAGGTTGGCTTTGTGCATGAGCTGACGTGGGATGAAATCAAGACCATGCTGGACAACGCGATTTCGATTAAGCCGCGCCGCCAGATGTCAGTCCAGTTCTCTGGTGGCGAGCCCACGCTCTCACCTTACTTCCTGGACGCAGTGCGTTATGCCCGCCAGGTTGGTTACAACTCAGTTCAGGCCGCCACGAACGGTATTGAATTCGCCAAGTCGCCTGAGTTCTGCCGCCAGGCTGCTGAAGCTGGTCTGCGTTATGCCTACCTGCAATTTGACGGTATCGGCAACGCAGCTAACTCACATCGCCAGGTCGGGAACCTGTTTGACGTGAAGCTGCGTGCCATCCAAAACCTGCATGAGAATGGCGTCGATATCGTTCCAGTTACCACGATCATCAACGGTATCAACAACGAGCAGGTTGGACGCATTATTCAGTTTGCGCTGGACAATCCCAAGACCATCAGCTTCCTGAGCTTCCAGCCGGTTTCATTTACTGGTCGCGACGAAGAAATTACTGATGACCGCCGCACGGCCCAGCGCTACACGCTGAGCCATCTGGCGCACGACGTGAAAAACCAGACCGGCCTGGGCGAGCCCAAACGCGACTGGTTCCCGATCTCATTTATGTCCACCTTCTCTGACTGGGCTGACCTGATCCATGGCCCCAGCGCTGATTGGGGACAGTTGAGCTGCGGCTGCCATCCGAATTGCGGCGTAGGCATGGCCGTGATGATCGACAAAGAAACCAAAGAGGCCGTACCGGTCACAGCATTCCTGAATGGCGACAAAATCGGGCAGGACGTAGCCAAGGTAAACGACGCAGGCCGCGGCCGTTTCCTCTCGGTCTTCGGCATGGCTCTGGCCCTGGCCAAGAACTATGATCCATTTAAAGCTCCGAAGCACTTCAAGCTGATTGATCTGTTGCGCAAGTTTGATAAGACTTTTAGCGCAACCAAGAAAGCTGACACCAAGTACGGCAAAGTGGACGGCGACCGCACGATTGAAGACATCAAGAAGCGCCGTCAGGACCGCTGGAACTTCCTGTTCATTGCAGGCATGTGGTTCCAGGACCTTTACAACTACGACTTCCGCCGCACCGAGCAATGCATTATTCCTTACGCCACGCAGGAAGGCGAGATCAGCTTCTGCGCTTACAACACCGGCGTAGGCTGGCGCAACATCATTGAGAAGATGCACATGACGGCCACGCTCACCAAGTGGTATGAAGAGCACGGTCGCCATGAAATCTTTGCCGGCGGCAAGGCTGTAGGCTTGAACCAGAGCAATCACAAACTGAACCTGAACGATGCCCATGTACAGGCCGGCCGCAACACTACGCTGGACGATCTGGGTATCGCCAAGACAGCCCGTGAAGAGAAGCTGCGCGCCCGCGATGAGAAGATAAAGAAGACCGCGGAAGACCTCAAGATGGAAGCGCTCTATCGGGAGCACATCCTGAAAGAGCCCAAGCCAGAGCCACAGGGCGGCTTTGTTCCTCTTGGATCGATCGCACCGGCAGCTCCGAAAGCGGCTCCGGCGAACGATAAGAAGGAAGAAGTTTTCGGCGACTAAGCTTTTTACCACAGAGAACACAGAGGGTCACGGAGGATTTTTTCAACGTGGCCCTCAATTATTTGAGCCAGGGTTCTCTGCGGTAACCAACAAAATTTTAATTCAGGCGTTTGGCATTATTTCTCTGTGTCCTCTATGGTTAAATTTTTCCATGCGCACGTTGATAGCAATTGTGGCCTTCGCTCTGCTCCTGTCCGGTTGTGCCGGCGAACCCAAGCATCCTACCTGGACCAACGCCACCGGCGCTGAGCAGCATGAGCGGCTGATGTGGAAGGCCGTACAGGAAAAAAGCTGGGCGGACTTTGAGCATCATCTGTCCGCCACTTTTGTTGGCGTGAACGCAGAGGGCAAGTTGTTTGACCGCGCGGGCTGGCTGGAGCAGTGGAAGAATGCGCCAGTGCAGGATTTTTCGCTGGGCGAATTGCAGGTGCAACCTGAAGGGCCAGACATGAAGGTGACATATACTCTGCAGATTCAGGCTGCGGGCACGGCCCCAGCGCAGTCGGCTGGACTGCAGGTGGTGTCAGTATGGCAGCAAGTCAAAAAAGGCTGGGTGCTTTCGGCAACTTCTATGACGCCGATCCAAAATATGCCGGCGCCAGGTATGTTGGCGCCAAGCCACTAGAGTAACGAGTAACGAAGGCGAACGGCATCCCTGCCGCATGCGTTCAAATGTTGCGTTCAAAAAAACGCCGCGCAAGTTTAGACTACAATCTTTTCAGCATGAGTCTTTCATGAGCCCAGCCACAGCCAATCTACATCAGCCAGATGCGTCCGCGTTTCGCCGATTGCTTTTGCACTGGTACCGGCAAAATCAGCGCAAATTGCCGTGGCGCGGTGAGAGTGATCCTTACAAAATTCTGGTCTCAGAAATCATGCTGCAGCAAACTCGAGTGGCTGTGGTGGAAGATCGATATAAGAAATTCACGGCACAGTTTCCCACGGTAGAACGGCTGGCGCGTGCGCAAGAGCAAACCGTTCTGGCGGCATGGAGTGGACTGGGATACTATCGCCGGGCGCGCAATCTGCATGCTGCTGCTAAACAGATTGCTAAAGGCGGCGGCTTTCCGCGCACGGCAGAGGCCTTGCGCGAGCTGCCCGGCATTGGCCGATACACAGCAAATGCTGTCGCCAGTATTGCCTTTGGCGAGCCCGTGGCCGTGGTGGATGGCAACGTAAAACGTGTATTGCAGCGCATTACCGGCAGAGAACTTAGTGAAGACCAGTACTGGCAAAGTGCCGGCGCGCTTCTGGCCCCGGAATCTCCCGGAGATTTCAACCAGGCGATGATGGAGCT
>DASXZE010000270.1:0-5098 GCA_036502105.1 Candidatus Angelobacter sp. | reverse complement strand
TCCAGGCGTTGAAGACAGTCTTCGAATTTAGGCACCGAGCCGAAACTCCATGCCCTCATTCTACAGCGATAAACAGCAGCCGCGCTGAATATTTTTCCACAAATCAGCTGCTCTGAAATGAATATGGTTCAACGAATAGGCTGCGCCCGGCAGGTATAACTTTTCTTACAAAAGCCACGGTTCAGGACGATTGGGACATACAAAAACCATCAAGGTTAGTTCTATCTCATCCCGCCGCCGTAGCAGTCCCACTGATTCCATCCAGCACTTCCACGGCGGATGAATATCGCCCCAGCGGCGCAGCCACCTGCGCGCCCTGCACCAGCCCTCGGACCTGCTGCAGCATCTCTCGCGCAATCAGGATTCCCTCGGCCCGAGCCGCCTCAGCATTCGGGGCCCGCGCCATGCGATCAACAATGGCATCCGGCACGGAGACGCGCAGCTCGTTTTTCATGAACTCAGCATTGCGGACGCTGGTGAGCGGCCAGATCCCGGCCAGCACCGGAATGCGGTGATGGTCAATGCGCCGCAGGAATTGTTCCAGCAGCGCAATATCAAACACCGGCTGCGTCACAGCATAGTCCGCGCCAGCTTCAACTTTATATTCAAAGCGGCGCACTTCTTCGTCCACGTTGCCAATCCCGGGATTCGCTCCCACACCAATCAGAAACTTGGTGCCCGAACCAATCGGATTTCCACCTACATCCAACCCAAAATTCAAGTTATGGACAATATTCACCAGGCCGATCGCATCCACGTCAAAAACAGCGGTCGCGTCAGGATAATTGCCGAGCTTCGGCGGATCGCCGGTAATGCAGATCAGGTTATGCAGCCCCGTGGTGTAGGCGCCCAGCAACTCAGACTGCATGCTCAACACGTTGCGATCGCGGCAGGTAAAGTGGAGAACCGTTTCAATTTGCGCCTGCTGCTGCACCAGAAGACACAGCGCCATGTTGCTCATGCGGGCTGATGCGCGTGGGCTGTCTGGAATATTGATGGCGTCAATCCCGGCGGCTTTCAGGAACTTCGCGCCTTCCACCTCTTTGCGGAAATCAACACCCTTCGGCGGGACAATCTCCACCAGCGTCACAAACTCTCCCGTAGCCATCTTCTTGCCCAGGTTAGAGCGCTGCGCCAGCGGCGGCGGAGTAACCGTCGACTCGCGCTTGGCCTCAGTTACTACCTTGAAGCCACCAGTCCGGCCCTTAACGTCAGCCATGCGCAGAGCGGCCTTCATTGTCTTGATATGTTCCGGAGTCGTTCCGCAACATCCGCCAATCAGAGTCACGCCGGCGTTTACAAATTTGCGCGCGTAACTGGCCATGTATTCCGGCGAGCACAGATAAATGTTGCGGCCTTCAATGCTGCGCGGAATGCCGGCGTTGGGCTGCGCCGCCAGCGGTTTATCTGTCAGCCGGCGAATCCTTTCAATCGCCTCCAGCATCGCCACCGGACCAACGCTGCAATTGCAGCCAATCACATCCACGCCCCAGTCATTCAGTTTGGCGGTAAATGTCTCCGGACTGGCGCCGTCCAGGCAGTTGCTGTCTTCGTCAATCGTTACTTGCGCCACGAGTTGTTTGTCCGGCGCAACCTCGCGCGCCGCCAGAATTGCCTGATGCAGCTCTTCCAGATAGCCAAACGTCTCCAGCATGATGAGGTCAATGCCGCCTTCAACCAGTGCGGTAATCTGTTCGCGAAACGCGGCCCGCGCCTCTTCACGCGACGTTTTACCTAAAGGCTCAATCCGCAATCCCAAAGGCCCAACTGCTCCGGCAACCAGAACGTTTGCAGCCTTCTTTAAATTGAAGGCGTCAGCGGCTTCGCGCGCCAGCTCAGCGCCGCGGCGATTGATTTCCGCCACCTTGTCCGCCAGCCCGTGGCGCGCCAGACGAAACGAGTTTCCGCCGAAGGTGTTGGTTTCAAAAACTTCGGCCCCGGCATTCAGATAGTCCTGATGGATATTGCGCACCAGGTCCGGCTGCGTGAGGTTCAATTCGTCATAACATTTATTGATGAACACCCCATTGGCGTAGAAAAGGGTGCCCATCGCGCCGTCACACAGCACGGGACCTAACTTCAGTCGGCTTAACAGATCAAGGGCCATTGTTATTTCAGAATACCTTAGCCCGCATGGTTCCTGCCATGGTTCGGCACGGAGCGGCAAAATTTCCTGCATGGAACGTGTCTTTGTGCGTTCTATGGGTGCAAGGGGAGAGCCTCGTCCGGGATAAAGTGCTCGCGGCTGCACTCAAAACGCGGGCATCAGGCTTTTCTAACCATCTAAGAGGCTCTGGTATAATCGCGCTTTCAACACCATGGGCGCGGGTCATAGAGGAAACGGTCTAATAACGAATGCGGCGAAATAGTCATCTATCACAATTGTGGATTGCAGTCCTGGTCTGTATGGTGGTCGGCTGCGGCGGACCCAGCAACAGCACCACTCAAACAGCTCCGCTTAGCGGCTTAAGCAGGCGTGTACTGGTTTCCAATTCTTTTACCGGTACTATCAACTTCGTTGATGCGCAAAAAGATCTTTTGAACGCCAAAACTCTTGCGGGGAACTCCGTAACAAAAATGATTACGGCCGGCGGCACCACCATTGCGCTGGATAGCGCAGGCAGTGAAATTCCGATTATTGACAATGCCACCGAAACCGTAACGTTCAATGCCGCCATTGGCGACCAGGCATTTGATATCGCAATAAGTCCTGACGGCCTTACAGCCTGGGCCGCCATGCGTAACTTTGGCTTTGTGCAATCCGTGAATACAACCACTGGTATTGCCAATCCGGTGATTCGCCTGGCCAACGCCCGGCGCATCGTCATGAGCCCGAACGGCACTAAGTTGCTCATTTTTCTTGATCCGCAAGCCAACATCTCCCCTAAAAACACCTTTGTTGTTCTGGATATCGCTTCCAACACACTGCGGTCAATTACTGACGTGGCCCACCTTGACCAGCCTTTTACCGCGGTCTTCGGCTCCAGTGACACACAGGCATTTATTTTGAATTGCGGCGCCGAATGTGCCGGAACGGCAGCCAGCGTGGTCTCCGTGGATTTCAGCGGAGCCGTTCCTGTGTTTGCGCCCTCCGCCGCGCCTATTGCCGTTGCCGGCGCTACCGTTGGGACTCTTAATGGAACGACGCTTTATGTTGCTGGCTCGCCAACCACTCCTGTAGCGGGATGCCCGCTTTCACGCTGCGGCGTATTGTCTGTCATTGATACCAATGCTCTTACTGTCAGCGCATCTGTTCCCATTACTGACGGGCTGCATGAAAACATAGCGCTTACCAGCACCGGCCGCGTTTATGTGGGATCCGGCGGATGCAGCGTGCAAGCCGACGTGGCCAGTAACACCACGCGCGGCTGCCTGGCAATTTTCAATACCACGTCATCCACCACCACGTTTCCAGTGCAGTCATCTTTCCGCCAGAACTTTAATGTTACGGGTCTTCAGCCCATCACCAAGCGCAACGTAATTTACGTAACGCAGGGCGGCGCGCTGGATATTTTTGACACCAATACTGACGCTCTGGAAACCGGAATCACCCAGATCGACATCGTCGGTAGTGCGAAGGCCGTGGTGTTGCTCGATCCGTAGAGTGAAAGTTCGTGACTAAAAATGAACGATTCGCAACTGAGTTGATGGCAAGGTGCGCGCTTCTGCTCGGAATCGCTAGCGCCGGAATACCAGAAAATAGGCCAGGCAAATCGCGACCAGGTCTTCCGGGATCGCGATGACCGCATCTTTTACCTTCAGTCCACTCACCAGCCGTTTACGCGCTTCATAGCCGGCGAATGCGCCCATCACGGCACCCACAGCACCCAGCAGTACTCCAATCAGCAAAGATTGATTGCCAGATATGAACAGGCAAGCGCCGCTCAGTCCACCTGTAACCGCGCGCGCAATCAGCGGTCCCGGCGCAGTGCGTCTTGGAGTCTTCGGCAGCAGATCGCCAACATACTCTCCTGCTGCCAGCAATGTGAGAATGGCAACTGCCGCGGTTGAGCCCATGAACGCCAGAGGCGAATGCTGCAGGTGCAGAAATCCCAGGTGCGCTGCCCAGCTGACGGCCGCGGGAGCCGTAAGAGAACGTAGTCCCGCGACAAAGCCTATGCCCACGGCAAGAGCAAATATGTAATTCACGTTTATCTCCATCTCCATGCCTCCTTATTTTTATTTTTCTATTTTGCAGGTTGTAGCGTCAGCTCATGTGCCTTGGCTGATTGCACCGCAGCATCTGAGAATGCCAGCGAAAAAGTCTTGTTGTTGTACCAGGCGTCCCAGTGGTCCATGTAGTGCGGGCTGAAGATCTGTCCGGATTCGCCAATCACAATGTTGAACGTGGATGCATCTAGGTTGGAGAAATCCACCGTCATGCGTTCTGACGGGCCAAAGCTGCGCCCCACTTGCTTCACCGTGTAGCCGCCGCCAGATTGCGGATGCCGTCCCGGGCCGCTGATGGCGCGCATTCCCGGGATCGCGCTGAACACCGGATGATCAATCACCACCGGATAAATCTCGCCGTACTTCCATGTTGCAAGATCGGCGGGCGCGTCTTTCAATGCTTTTTCCACCGCTGCCGTCATCACGTCATCAAAATTGGCATACCCCGGGGGCAGCCAGCGCGCCGGCTGGTTCCTCACAATGCTTTCCAGCACCACTGCCGCTTCTGACCATTCATAACTATCAGCGTCATTGCCCAGCTTGGGTTCCAGAAGCATTTCCCACAGCGCCCGGCGCGTGCGTACCTCAATCGTCGGCGCAACGGAGTCAATCAGCATGCGTCCATCCCAGCCGCGCATTATGTCGGCCGCTTTGCGCGTGCGGTCGGTGGATTTGTTGCTGTGATCAATGGCGTAAACAAACTTGTCCGCAAAGAAGCGGTCATAGTCTGACGTGATGTCCGTCTGCAAAGCCAGCATGTCTGCCGGTGAAAACTTCTTGTCAGACTTCAGCACCTTATAAATGCGCTCCACCCGATAAGGCGGGAACCACTGCGTTGCCAGCTGATATGGATATCCCGCAGGCGTGATCTTGGAATTGGCCGTGGCAATAATTCCCGACGGCGGATTGTAAAGGCTGGGCAGCTTAT
>DASXZE010000269.1:0-10379 GCA_036502105.1 Candidatus Angelobacter sp. | reverse complement strand
GCTTTCTCCAGCGTCTTAAATGTGCCCAGATTGCGGCGTTTCCCTGTCTCGGCGTTTTTCTTCCGCGAGTACAGCCGATACTCCCCAGATTGCAATTTACGAATCATGATGACCAGCCCTGATGATTTAGTTACAACAATTTAAGATGGCATTAGCGCTGATTGCGTGGCCCCTCCCGGCTGGCCCGCGAGTGGTATTGCAGGTACTTTCGTCCCAGATTTTCAGCATCTCGCGTCAGCAGCACTGTTCGTTTTCGAACGCAGTTTTTCAAAAACGACCAGCCATCTGCCCCTCCTAGACTGCGGACTAAGGCTTAACTTGAACTCCTCCAACATCTAACGTTTTTTACGCCTTGGCATTTCATTTGCTTGCACACAAGGCAAGACTGACTCAACCCGCACGCCGGAGTCAAACCCAGGGCTCTTTTTTGGACGGAGGTCCACATGGCAAAGATTGAGCGCATTCGAGAAGTAGTAACAGGTTCTGTTGATCTGGATTATGTCCGCCAGAAAACCGAGGCAGGCTGGAAACTGGTGGCTTTGGAATGGCGACGTGAGATTCCGGGCGACGAAGCCAGCGAGGTCGTTCTGGTCGAAGAGATTCCGTACGGTCTACGCGTGGCCTCTGATTGCAGCCGGCTTGAAGCAGATCCCCAAGAGCGCGCCGTGCTGGTGCAGATGATGGAACTGATCGTGCAAGACTATTCCATTACTCTCATCGCTTCTGAATTAAACAAGCGCGGCCTGCGCACACGCTCCGGCAGCCCATGGACACCCATCTCCGTTTTCAAAATGCTTCCTCGTCTGATTGAAGTGGGGCCCAATATCTTCTCCACTGACGAATGGGAAGCCCGCCGTGAACGTTTGCTCAAGATGGTGTAGCCTCACATGAGGCATGAAAATTGTGAGTGTGGGCGAAGTATTGTGGGACGTTCTCCCTGGAGCAGAGCACCTGGGCGGAGCGCCTTTCAACTTCGCCCTGCACGCTCATAATCTGGGGCATGAAGTCTGCTTTGTCAGCGTTGTTGGCAGTGATCCTTATGGCCAGCGCGTACTGCAGAGAATGAACGAAGCCGGACTCTCCACCCAATTCATACGACGCGTTGCCGACCACTCGACTGGCACTGTATCCGTCACTCTCCATGCCGCTGACGGGCCACAATATCAGATCCATCGCCCCGCAGCTTACGACTTTCCTGCTCTTGCTTCGGCCGATCTTGATGCATTGCTTAAGCCTGCGCCGGACTGGATTTACTTTGGCACGTTGCAGCAGATGAGCTCTCCTGCACATGAACTCACTTTGCGACTACTGGATGCAGCACCCACTGCCAGAATCTTTTACGATGTGAATCTTCGCACTAATTCTTATACAAACGAATTAGTTCGTAGCCTCGCTCGGCACGCGCATGTCCTTAAGCTGAACGATGAGGAGCTGCCTTTTATACAAGAGATAGGCGGCTTTGAAAGCTCGTCACTTGAACAATTCTGCCGCAACTGCGCCCACGCTTTTGACCTTGAGGCTGTTTGCGTTACCTGCGGCCGCGCCGGCTGCGCGCTTTTTCTGCATCAGGAATTTGTTGAAGCTCCCGGCTTTCATGTCGAAGTGGCAGACACCATCGGCGCCGGCGACGCCTTTTCCGCGGCACTCGTCCACGGACTCAGTGCCGAATGGTCCGCAACACAGATTGCGGAATTCGCAAACCGGGTGGGAGCCCTGGTCGCCAGCCGCGCAGGCGGAACTCCGAAATGGACGGTAGAAGAAGCCATGGCTCTCCACCTTATTTTGGGTTGATCTGTTGTTGATCCCGTTTATCCGTGTGAATCCGCGGTAAGGTTGGGTTTCAGATCATGCGCGACCACCCAATCACCAGGGTCACCCGATCTTTTCATTTCCTCCGCTTACTCCGTTCCTCTGTGTTTCAAAGATTTTTTACGAGCAGGCGATCACTGATTTAAGGTAAGGGCATGTCCAATCTTGTCTTTCTGTTTGACGTTGACAATACACTGCTCAACAACGACCACGTAACTTCCGACCTGAAAAATCATCTTCAGCAGCAAGTGGGCCTGGAGCGCCAGCAGCGCTATTGGGACATTTTCGAGCAAATTCGCACCGAACTTGGATACGCGGATTATCTGGGCGCTCTGCAGCGCTACCGTATTGAGTATCCGCGCGACCCCGGCCTGCTCACGGTTTCTCACTTCTTTATCAACTATCCTTTCGCCACCCGCCTTTATCCTGATTCGCTTGACGCCATTGAGCACGTGAAACAATGGGGCAAAGCCGCGGTCCTCTCAGATGGTGATGTAGTTTTCCAGCCGTTAAAGGTGGAGCGCTCTGGAATTTATGAGGCCGTAAATGGCAAGGTGCTGATCTATATCCACAAGGAAAAGGAATTGGAAGACGTTGAGCGCCGCTTCCCCGCCGATCACTACATATTGATCGATGACAAGATCCGTATCCTAACAGACGTAAAAAAGGTCTGGGGCGACCGGGTCACCACGGTTTTTCCAAAACAGGGCCACTATGCACTTGATCCCAAGATTGTGAATGCATATCCGCCATCCGACATTACAATCGGGCGAATCGGCGAGTTGCTGAACTATGGTGAAAAATTCTTCCTGAATCAGAGAGCATAGGCCGGCAGGAGCAAGTGATGCGCGGTAGTCCATAGAACGAGCTGCACGATGCCCCGCGCTTGCAGAAAACACTGCGGTCAAGTAATTTCTTCACAGAGGATACTTTCACATGCCCAAGTATGTAATTGAACGCGAAATACCCGGCGCTGGAAGCTTAAAGCCACAGGATCTTCAAGCCGCTTCGCAGAAATCATGCGGCGTGCTTAAAAACCTGGGCCCCCAGATCCAGTGGCTTCACAGCTATGTAACGCAGGACAAGCTCTATTGCGTTTATATTGCGCCGAATGAAGAGATGGTGCGTGAACACGCCAGCCAGGGCGGATTTCCTGCCAACAAAATCTCTGAAATCAAAGCGGTGATCGATCCAACCACGGCAGAATAAGCCAGCGCACGCCGTCTGTTACTTTCCGGCAATTCCCTGCACTTCAAACCTTGCATCAAACAGCAACTTGCCTGAGCCCAGAAAGGCCCGTGCGGGGAATTCGCCGTTAAAATAAGTCCTATAGACCACATTGAACTGCTCAAACAACGCAACGTCAGAACAGAAAATCTGGACTGACAACAAATCGTCCATGGTGAGGCCTGCGGTTTCGAGCGTACGCTTCATGCCATCCATCACCAGCCGCGCCTCTTCTTCTGCCGTGGCTGGCGACGTCCCGTCGCGGCATCCAGCCCAATATGTCCACAGAGATAAAGCGTGTCGCCGTGCCAAACGGCGTCGCTGAATGGCAGGTTGTTACGCACTGTGCGCTCTGACCTGATTCGTTTTCCGCTAACAGCCAATCCAATGGCAAATGCAAATGCGCTCAACAATGGCAGGTGGGCAATCATGGTTTTCTCCTGTAGAGATTTCTGCTTGCGATTCAACAGATGCTCAGCTTGGCTCTAAGTGTTCAATTTTCCATCGTATCTGATTTTGGCAGGATAGAATTTAGTCCATCAAGACAATAAGCTCAGTAAATTTTTGGAGAGGTAAATGCGAAAACTTCCGGCGACTATGGCCTTAACCGCCATTGTCCTAGTACCGCTACTGCTACCGGCACAAACTGCCGCAGCAAAGAAAGCTGCAGCCAAACCAGCTACGCCAGCCGCCATCATTGTGACACCAGACAAAATCCAGTGGGGACCAGCCCCGCCCATGTTGCAATCCGGCGCACAGTTTGCCGTGCTCGCCGGTGATCCTGGCAAATCCGGTCCATTTATCATTCGCTTGAAAGTTCCAGATGGATACAAAATCATGCCACATTGGCATCCCACAACAGAAAACGTGACAGTCATTTCCGGAGAATTTCACGCGGCAATGGGCGATAAGTTTGATGAGAGCTCCCTGGTCACGCTGCCTGCTGGATCACTTGCCGTGATGCCTACTCACCACAGCCACTATGCCATGGCAAAAGGTGAGACGGTGGTGCAAGTTCATGGCATGGGCCCATTCAAATTTGTATATGTGAATCCTGCCGATGATCCATCTGAAGTAAAGGAAGGCGCTGCACCCAAAACGAAGGCGGCTCCTAAGAAATAATTACTCACAGGGCGTGCTTCGGTACGCCCTGTTTCTTTTTAGAGTTTGATCGCCGGGCAGGAGGGCGTTACCACTTCTTGAATCCTGTGCAGGATATTCAAGCGGGCCTTGCTCATCGCAGTCTTGTCATCCAAAAGGTGCAATGCCCAGTTGGCTCCCATGGCCAGCGAGTAAATCTCAAACGCGAACTGCTCTGGGTTCACTGAAGCTTTTAGATGCCTGGTCTTCTTCGCCGCTTCAACGGCGCGCGCCAGAATAAATAGCCAGCTTTTCATCGCGTCGGCAATGGCATCGCGGACGGGGCCGGAACGGCTGTCAAACTCGAAAGATGCGGCGGTAAAGAAGCAGCCACCTTTAAAAACATGGCCTTCCACATGGCTCAGCCAGCCATTGCAAAGCTTTAAGAGACGCCCAATTCCTTCCGGCGCAGCCAACGCCGGCCGGACAATATGCTCCACAAAAATTTGCCGGGCCATCTCGATCGTGGCCAGTTGCAGCTCTTCTTTGGAGCCGAAGTGAGCAAACAAGCCGCTTTTGCTCATTCCCAGTTCGTCAGACAGTCGCCCAATGGTGAGACCTTCCAGCCCTTCCACAGATGCCAGATCAACGGCCACGCGCAAAATACTTTCGCGCGTGCGCACGCCTTTGCGTGGACGAGACTCCGTTTTGGCGGCTTGGACGACCGGCATTCGCGAATACTCTAAATTCGAAAATATAATAGCACGAACGTTCGTTTTTGTGCGATACTCATCCACATCTTACAGGAGTGCCCGTGTTCATCCGTTTGCTCCGAAACTTGACGCCCTGCCTGGCTCTACCTTTGCTTGTGCCCATCTCTATGGCTCATGCGCAGGCAGAAGATATCCCACTGGAAACCTGTGATCGGTTGCCGGTGATTCAAGTTAATGTCGTGGGTGCAAAATCTCTGGGGGACAAAACAAAGCTGCGCTTCCTTATTGATACAGCCGCCACCTCCATGCTGAACAGCAAATCATTCACTGAAGGCGATCCCAGCAAATCATTCGTTACCTCATGGACTGGCACGGTAGAAACCAAATCTCGCCAGGTCACAGTTCGTGAAATCATCATCGGCCAGCACAGCCTGAAAGACCTGCGCCTTCCCGCAGTTGACCTCTCTGCTATAGGTAACGCCTGCGGCAAACGCATCGACGGCATTCTCGGGGTAGACCTCATCTCCAGGCTTGGCATCACCGTTGATCTAAAAAACCATACGGCCCAATTGCTGCCTGATGAGAAGAGCACAGAAGCTACAATTGCCGAAATGCACGAGCAACTCAGCGGCTGTGAAGAGGCTTTCAACCGCAGTGACGAGACCGCGTTTTCTCAGTGTCTGGACCAAAATGTAGTCATGTTTACTGTTGGCGGTGATTTTTACGGTCGCGATCATGTAATGGAGTTTTACCGAAAGAAATATTTTCAGCACAATCCGCGCGGCCATATTGAAATGAGCCACCGCGCGCATCACCTGATCGGTGATGCAATCTGGCTTGAGTATGATCTGAAAATCGTTCTCGGTGAGCAGGTGATCCAGGCGCGTGGAACAGCGCTTTGCCGTAAGAGCAACGGGCGTTGGCTGATTGTCCACATGAACCATTCCGCCTCGCCTTTACCTGAACTCAAGGCAGAAAAAAACGAGTAGGCAATCGTGGCGCATATTTTGTTAGAAGAGATGGGCCAGAGCAAAGATTGCTGGAGGAAGAATGTCACAGGACGGAACCAACAGTTCTCTTGCAGCAAGAAGTAGAAAATTGCGCCGCGGTATCAACCTTTATCCACCTTATCTTGGGTCCGCTGTGCGGATTACTCATATTTCTGAAGACTTCCGCGACGTTGAAGTGGAGATGCCGCTGCGTTTTTACAATAAAAATTATTTCGGCACACATTTTGGCGGGTCGCTTTACTCCATGTGCGATCCCTTCTATGTATTGATGCTCACCAATATTCTCGGCAAGGATTACATCGTATGGGACAAAGCCGCCGCGATCCGATTTAAGAAGCCCGGCAAAGGTCTGATGAAAGCGTCATTCCATTTGACCGAAGAGAAGATCACGGAAATTCGTGCAGCCGCAGACTCCCAGCCAAAAGTAGAGCCACAATTTCAGGTTCTGGTAAAAGATACTGAAGGCAATGTGATCGTGGAAATCGATAAGCTTCTGTACATCAAGAAAAAGCCGAAGCAATAACAGCTTCGGCTTCACATCCACTTGTATCTGAGATGCTTTTACTTTTTTGATTTCTTTAAGATGTTCTCTGCCAGCCGGTCCGCCGCCTGCGATGTAGGAATTTTGTCCTTCTGTGCCATGGCAAAAATCTTCGTCAACGTATCGTAAATTGCGTCCACTTTGGCAACGGCTTTTGGCGCCTCCCAGCCCAGCATCTCAATACAGCAGCCATGAATCACGCCGCCGGCGTTGGCGGCATAATCAGGCGCGTAAAGAATGCCGTACTTTTCCAGCAGATCGCCATGATGCGGCTGCAGCAACTGGTTGTTGGCGGCTCCTACCACCAGCGGAGCTTTCAACTGCGGAATGGTTTTATCATTGAGCACCCCACCCAGCGCGCATGGAGCAAAAATATCTGCTTCCACTGAAACCTCTTCCGGATTAACCGCTGTGGCTCCATATTCATTGATCACGCGTTTTACTTTTGCCCGTTCAACATCGGTGACAATCAGCTTGGCGCCCACGCGAAACAATTCGCCAGCCAGAAAATATCCAACATGGCCGCATCCCTGGATTGCCACGGTCTTGCCGGACAAATCATCGCTTCCCCACTTATGTTTTGCCGCCGCTTGCATGGCACGGAAGACGCCGCGCGCCGTATGCGGTGACGGATCACCCGATCGCCCTTGCAGTCCCGCAACGTGCGGGGTTTCTTTCAGGATGTATTCCATGTCAGCCGGGCTGGTGCCCACATCTTCAGCCGTGACATATTTACCGGCAAAGCTATTTACAACCTGGCCATGAGCGCGGAACAATTTCTCGCGGTCCACGGCTTTGTTGCTGCGCATTACAATGGATTTCCCACCGCCACAAGGCAGCCCTGCAAGAGCATTTTTGTAAGTCATGCCGTGGGCCAGCCGGAGCGCGTCGGTCAGAGCATCAGCTTCACTCTCATAACTCCAATAGCGCGTTCCGCCCACCGCCGGCCCGAGCGCAGTGGAATGAATAACAACAATTCCGTGGTAGCCTGAGGCTTTATCCTTTCCAAACACAACTCGTTCGTACTCAGGCACACTCTTTTCAGTGACTTCTATCAAGGGTTTCCTTTTTTCAACTGCAGGTTGGAGTACTTTTGAATTTACCAGATCATCGCGAACATGCGAAAGCATCTCTTATACAATTCTCTGTTTTATGCCCTATGTTTTCCATCAATATTCGTTTCGTCACCTGGCATCTATCCATTTTGGCCTGATTTCCATTGAATCAGCGTGAGTATAGATAATGAGCTTTGTTAATTTTTGTAAACAAAGAAGGTCCTGAAGAGAAAATATGCAAACAGCTGACGTTGTCATTATCGGAGGCGGGATCGTTGGCTCCAGTATCGAATGGCACCTCACACATGCCGGCTGCAAGAGCGTGCTGGTGATTGAACGCGAAAGCTCACAGGGCAAAGGGTCCACAGGCAAAAGTATGGGTGGTGTGCGGGCGCAGTTTTCCACGCCAGTCAACATTCAAATGTCGCTTTATTCAATTCCCTTTTATGCGAAATTTGAGGAAGTGGTGGGCCACCCCGCTGACTATCGGCCACAGGGCTATTTATTTCTTGCCACCAAAGATTCGCACCTGACTTATCTGCGCGATAACTTTGAGCGCCAGAAAAAGCTCGGCCTTACTACGGCTCGCCTGCTCCAGGCTGATGAGATTCGCGCCATGCTGCCGCAATTGCGGTCAGATGACGTTCTTGGCGGCAGCTTCTGCTCCACTGACGGCTTTGTCGATCCTTATAGCGTGATGAACGGCTTTATGGCCTCCGCCATTGAATACGGCGCAACTCTTTGGAAAAAGACCGAAGTCACAGGTATCACAAGAGACCAGCAGGGCACGTTTACGGTTGAAAACACCCGCGAACCAGTTTTTACCCGGACGGTAGTGAACGCCGCTGGAGCATGGTCCGCGCAGATCGCAAAATTCACTGGCATCAATCTCCCGGTTGAACCACTGCGCCGCATGCTAGTGCCGTCTGAACCATTCGCAGAGTTTCCGCACTCAGCGCCCATGGTTATTGATATGAGCACGGGATTTCATTTCCGTCCGGAAGGGCGAGGGTTTTTGCTGGCCTGGAACGATCCTGAAGAAACGCCAGGATATAAAACAAACTTTGAACCTGGATTCATTGAAAAGATACTCATGCACGCCGCTGATCGCGTGCCAGCATTTGAAAATCTTCCCATCAACCCTAAGCGCGCATGGGCCGGACTCTATGAGATGTCGCCGGACCATCACTGCATTCTTGGTCCAGTTGCAACCGTGCCGGGATTCTTTCTAGCCAACGGCTTTAGCGGGCACGGCGTAATGCACTCACCCGCGACAGGCAAAATTCTTGCTGACCTGATTTTGCAGGGAAAAACAGATGTGGTGGATGATGTGTCTGTGCTGGGCTTTGAGCGCTTTGCCCGTGGTGAGCTGCTGCATGAAACAGCGGTGCTCTGAACTAAGCGCTCTACCGAAAGAGAAGTTTAGTGATCGTGTACAGGACTGACCAGATGGAATGACTTGATAATCCGGTCAACATCCGGAGGGCGCTGCTTGCCGGTGTAGCCTGCGCGGAAAATATAAAACCTGTGTTCGTCTGCGCATTGGAAGCGATGCAGTGACCGCTCGCCCGAGCCGATTTCAGTTTCATACTCCAGCCCCTTCATTCCGGCTGGTGAGATCTGCTTTAAAGAGCCTTTTACCAATGGCTCTTTAGCGTTCTTTTTGTCGGCTTCTTCCCATTGATCTGCCAGGGCTGTTTCGCAATCCATGAGTCGGCTGATGGCGCGCAGGGTCACAACGGTCTTGCCCATCTGCACTGAGTAAACACTGATATGCCGGTCACCCTGATCGTAATACGGCTTAGGAGCATAAGGCAGCGTTATGGCAAATCCGTCCTGCGGATAGACCAATTCTCTCCACTGCTGTGATTGCTGTTTTTGGGCTGATGAATATTGCGCCAGAAACGCGCCGCCCACGATTACCGTGAAAACCATTACGACAATATTTTTCATGTCTGGCAAATATTTTACCAGCCATGCGTAGAAGCCGCCTATGTCGTCCTGGTTAATACCAGGTCCAACTTTTGCATGGCTTCGCGCAGTGAGCCCAGATCGACCACGTCTTTGCCATCCACTCCAAGCTCAGAGGCCAGCTGATTTGTCATACGGGTAATGCAGCGAATGCGTTCTTCAGTTATTACTGCGGAGAGCTCGCGGCTGTCACCGTCCAGCCATTTTTCCACGTGCCACCCGGTGTGCCGTGCACGGTCCACTGCATAGCGAAACTCGCTTAAAACGCGGCGATCTACCATACCGGCGCTCAACAACTGCTCCAAACGATTGAGTTCAGAGGTAATGCGGGCAACCTGATTTGTTACCTGCTTGCTGAAAGCCTGATTGGCTTCTTGAATGGCTGTCTCTTTAATGACTGCGTCGATCATTCTTGCTCCGGAAGGTCATGTACCTGACTCTTGTAGAGTAGTACAACTTCCGCAGAAGACGTTAGTTACATTCGTAATCATCACTTCACCGCGGCTCGGGGGCCCAATGCTCATCCACGACTTGAATAAGCATGGAAATTCGGTCTTCCGAGATTTGATTGGACCTGAAAAGAAAACGGCCGTGTGCACCGCAAAAGGCACACGGCCAATTTTTTAAAGCAAGCATTATCCAATGGACAGTGCTGTATCGGTGGATTATAGGGTTGGATTTAAACGAATTTAAAGCCAAAATTTTGAACGTTTACAAAACTTATCTGAAAACAAGGCCGCATTCAGCTCGCAACACGACCTCAGCCTCGATCAACTATTCTTCTAGTACTACTTAGGGCCAGGATCGTGTTGCGTTATCTTCTCGCACTAATTTGATGTCGGCAGGGTTACCGGCTGATCGATGGTGAATTCCAGAATCGTTTCACTTGGCACGCGAATCTGCTCGCCCTTGGTTGCGATCTGGGCGGCCGTACCTGCGCCAGCGCCTACACCAGCGCCGATCGCCGCACCTT
>DASXZE010000268.1:0-11614 GCA_036502105.1 Candidatus Angelobacter sp. | reverse complement strand
CAGATAAAAACTGGAAATCGAAAATGTTGACGCCATGAACAGCGGCAGGTCAATCACCAGCATCTGAAACCAGCCGCCGAACGAACGGATAATCATGGCCGGCATCAGCAGCGTGGAAAGCACAATCATCAGCGGATAACTCAGGTTCGCGCTGAGATGGTAAAACGCCTCCAGCTTCACGCGGAACGGCACGTCACTCTTGAAAACTTTCGGTAGAATTTTCTTGCCGGTCTGCACCAGCCCTTTGGCCCAGCGCGCCTGCTGCGTTTTAAACGCCGTCATTTCAATCGGCAGCTCTGCCGGACACTCAACGTCCTGCAGATATTTAAACTTCCAGCCTTTCAGCTGTGCCCGATAAGAAAGATCTGTATCTTCCGTCAGCGTGTCATGCTGCCAGCCGCCAGCATCGCCGATGACCTCTTTGCGCCACATGCCAGCCGTGCCATTGAAATTGAAAAACACCTGGCTGCGTGAGCGTCCGCCGTGCTCCAGCACAAAATGTCCGTCGAGCAGAATCGCTTCCACTTCCGTAAGAAATGAATAGTTGCGATTGAGATGCGTCCAGCGCGTCTGCACCATGCCAATGCCCGGCTCCGTAAAGTGGTGCACCACGCGCATCAGCCAGTCTTCCGGAGGAACAAAGTCAGCGTCAAAAATCGCCACAAAGTCGCCCTTGGCAGTCAGCAACCCGTGTTGCAGTGCACCAGCTTTAAAGCCTTCGCGGTTCGTGCGATGGATATACGTCACCGGATGCCCCAGCACCGCATAGCGATCCACCACGGCCTTGGCCACAACCACGGTCTCGTCCGTGGAATCATCCAGCACCTGGATATCCAGCCGGTCTTTGGGATAATCAATCTTGCAGATCGCTTCAACCAGCCGGTCAATCACATACTGCTCGTTGTAAATGGGCAGCTGAATCGTCACGCGCGGCAGTTCCGCAAACTTTGCCGGAGGCTCGCTGGTCTTGTTCTTGCGGTTGCGGTAGTACATATAGACCAGCGCATACCGGTGCATGCCATAGCCCGCAAGAATCACCATCACAATGAAATACGGGATCAGCAGCGCCAGGTCAAAACCATTCGGCGTATAAAGTCCGCGAAAAGTCTTGTCCAGAAACTGGCTCTTAAAATAATGGACCAGCCCCCTCTGCGAATTGGTAAAGAGCAACAGCGCAAGACTGCTACAGATGTTCAACAGATACTCCCAAAGAACCTGGCACTCAGACTAGAGGGATTCTAAATCATAAATAGCGAATAAAGGGAGAATAAATTTGGAGATTTTGAAGAAGTTTTAAGGATTCTGCAGAGTGGCAAATCAGTGCGACTTTACAAAAGGAATCGCGCTTTTGCGCGCCTAGCTCAGCCTGGAGGCGAGCATCAGCGAAGCCAGAAGACTGGGAGATACACAAGAAACGGTAGCCCCGCAGGGACGACACACCTAACTTCTCTCTGTGGAGGCACGGAAATCTCTTGTAACAAATTTCCTGCAACCACTCATGAATCATCGACGTGGGATTCTCTGAATTGCCTCCGGTAGCCATTCACCCAGCACCGGTCCGCCACGCACAAGCGCCATCGGCGCGAACAGAAGTTAGCCCACCCTGAAGGCGAGCATCCGCGAGCCGAAAAGGGTGGGCTGAGAACAGAGGAAGATCAAGCCCTGTAAGGGCGACACAAGTGATCTTGACGAGCCGGAAATCTAATTGAACGTGAAATTCTCAATCCCAGGTTCGTATCAGGGCACGGGCTTCAGCCGTGCCGTAAGAATGCTTTAGTTGATGGGGCTTCAGCCCCTGCTGCCTTTATTTCAACCTTATCCACCGGCCGTCCAAAGCACAGCACATACCCACTGTTGTCGATGACCTCGAATGCCCTGAGTCCATCCTCCGTGTTGGCCAGTTCCTGATGCATGGGAACCTGCCTGCCACGGAACTCCTTGTACAAGGAGTCAGGATCGTCTGTCAGGATGTAGGCGTCCCAGCGGGCCCATGCGTGACACGAATGATTCGGCTGGGGATGGACCTCGGGCGTGATCGCCTTAAAGTTCAGCATGATCTGATCGCGGCCCATGAAAACCCAATAGTCACTTACGTTGCCATCGCCTCCGCCCTTGTACAAAACCTGGAACCCAAGCTTGGATTGGTAGAACGCAATCGTAGCCTCCAGGTCGTCGACGATGAAAAACGGAGTAACACTTTTTAACACGGGCCGAAATCCCCACCGCTCATAAGGCCAGCGGCTAATTCAAAAACAACTGCCGGTACAGCGTATCCCGCCGCTTCGGCATAAACCCGGCATCGCGGATCATCCTGCGCAGCTCTTCTTCCGTGGTGCAGTTAGCCACGCCGGCCGAGCGGACAACGTTTTCTTCCAGCATCACTGAGCCCACATCATTGCCGCCAAAGCGCAAGCCAAGCTGGCAGACCTTCAGCCCCTGCGTCACCCAGCTCGATTGCACATTCTGGATATTCGAGAGATACAGCCGCGCAATCGCCAATACTTTTAAATACTCAACGGCCGTAGCTTCTTCCCAGTGGCGGCCGCCCAGCGCGGTGTTCCCCGGCTGAAAGCTCCATGGGATAAACGCCGTAAAACCGCCGGTCTCTTCCTGCAACTCAAATACCCGCTGAAAGTGATTGATGCGATGCTCATAAGTTTCGCCCACGCCAAACATCATTGTGGCCGTGGTGCGCATGCCCAGTTTGTGCGCCGTCCGGTGGACATTGATCCAGTCTTCCGTCAGGCATTTCAGGCGGGCAATCTTGTGGCGCACTTCGTCGTCCAGAATTTCCGCGCCGCCGCCGGGGATGGAATCCAGCCCCGCCGCGCGCAGCCGTTTGATGGTCTCTTTAATTGAGAGTCCGCTGACATCGGCAAAATGAATAATCTCTGACGCTGAAAAGCAATGCAGGTGAATCTGCGGAAAGCGCTGCTTAATGCCGCTGAGCATCTGCTCATACCACTCAATCTTCAAGTCCGGATGCAGCCCACCCTGCATGAGCACGCCCGTGCCGCCCATCTCCACGGTCTCGCGGATCTTGTCATAGATCGTTTCCAGTTCCAGCACGTATCCCTTGGCGCGGCCGGGACCTTTAATAGGCGCGTAAAAAGCGCAGAACGTGCAATATTCCGTACAGAAATTCGTGTAGTTAATATTGCGGTCAATAATGTACGTAGCCACGCCTTCCGGATGCAGCTTGCGCCGGAGGGCATTCGCTTCCATACCCAGGCCGATCAAATCGTCCGAGTGGAACAGGTCAAGCGCTTGTTGTTTGGTTAGGGACATGACTGGCTTAATTTTAGCTGAAACCATGCTGCTTGGGGAACTTGTAGCTTCTACGCCGCGCTCATTCTAGAATGCGGCCATGCAAAAGATATTCATAGCTCTTCTTTCTTTTCTTCTATTGTGCCTGTCCGGCTGTGTCCCGGTGGATTCCCTAAATCCCTTATACAGTGCGAACAACGTGATATTTGATCCAGGATTGCTGGGCAGATGGGCAACCAGTGATCCAGACAGCAGCACGTTTCGCTTTGATCGTTACGATGATGATTCTTATCAGATGGTGGTAACCGGAAAATCGCAATCCAACTTGCCAGGTGAAGCGGTCTTTACCGCCCATCTCGTAAGCCTGGGCGGTGAAAAATATCTTGATGTGGAGCCCCGGCAATTTGACCGGCCATCGCAGATGTATTTGCTCCACACAGACCCGGAGAAAAAGGGCTCCAAATTTGAACCATCTCTGCAGCAAATTGCCAGCGGAATTTATATGGAAGTGAGCGGACCTAATCCTGGCAAAGGGACTTCACAGGAAATGCAGGTAAAAATTCATCCTGCTCACCGGATATTCAAGGTATATCTCAGGGAAAAGAGTCTGACTCTGGATTTTCTGGATCGCGAATGGGTGGAAGAACAGATTGGCAAAAAACTGCTTCAGGCACGGCACCTCAATGCCAAAGATGAAAATGGCTCAAACTGGGTGCTTTCAGGCTCTACTGCAGAGCTGCAACAGTTTGTAGTGCACCATGCGGATGATCCTGGAGCTTTTGACAGTGGCTGGAGCATGGCCAAGATTGATAAGACTGAATAGAAGTTTCACGACTGCGCCCGTGTCAGCCAATGCTGTCTATTTCTTAAAAAATCCCGAATCGGCGGCTTGCAGTAATGCACTGGTCTCGATAACTAACGCGAAGGGCCATTAGTATTTTTTACGTCAAACTTTTACATCCACGATCGACGCTGGCACGGCGCGGGTGCGGGCCCAATCGCGCAGGGCCTGCAAGTCTTCAGCACGCGTGATGGAGAGCGGCACGGAAGAACGCAGCGCCTGCAGCACACTCTCCGTTGTCACCGAGGTCTTGCTGGAAAAGCAGCTATACATGGCTGTCTGCAGGGCAGCGCCAATTTCGGCGCCGGAATAATTGCAGGCCGCCACAGCCAGCTGATCAAGATCAAAATTTGCGGCGTTCTGCTTGTGCTGCGCCAGTTGCAGCTTAAGAATCGCGCGACGCTCGGCCAGGTTGGGCAGATCCACAAAGAACATTTCGTCAAACCGCCCTTTGCGGATCAGCTCCGGAGGTAGGGCGGAAAGATCATTGGAAGTGGCAGCCACAAATACCGGCGCGGTGTGCTCCTGCATCCAGGAGAGGAAAGCGCCCATCAGGCGGGCGGAGACGCCGCCATCGGCGGAGGCGGAGTCCGGTCGCCCGCCGGCAAAAATCTTTTCCAGCTCGTCAATCCAAAGCACTGCCGGTGCTAGCTCCTCCGCTACATGAAACATGCGTTTGAGCAGCTTCTCTGTTCCTCCAACATATTTGTCAAAGACCGCGGCGCTATCAAACTTCACCAGGGGAATGCCCCATGTTCCGGCAATGGCGCGTGCGCACATGCTCTTGCCGCAGCCCTGCACGCCCAGGAGCAGAACACCGCGCGGCGCCTCAAGGCCAAAACTGCGGGCAGAGTCGCTCCAGCTTCCGCGCCTCTGTTCCAGCCAGCGCTTGAGATTTTCCAGGCCGCCGATGTCGGCCATGGTCTCAGTTGGGTCCACAAACTCCAGCATCCCGGAGCGCCGCAGAATATCTTTTTTCGTCTCGGCGACATCCGTGATCGTTTCCTGTGACAACGCATAACGGGCCACAATGGCCTGCGCTATGGCGCGCTCGGCTTCTTCTTCAGTCAGCCCGCGCAGGTTCCGGGCAACGTCATCAAGACCGGCGGAATCAAGCTTGTTCTTCAGTGAGCGGTTGCGCGACAGCCGAGTAAAAGTCTGCTCCACCACGGCGCGCAACTGTTTGACGTTCGGCAGCGGCAGGTCCACATACTCAACTTCTGCGCTCAACTCGGGCGGCAAAGACAGTGAAGGCGCGGTGATGAACAGAGTTCGCCGCTTCCCTTCAAAACCCTGGGCAACGTCACGCAGCCGGCGCACCACCACGGCGTCATCCATGTGACGGTGAAAATCCTTAAGAATGAAAACTGCCTCAATCGACATGGACTTCAAATGGGCCAGTACCTGCGCCGGCTCCTTGGTGCTGTAGATGGATGTTTGCTCGCGCGTCGGGCCAGACATGACCTGGGCCGCCCGTTCATCTGTGCTTTCTCCATAGACCGTGCCCCGAGGCGGGGAAGCAACGGGAGAGCCGATGGGAGCGGAGTTGACCGGAACACCGCCGGCGCGCGTAAGACCATCCGCGACGTTCCATTCGAAGACCGGCAGATGCGCCTCATCCGCAGCGGCACGAATCAGACGAACAGCCCGCGCCTCTTCTACGGTTTCAATCACAACAACCGGAGTGCTGGAGTTAATAAGGATCTTGAGACGCTCTAAGGGATCGAACATGGGTTCTAAGAATTCACTCGCTGGGTATTCGTTGGGGGCTTCGTTCGTAAGAATACTTCATTTCAGGCGCACGGAACGAGTGCCGGGAGTTCCACAACCGAAGATCGCAGCTAGAAGATCAAAAGATGAAAGACCAAAGCTAAGCCAGCTTGGCCTTCGGCTCTTTGAAATCCGGGATCACCGGCTTGCCGTCCCGTTTGCGCTTCCGTGCCCAGACCAGAGCGGCAATTCCGCCGATGACGGCCAGAACAATCAGCACCCAGAACACCGGCCCATAATAACGATGGAAGGAGCCAAAAATCTGCTTGCTGTAAATCGATCCCATCCACGCCAGAAGTGAGTAACGAATGGCCCGGGCCAAGCCCACGGCGATAAAGAAATTCCGCTTCGAATACTTCATCGCGCCCGCTACCAGCAGAAACGGCGAGAACGGCACGGGCGGTGGCAACAGCGCCGGCACAAACAGGCTCCAGAAACCGAAGCGGTTAAAGATCTTGTATATCCTCTCAGCTTTCTTCTTGCTCAGCTTCTTTTCTAGTGACGCCTCCCCGCCCTTGGCGCCCAGCGCATACGTCATGTAGCCGCCCAGCACCCCGCCAATGGTCGCCATTACGGCGTAGTAAGGCCACAGCGTTTTCTGGTGTGCGGAGAGCACAATCGTGAGCGCGTCCATGCTGCCCGGCATCGGCACCACGGAGTTGTCGGCAAAGCCGAGCAGCACCAGGCCCAGCCCGCCCAGCTTTTCCAGCCAGGCCCCCAGCGGCGAAAATATGAGGTAAAGCATCACAGCCTATTTAGATGCCCTTTCCAGCGGCAGCTCCGGTTGAGAGTTGTAAAGCAGGTAAAGCCCATGTTAACTGCATATGGCTCATGGCGATACAGGATGACGAATGATTCATTACGTAGGATCTAATTGCGCACAGCCGGACTGGATTGCCCAGGAAGCGTCTGCTCTGGACTTGCTTGCTCCGGATTGGGTTGATCTGGACTTTGCCCTGAAAACGCCTGCGCCATAAATTCGAGCTTAGGTTCACTCGAGAAAACTCCGCACTCCGCGCCGTAGCGATAATAAAGCTTGAGCCCTTCCATGTTCTCCGCATCCAGCGTGTAATCCACATTCTCCGTCAGGTATTCAAAAATCAACTTGGCGGGCAAATCAAGCTTGGGAGCCCAGGCCGCGGAAATTTCCGGAATATGCTTGAGCCCGTTATCGCGTGACTGCTGAAATACCTGCGCGATATTCGGCTCCGCACCGCGTCCCTGCAACGCCGCCTTGCGTATGGCCCAGAAAGCAAAGACAAACGACCGCCCCGTCCAGCGCTTCCACTCTTCCGCCATGTCAAAGACAAAATAGCCCTTGGGATATTGGGCCTGCAAAGCCGGATCGCCAATCAGCAGCGCCGCGTCATGCCACTGCAACATCTCCTTGAGCGACGGCTTCTGCCGTGAAAATCCCGGATCAATCCCCACAAACTTGCGCAGATAAATCTCCACCAGCGCCGCCGACGTGCGGGAAGAATCGTCCGTGGCCACGCTGCGAATCTTGTCCAGCGGAACCTTGCTCACCAGCAGAATCGACCGCACCTTATTCTTGGCCGCAATCGCCACGTCAGGCACAATCACCAGATCAGGAATGGTCGTATAAGCCGCCACCGGAATAATCCCAATATCCGCCGAGCCTTCCTTCAATTGCTCTGCGCAACGCGACGGAATGGTATAGCTGACATCAAAATGCTCGCGCAGACGCGCCGCCGGCTCTCCGTTTTCAAAGTCCCACATAAGCGGGGCAGTGTTCAAAAAGCTGATGGCGGAGATCCGGAAAGGGGACATGTATCCTTATTCTAGCAAGTTGAATTCCAGTATGCGTTTACTGGGCGGTAGGGCTGGGTGAGTTTTGCAGTAAACCACCCAAAATCTCACCGTCCCCAAAACCGTCATCCTGAGGTCCGTGAGGAGCCCGCGCTTTCGGGGCCCCATGCGCGCCCGTTTTTGGCGTGAATGGGCAGAGCGGGCGAGTAGGACCGAAGGACCTTGCGCTTGTTCGCCGACGGGTCGCTGGATGACTTATGAAAGGATGAACGTGAAGAAAATTGGCATGTCGCGCGGGGAGATGGCAGACATTATTGAACGCTTTGTTGACGGCATTTGTGGCCGCTGGGACTGGGACGACTTTTGCTCTTTTCCCATTATCGATCCCACGCTGGACACCATTCGGGTCCGCTGCATTGGTTTGCCAGATGAATTCCCTTCCACCCAGAAAGGCCACTACTGCTCTGAAGCCGGATTTGAAGCCATGCGCGCGATGGTCCGCGAACTGCGAAAGACACAGATTTAACCTGAGCGACACAGTGCAGGGTTGACAGCCTTTTTATAAACCGTGTAAAGTCCGCCAAGTTTGCTCTTACAGGCAGACACTCTCTTTATGGCTACCGTACAAGCTGCAACTTCGAACGCAATTTACTGGCTGGCGCTCTCCTTAACGCCGGGCCTCGGCCCCACCCGTGGACGCAAGCTGGCGGAGCGCTTTGGCAACATCCAGGATATTTTTCATGCGTCACTCACCGAACTTGAAGCCGAGAACCTGAAGGCGCAGTCAGCCCAGCACATTGCCCTGGGAAAATCGCTGGAGCTGGCGCATGACGAAGTGGCGAAAGCCGTGGCCGCCGGTGTCCAAATCCTCTGCCGTGACGACGCAGCCTGGCCCGCTCGGCTGAGCGAAATTTACGATCCACCGCTGGTTCTATTCGTACGCGGCAACGCTGAAGCCGTGAGCCGCCCGGGTATAGCGGTTGTCGGCACGCGCCACCCGACTCCTTACGGCATGGGCATGGCGGAGCGCCTGGGCTATGATCTGGCAGCGCGCGGGCTCGTGATCTTCAGCGGCATGGCGCGCGGCGTGGACACCTTCAGCCACAAAGGCGCGATCAAAGCCAAAGGCAAGACTGTTGCCGTGTTTGGTACCGGCGTGGACGTAATCTATCCGCGCGAAAATAAAAAAATTGCAGAAAGCATTCTGGAGTGCGGCGGCGCTCTCATCAGCGAATTCCCTCTGGGAACATTCGCAGCACCGCAGAATTTTCCCATTCGCAATCGCATTATCAGTGGCATCTCGCTCGGCGTGCTGGTGGTGGAAGCCGGAGAGTACAGCGGCACGCGCATCACGGCCCGGTGTGCCCTGGAACAAAGCCGCGAAATCTTTGCCGTGCCCGGCAATGTGATCTCCCGCAACTCCTGGGGCCCGAACACCCTGATAAAACAAGGAGCCAAGCTAACTGCAACCTGGGAGGACGTTTGGGAGGAATTGCCGGCCTCAGTAAAACAGCAGCTTGAATCCGAACGCGGCCCGGCAGCATCTGACGAAAAGCCCCAGGGAGCCGGCCTCTTCGATGAGCAGGTCTCGCCCCGAGAGAAAAAAGTCCTGGCCGTCCTCAAGCAGGACGCGATGACTCACATAGATGAAATCATTGAGCGGCTGGAGCCGGAAGTATCGTCTTCAGAGGTCTTTGCCGCGCTGTTTGAGCTTGAACTGAACGGCAAAATTAAGCAGATGCCGGGGAAGAATTTTGTGAAGAGTTTTTAGGCAGTACTTGGTAATTAGTATTTGGTACTTGGCACGTTCTCGGAGACCGTATGCGAAATTATCGAGATTTGGATGTTTGGAAGCATTCTCACAAACTTACGCTTGACCATTATGAGGCGAGCAGGAAATTTCCGAAAGAGGAAATGTTTGGTCTGACTTCACAGTTACGCCGCGCGGCAATTTCAATTGGTGCGAATTTGGCCGAAGGCTGTGGTCGAAGAACAACTCCTGAGTTTGCACGGTTTATCAGGATTGCCATGGGATCTGCGAGCGAGCTTGATTATCACTTGTTGCTTTGCCGCGATTTCGGATTTTTAACAAATGAGTTTTATGATCGCACTGCAAAAGAATTAACCACGGTGCGAAAGATTGCTTTTTGCGCTGCTGACAAGCGTTGAAAATCAAATACAAGCGAAAGCGCTTGCAGCAAAGGGCTAAGTACCAAATACCAAGTACTGCGACCATTGAGTTTGTGGTATTACGCAATTCCATGGTAGCTTCAGTCAAATAAGGATAAAGACAAAGTTGGCAAAATCATTAGTTATCGTCGAATCGCCCGCCAAGGCGAAGACCATTAATAAATATCTTGGCAAAGACTTCGAGGTGGAAGCCTCGCTTGGTCATATTAAAGATCTGCCGAAGAGCCAGCTGGGCGTAGACCTGGAAGGCGACTTCTCCACCGAGTACGTCGTCATTCCCGGCAAAGAAAAAGTTGTGGCCAAGCTCAAGAAGCTGGCCAAGGGCGCCATTGCCATTTATCTGGCGCCTGACCCGGACCGCGAAGGCGAAGCCATTGCCGCGCATCTGGAAGAAGAGCTCACTGAGGGATTGACCAAGAAACAGAAAAAAGATGGCATTCCGGTCCGTCGCGTGACCTTCAATGAAATTACCAAGAAGGCCGTGCTCGAGGCCTTCCAGCATCCGCGGGATATTGATCGCAACCTGGTGGACGCCCAGCAGACGCGCCGCGTGCTTGACCGCATTGTGGGCTATCAGGTTTCGCCCCTGCTGTGGGACAAAGTCCGTCGCGGCCTTTCTGCCGGACGCGTACAGACTGTCGCCCTGCGCCTGATTGTGGAGCGTGAGCGCGAAGTCAAAGCGTTCGAGAAAAAAGAATATTGGACCATTGACGCTCATCTCGCTCCCGGCAAAACCGGGCCGTTTGACGCACGCTTTGTGGGCCGTGGCGACGAGAAAACAGAAATCCCCAACGAGGAAGAATCGAAAAAAATTACTTCAGCGCTGGAGAAGGCTGACTGGTCTGTCCGCAATGTAGAGAAGAAAGAACGCCGCCGCAGCGCAGCGCCGCCTTTCACCACCAGCAAGCTCCAGCAGGATGGATCGCGCAAGCTGCGCTTCAGCGTAAAGCGCGTCATGATGATCGCGCAGCGTTTGTATGAAGGCGTTGAGCTGGGCGACGAAGGCTCAGTCGGCCTCATTACTTATATGCGTACGGATTCCGTGCGGGTATCGAATGACGCGCTGACTGAGGTGCGTGAAGCGATTGCCGGCTCTTACGGCAAAGAATTTCTGCCGGAAAAGCCAAACGAGTACAAATCAAAGAAAGCCGCGCAGGAAGCGCACGAAGCTATCCGTCCAACAGGAGTGGCGCGCCATCCTGATGAGATTAAAAAGTATCTCCAGGAAGACGAATACAAAGTTTACAAACTCATCTGGCAGCGCTTTGTGGCCTCGCAAATGATGCCGGCGGTCTTTGACCAGACCAGCGTCGATATTGAAGCCAAGAATAAATCTGAATCATTCACCTTCCGCGTGACCGGATCAGTGCTCAAGTTTGAAGGCTTCCTCAAAGTTTATGAAGAGTCCAAAGACGCAAAGGACGAGGAAGACGAAGAGCTCAAGCACAAGCTGCCTGCGCTGGAAGTGGGCCAGAAGCTCACGCTCCGCGAACTGAAACCAGAGCAGCACTTCACTGAGCCGCCTCCGCGCTTCAATGAAGCTTCACTGGTAAAAGAGTTGGAAGAGCGCGGCATCGGCCGGCCTTCAACGTACTCCACGATTATCTCCACCATCGTTGAGCGCCAGTATGTGCAGAAGATTGGCGGCAAGTTTATCCCCACGGAGACCGGGCTGGTTGTGACCGATCTGCTGGTGAAAAACTTTGAAGAGATCTTCGATCCTGCTTACACCGCGCACCTGGAAGAAGAGCTGGACGAGATTGAAGAAGGCAAAGA
>DASXZE010000267.1:0-3199 GCA_036502105.1 Candidatus Angelobacter sp. | reverse complement strand
TGCCCCGGCTGCGGACGCACCACCAGCACCTTCTTCCAGGAGATGGCCGAGCAGATACAGACTTACCTCCGCGAGAACATGCCGGTATGGAAAGACAAGTATCCCGGTGTGGAAGAACTCAAAGTTGCCGTGATGGGTTGCGTGGTCAACGGGCCGGGTGAATCCAAGCATGCCAACATCGGCATCTCACTGCCCGGCACTTTTGAAGAACCTAAAGCGCCGGTGTTTGTGGATGGTCGGCTGATGACTACGCTGAAGGGCGACCACATTGTCGCCGAGTTCTTTGACATCCTGAACGAGTACCTGCAAACGCGTTACGGTTCAGGCAAGGCTGCGGAAGTAGTCCACGTCTAGAAAGAATAAATTCTGCAAGAATCGTTTTCGCGCGCGCCTGCGTGCGAAAAAAACCAGGCGGAGCGCAAATCTGTTGCGTACTCCGCCGTTTTTACAGCGACATTAAGCCATAGCCAATGGCGAACCACGCGCCAAAACCCACTACCACCATGGCGATTCGTACCATTGTATTGTCGATCACGTTATTCCATTTCGCGTCCATAAAATCCTCCCGGTCATTTCTCATTTCGTTGCTGCATGCTTTGACCTGTTTTGCAGCTCTTGGTTAGTAATACGCAGGCAGTGAGATTAGGTTCCAAAAAACTCGTAAAACTTTTTTCACAAATATTTATGCCGATTTCAGTAACCCTGGCCGGTTTCTTACGTCTTATAAGCATTCATTCTTTCTCTCCACCCTGACGGGAGCGAAGCGGAATGCAGGCACCGGCAGGACAGTGCAAACCGTCTTTTTTGAACCTGCAGCTCTGCCAGCTCTCTTCAGGGTGATAAAAAACAGGGTGATACCAGAGCGGTAAAAATTCCAGCTACTCTGGCCAGCAGTTTCCCTTCTCCTCAAGATCTCATCCAACTGCCAGCAAGCATGTTTATGGACCGTCCGGGGCAGGGTAATGCGTCTTCACACATTTGGCGGGGGACCTGACCACCATATTAGAGCCGTAAAAAAAGAAGCTTCACCATGGAAGCTGGGCGGCCTCTCGCTGTGGCAGCTGGCTAAGCGTCTTTACCATGAAATAGACGATGACGATGTGCTCACGCGCGCGGCCGCGCTGGCTTACTATTTTGTCTCTGCGCTCTTCCCCATGATTTTTTTCATCATGGCCATCCTGGGCCTGTTTGGCAGAAGCCATGATCTCCGCCACGGCCTGCTCAGTTATACCGCACAGTTCATGCCGCCGGACGCTTACAGCCTGATACAGAAATCTCTACAGGAAATTGCCCATCATGCCACCGGCCTGAAGCTGATACTCGGCCTGGCATTGGCGCTCTGGTCCGGTTCAGGCGGCATCAGTTCCATCATGGACGCGCTGAACCGCTGCTATCACCTGAAAGAAGTGCGCCCATGGTGGCAGCGACGCCTCATCTCCATTGTCCTGACCATTGCCCTTTCCATGCTGACAGTTGTCGCTCTGGTCATTGTTCTCTATGGCGGCAATATTGCAAACTATGTAGGCGCGCAAATCGGATTGAGCAACGCTGCCGTAATCGCCTGGCGCATTGCGCAATGGCCGGTTGCCTTTGTGTTTGTGGTGATTTCATTCGCGCTGCTCTATTACTGGGGCCCAGACGCCAAACAACAATGGCAGTGGATCACGCCCGGATCGCTGGTTGGAGTCGTGGTCTGGATTGGCTCTTCTTTGGCCTTCCGCGGCTATCTGCATTTTTTTAATAGCTACAGCAAGACATATGGATCGCTGGGAGCAGTGATTTTGCTGATGCTCTGGCTTTACATTTCCGGGTTGGCGGTGCTGCTGGGCGGCGAAATTAATTCAGAAATAGAAAACGCGGCGGCCAGGAAGGGACATCCTGAGGCCAAAGATGTGGGTGAGAAAGACGCGGGGCCGAAAGCGGCTTAGTACCATTTTTGATTGGTGGTTTTTGATTTGCGATTTTTTGATTTCAGGTTCTTGGCTTAGAGATTTTTAACTCAAAGACTCTTGGTCTAAAGACTTTTGATTTCAGTTTTGACTGAAAGTCTGGGCGATAAAAAGTCAGATAAATAACAATCGCTGCTTCTGCATCGCTCATGGCGAAACGGAAGCAGCGATTTTTTATGAACAGGTTTTATGAAACAGGTATTTTTTCTGGCGCCGCCTGCGCCACTGCAGGCGCGGGTGAAACCGGCAGCTCAATGGTGATGAGCAAACCGCCGGGCACGTTTTCCGCCCGCACCGTGCCGCCGTGCAATTTAATGGTGCGGTCCGCGATGGAAAGACCCAGTCCAACGCCGCCGCTGGAACGTTCACGCGCTTCTCCCACGCGATAGAAAGGCTCAAAGATATGCGCCACCTCGGCTTCAGGAACGCCCGGGCCGCGGTCCCGCACGGTCAAAACAGCGGTATCCAATTTCGATGTGAGAGAGACTTCCACGGCGGTATTTTCCGCGGTGTAACGAATGGCATTGCGGATGACATTTTCAATGCCGCTGCGCACAAGCTCTGACGAGCCACAGACGCGGCAGGGCGAAAGCTGCAGAATCCTTACTTCTTTGTGGTGTGGTTTGGCTTCGTAATTTGCATCGTCAACCACCAGTTGCACAATATCTTCCAGGGCCAGCGCCTCAGGCGGAACACGCTCGGCGCCGCTTTCCAGGCGGGTAAGCGCTAGCAGTTGCCCAACCAATGCGTTCACACGTTCAGACTCCAATTCAATTCGGTCGAGCGCGGGAATGCCTTTGTCGCTCACATTTTTGCGCGCCAGTTCCAGCGCCACGGTCAGGCGGGCCAGCGGTGAACGCAGTTCATGTGAGATGTCCGCAAGCAGGCGCTTTTGTGACGAGATGAGAGCGTCAATGCGTTCCGCCATGTGGTCAAATTCGCGGCCCAGATCGGCCAGTTCGTCACGGCGATTGCCTAATTGCGGTGTAACACGCACGTCCAGCTTCCCTTCTGCAAAAGATTGCACTACGGATTTCAGTTTCTTTACAGGGGAGGTCAAGTAAAGGGCTAGTAAATAAGAAATCACGCCCGCGGCAACAATACTGAGCGCGATGCCAAGATTCGGCAGGCCCCTGGGCACATACGGCTGGCGCAAGCGGCTTACAAAAATATAAGTCCTGCCACTGGGAGCCACAACCAGTCGCCCCCAGGTGAGCCGTCCAACAACGGAAATTTGCGACACATGCTGC
>DASXZE010000266.1:0-4060 GCA_036502105.1 Candidatus Angelobacter sp. | reverse complement strand
TTCCGGCGATAAGGAAGACTGTCCAGTGAACGTAAACGTCAACTCCGCGTATGCGAAGGACACGGGTCAGCGTGTCGAATTTTATCGGGTTAACAAATTGGATAGTTGGCGGCATGGATGAGGAATAGTAAACCATTTTTGTTTTCCTCAATACATGACGAATGTTCCAGCCGCTCACTCTAGCTATGGTGAAAAAAGGTGAGGCTGCAATGACGCAATCTCACCCGGAGGACTAACCAACGAAAGTTTGCAGCTAGAGCGAATTCAGAAAGACCATCAACTGGTTTTTCTGCGCAGTGCTGAGACGACGATAGTTGTTTACAACGCCTTCGGCTTCACCGGCATGGCGCAGAATCGCGTCATTGCGAGTGACAGACAGCAGATCATGCATCAGGCGGTCTTTGGTGCGCAGTCCCCAGAGCGGAGCGGTGCGCATCCTGTTGGCTGTGGCCTGTCCGCCGTTTTGCACAATGCCATCACCGGTGCCAATGTTGTGCAGCAGAAAATCACCGTACGGATGGATGACCTTGCTGCCCAGCGCAGGCGGGATGGTGAACTGTCCACCATTGATCGCGGTTCCGGCTGGAGCCGTGGTGATGGAAGTTGTGTGGCAGATATTGCAGCCGACGGAGTTGAACAGATTTGCTCCGGCGATTGCAGCTGGCGTGACTGCGAGCGCGGTGTCACGCGGAGGAGCCTGGGTCTGCCGCATGAAGCGGGCAAAATGGTCGATGTCCTCAAGCCCGTCTGGATCGACGGGATCTTCAGGATCGGCGACCGTGTCACACAAGTTGGTGGTGTCTGTGGGTTGCAGGCGGCTGGTTACGCCTTGCTCGTTGACGTAAGCATCGGCGGCGAATGAGAGCAGGCTGGCATGCTGATTCTTCCAGCCAAAGCGGCCTATGCCTGTCGCGCCGTTGGCTTCTGAGATGGGAACGCGAACCACCATGCCGGCGATGCGTCCACCGCTCTGGCGAGGTTGATTGTTGGCGATAGCGACCAGCGTATTGTCAGCAATGGATTCAACAAAGCCATCACCCAGAACGCTGGTGGTTGCGCGCAATGCGTGAATGGTTTCAGTGCCTGCCACACGCTCGGTGGCTTCGCCGCAAAGTGAGCGGTCGTTGACAAGCGAGCGTCCCGGAATACTGACAGCACCGTCATTCACGGTAATGGTTGGATTCACAAAGTTGCCGGCAGCATCGCGATGTCCCACGCGAAGCTCGGTAACCTGGCTGGCGCCGCCGATGTTGGGTTGCGCATGGCAATCTACGCAGCTGCGCGCGTTGTATGTGGGACCAAGTCCGGAGCTTTCATCTTCTTCCTCCATGAAGACAGCTTCATCAGCCCGGAATGTGGCGTTATTGTCATCTACGAGCCCATTGCCGATGGCTCCTGATTGATCGTTGTGGAGCGGCGTGCCGTAACCTGCTGGCGCTTGCTGGGCGGATTGCGATTGCGCAATGCCAACTACCGCGAACGCAGCTGCCATGGCGACAAGACAAAGTACAAGGGGAAGTCTCTTCATAAAGCGAGCTTTTCGACGCGTCATAACTTTTCTCCGTCGTTAGAAAATTTTTGACTTGCGGTCGAACTGCCGCGCGCAGACGAGTCGAGGCTGTCTGCCGTCAGGCGGAGTGAAAGATGCTTGAGCCCGGCCAAGATAGTGCGCTTGAGGTGGCGCTTTCCCGGAAGCGGCCGAGTAAAGTTTCGTGAAGATTAGGGCGTTATTAAACGCAGATCAATAAGGCGATCTACGTATTCTGGGCCTAAGACTTGTAAAATCTTTGCGGTCTGCATCTGTCTTACTACGAGCGCTAAGTATTTTGCGCCGTGGATAGCCACCAGCGATTGCCAGCACACCAGCAAGTGTCAACAGTGGGTGTGTTGTTGCGATACAACGCGCGAACATTTCTCATGTCGCCGCGCTTGAACGCCTCTGCAAGTTTTGCCGCAGTCTCTTCATCGCGCGCACCTGCGCAGGAAATAAACATCACGGGCAGTAGGAAGCGAGCGTCATATTTATCTTTGTTTGCTAAATCTGGCGCAGTGCGCGTGATCAGCAACATGCCTCCGGCGGCAGGCGTTCCGCCGGGACCATCAGGTGTGAGCGGGAAGAGAAGGCGTCCGCCGGGAAGAAGAGCGTCCAGCCAGATATCGAGCGGGGCTGTGGCTCCGGCGCTCACGTAAATTACATTGCATTGTGGAAGCTCGCCTTCAGCGCCTGAGCGTGCGTGTACGGTGACGTGCGGCAGATCGGCGAGATTTGCTGTTGCCCGCTCGGCCAGTGTTGGTTCTATTTCATATGCATGGACTTTGCCCGATGGGCCGGTGAGTTGCGCGAGCAGCGCGGTGTAATATCCCGAGCCTGCGCCGACGTGAATGGCCGTCTCACCCGCTTGTGGATCGAGCGTTGCTAGACAAACTGTATGCAGCGTTGGCTGGCCATTGTTGATTCGGTCTTTTTCCTGCAACGCCACAACAACGTCCTGGTAGAGAAATGCGGGATCGTCAGTGGGGGTGATGACGTAACCACCGCCGGCAAAAATCTTCCACGGACCGGGGCCAAGAAAGCGTTCACGCGGCGTGCTGGCCAGCGCGGTGATCAGTCGTTCATTCTTTGAGCCGACTGAAGCCGTCAGCAAGTCGGCGAAAAATTTTCTGTGTGATTCAAGACGGTCCATGTTCGTCCTTTTGCCGGCTGGCGCTTTACCGCTCCCTGCTTGCTCGCCTCGGGCTAATGTGCGCGGGGTTTCTGTCGATAATGATAAAGGAGTTTTACAATCTTAAAAAAGGGGAATTTGTCCGATGAGCGTTGAGGGCCACCGTCGCCACACAGTATTAATTGTGGACGACGAAGCCGTGATTTGCGAAGTACTGAGCGGTATTTTCCAGAAGCATGGTTGTGCCGTTTTCACTGCGTCTGAAGGAGATTCGGCCCTGCGCGTCTGCCGCACATGCCCCGTTGATCTGGTGATTACTGACCTGGCCATGCCAGACTAAAGATGGATTCGAGCTGGTTCGGCAATTGCGTTCTGAGTTTCCAGCGATCAAAATTATGGTCATGTCAGGTATGTCCCATCCTGAAGGATATCTAAAAGCGTGCAGACATCTAGGCGCGCATGCGACGATGGCGAAGCCGTTCACCCTGGAGTCCGCCTGGTCTTCCGCCGAAGCCCTGCTTGCAGAAAATTCTGCTGCAACAGAAAAAGTATTGTCTGGCAAGGCGGCAGAATGAAAACCCTTCCTGCTGGCATGCCTCTGGCGATTTTTGAAAACAATCCTAATGCCTGCTATACGCTCGGGGCGGACCTTGAGATCACCTATTGCAACCGGGCGTGGGACTGTTTTGCCGCGGAAAATAACGGGCACGGTCTGCTGGCTGAAAGCGTTTTGCACCGTCCCGTGCTTGAATTTTTCACCCCCGTGATGCGGGACTACTACGCTGAAATTTTTATCCGCGCGCGGCAAACACTGGAAATCCAATGCCAGGAATATGAGTGTTCCAGCCCGGAAATATTCCGGTTCTTCCGGATGCAGATATATCCGCTCAAGAACGGGTTCGCGGTGATCAACTCCCTGCATGTGAAAAAAGCCCATGCGCAACCGGGATTGCAGCCTTTGGATGCTCGCTATCTTCAATCGAATGCCTTCCTGCGCATATGCTCCAACTGCCGCCGCACATGCCGCAATGACGAATCAGGACAATGGGACTGGGTCCCTGAATATCTGCAACCAAATCGCAAAAACGTTACCCACGGAATCTGCGCAGCCTGCCTTGAATATTTCTATCGGATGGACTGAAGTCTCCTCTCCACTCAGAATCATTGCAAATAAGAACCAAGCCCCGCCCTGCTTACAAAAATTGTGTTTGAGAAGAACTGAGGCTCGGGTCAAGATTTCTTAAAAATGTTTCGGATATTGTTGGTGTGTTTCTTCTTTGCGTATTAGCCTCTTCCCCCGCCGGTTCATCCGAATCTCAATTCTGGATCAGTGTTATCAGTGTGGATCAGTGGTAATTTTCTTTCCGATCACCCGATCACCCGATCACGGCGATCAC
>DASXZE010000265.1:0-5880 GCA_036502105.1 Candidatus Angelobacter sp. | reverse complement strand
GCCGAATGGATCATTGCCGTTGCAGATGTTCTGCGCGCGACCGTCCCAGAAATTGCGGAAGTTGAAAACCGCGTTGACTGCGCTCGGCGTATTGCGTCCCGTGACTTTGCGCGTGTTGATGAGACGGCCTGCCGCCGTTGGATCGGGATAAGAAAAAACTACGTCGGGAAGTGAGGTGGTTAATTCCTCGCTCTGGCCAGGCTCACTGTTGGAAGATCCGATCGTGGGAGCCGTTGCTATTCTCGTTTTATATCCAGTGCCATTGCCGGGCGTTAGTCTGCTCGAAGGAGCTTTGATATCCGGGCCTATGTGACCGCCAGTGTGACGGGTGAACCCTGGTCCATCCGCTTCATTTCCATCATCAACGCGGCGGTGCGGATTGCCCGTATTCCCTGGATCGCCAGTGCCGCCAGCAGCCGGTGGCGGCAAAGGAATATTGATGCCGCCCATTCTTGCGGCAAAAACACCTTGCGAGCCGGAAACGTCGTTCAGATCGGCGACGATATTGACTCGATTGTCAGGATTGGAAAGTTTGTGAAAAGGAAAATCACCATCATGGTATCCGCCAAATCCAGCGCCCGGAGTGCCGGGATTCAGAAAATGGTTGGGACCCGTAACACCTGCAACCTGCGGGCCAAGATCAAATTTATTGTCACCGCCGGCCTGGCCAGGATTCAGTGTGTTTGCCGGGCGGCTATCGGCGCCGGCATTGAAATGGCAGCTGGCACATGCCTGCACGTCGTCACTGCCGGCTTGCATGTCCCAAAAGAGTGCTTTGCCCAATGCAATCGCCGCGGTTTTATCCGCCAGAATTCCTTCGATACCGAATACCGGAGGAACAGGAACACTTGAAAGAGCAGCCATGGGGCGGAGCGGCAGAACAATCTGGCCGCCGGACGTGGTGCTTTGTGCGCGAACATGACCGTAGTATCCAATTCCCACCACAGTCGCCAGCACACCAGCGCAAATCCGAATAAAGAACAGGGTCCCGGAAGATTTCATCGTTTTTCTCCTGCAAAAATTGTTGACGCCTGAATTCACCCATGCAGCCGCCACGCCAAGGGCGGACTCCTGATTCCACGAGTGAGCACAAGGGCTCATCCGTTGAACGGAGGACGCATCATTGGCCAATTCGCACACGAAACTACGCCTGCGAAAGTGACTGAAATTACATGGGAGGTTAAGCTGCGAAATTCGAACGCAGCAGAGTTAAACCAGACCGGCACCCTGCTAACCCTTGCTGATAAATGGATCCCGGCAAGATGCAGAAATGCGACGGCTCAAAAGAAAAGGAATGCGAGTGTTTACGTTCTGAGAGGAACCACTAACTGTGGCGAGCCCGTGACAGGCTGAATCGTTAGATGGTGTTGCGATAAGAGTACTGCTTTGCTGACTGGTTCGCCTTCACTCACGACCGCAAATTGCTGTGCAATCTCAGGGGCCGTGGTTTGGGCTGCCTTTCTGGATGGTGCGCCCAGGTTCATTTCCACAGTGATCGGTGGCGTGTCATCGTCATCGTCGTTATCGACGGCAACTGTAAGCAACGGAGCCACGCTGGCCAGAAGAATCATCAAGCCAAGTAGCGCGCCGCGAACCGATTTGTGCCAGATAGACATAATCCAAAAGGGATTCGTACAAGCACATCATGGGGCGGCGGGATTAGAACCCAGTTAATCCGTCATTAGAATCTTTAATTTTTTGGGGAGTGGCGATGTTAACGCCGTAGCGCATGTCACAAATTATCTGCTGTGGGTTGAATTGTGGGTCGGACTGCTGGGTCCATCTTCCGGTAAGTCCTTCGGAATGATGGCGGGGACGACGGGACTCGAACCCGCGGCCTCTGCCGTGACAGGGCAGCGTTCTAACCAACTGAACTACGTCCCCAGCTTTTGTTGGAAGTTACCAGATACAGGCTTCGTCTGTTGGGCAGACGATGTATCTAAACAACTTGGTTAGTTTATCAGATGATTGCTCTCCCGTCATCTTTCTCTGTTTTTCTTTGCTCGCGGATTCAGCGATTTTCAAAGCCGCTGAATCCGCCAAAAGGCGCTTAGCAGCGATCCATCCATTACCATGTGTCAATCTCATTTAGCCTTCTTGCTTTCCTTCGATCCCGTTTCTATGAGCTTTTTCGTCAGCAGCACCAGGCCCAAAATCTGCGTCCACTCAGAAACAATGTTGCCCACCACCTGTCCCCATTTTGATTCCGAATCAGCGTGAGCATAAAGCAGCACCCATGCCACGCCGGTAACCAGCAGAAAGACCGTCAATGAGTGGTCGCGCAAAACTTCCAGCGCGCGGTTCGGCAATTTCTTTGCCGGCTTGTTGCTTTCTTCTGATCCGCGTTCATACAAGTGCTTGGTCGCCAGCACCATCACCACAACGCCGGCCCAGTCGGCAATCGCATTGCCGAAAAATGAACCAATATGTTTCTTCTCATCGCTCACGCTGTAAAGCACAATCCACAGCAGCAGAATGCTGCCTGTCACCACCGTAAGGCCATGCCGTTCAAAGAATGTTTGGTTCTTTGTGTTACGTACAGAAGCGTTGCGCAGAGAAAATTTCAAGCTTTCACCTCAATCCAGACCTGCAATTTAGACGGTGTTGCGGCTTTAGAAGTGGTCTGATTTTCGTGACCACCGGTATTTCTTCGCAGAGCACCAGCCTTAAAGCCGCTGCATTGCTCACCAAATATAGCGGCCATGGTCAAACCACGCAGCGGACGCTCCCTTACGTTTCTCTTGGATGCGCGCCTCTTCATAAGGAGAACTTTGATGACCGGCTCTATGATTCGATTCGTCCAGGTTCTTGCGCTGTCTGTTGCGGCCTGTGGACAAGCAGGCTCGGCGCCCAGCGTACCTACCATGGAGCAGGCCAACCAGGCCTTTGCTGCTAAAGACTGGATTGCTGCCGCGCAAGCTTATGAAGCCATCACGCACGCTGATCCCGCAAACGCTGCGGCGTGGCTGAGGCTTGGCGTCTCTCGTCACAAACTTTTGCAGGATGAGAAAGCGATAGAGGCTTACAAGCACGCTGAGTCTGATCCGCAATTTGGGGCAACGGCGTTTTATCGTGAAGCGGAGGCGCTGGCAAAATTGAACCGCAACAATGACGCGATGCTTGCGCTCGATAAAGCCGTGGACGCAGGTTTCATCCAGACAGACCTGATGCTTCAGGATACGGATTTTGCCCAACTGCATGACGATCCTGCATTTCAGAAAACCGTCGCCAGGGCGGATGCCATTGCGCATCCCTGCGCGCATCTGCCGGAATATCGCCAGCTTGATTTCTGGATTGGCGAATGGGACGTGGTCAACACGCAAGGCCAGAGCCCTGCCGGAACCAGCAGTATTCAACTCATCCTTGAGCAGTGCGTGATTCTGGAAAACTGGACTGGCGGTGGAACGGGAAAAAGTTTCAACCACTATGACACGCGCCTGAAAAAGTGGATTCAGGATTGGGTCGATAGCCAGTCCACCAGCGTGCATTTTGAGGGCAGCGCGGATAAAGCGGGAATCATGCACTACTACGCCGATGATCTTGACCCGCAAAACAAGCCCATCAAACGCCATCTGCAATTTATGCCGATTGACAAAGATCACGTCCGCCAGTTCTCGCAGGCATCCAGCGATGGCGGCAAGACCTGGGCTCCGCAATACGACTTTACTTACATCCGTAAAAAGTGAGGACATTGTGATTCAACTTTTCTCCGCCCGTTGGCTCCAGCATGCCACTCTGGCGATTACGTTTTTCTTCAGCGCGGCTTGCTGTCACCTTGCCGCTCAGCCAAACGCAGCGCCCCAAAATGCCGCCCAGCAAACGGCGGATGCACTGTTTGCCGATTCAAAATGGGACCAGGCCGCCTCGGCTTACGTGCAAATCACAGCCAGCGAGCCAGCCAATGGACAGGCCTGGCAGAATCTGGGTGAATGTTATCTGCAACTGGGAAAGCTGAATGAATCGCTGCAGGCATTTACCCAGGCAGTGCAACAGAATTTTCGTCCGGCGCTGAATAGAGTCAATGTGGCCCGCGTGCAGATTGCCATGGGCAACACGCGCCAGGCGCTGGACACGCTGAAAGAAGTTGAAGCCAGCGGACAAGCGCCGCGCCTGCGCGCCTACATTGCCGGCGCCACTGAGTTTCAAAAGCTCAATTCCAATCCTGAGTATCAGCAATTTCTTAAATCCACCATTCCTTGCCAGACCTCTGAATTTCGGCAATTCGATTTCTGGATTGGCGACTGGTCGGTGGAAAATCCTGCGGGCAAAAAAGTGGGTGACAACCTGGTGACCCGCGAGCAGGATGGCTGCGTCCTCATCGAACACTGGAAAGGCCGCGGCATTGAGACCGGCACCAGCTTCAACTACTTCGATATTCGCGACAAAAAATTTCATCAGCTCTATCTCGATAACTCAGGCAATGCCGGCGCTTTTCCGCCCATGGCCGGCGGCCTGGTCGGCAATAAAATGGTCATGATCAGCGACGAAAAAGCTTCCCCGGTATTTCGCTGGACCTGGTACGTAATCGCGCCCGGCAAAGTACGGCAAATGGCGGAGCAATCCAATGACAGCCAGAAAACCTGGCAGATCGTATGGGATTCCGTTTATGTAAACAAAGCGCAACAAGCCAAAAAATAAATCGGTGTAACGAAACCCTGCCCTCGCACACTACCTTGCAGGCCAAGGACAATATTTAAATCTTCCGGCCACAAAACAGGAGTGTGTTATGCCAGAACTAAAAGGAACCGAAATAGTAGTCCTCTTTGGCGGAGGCGATGCAGGCGGCTTCATCATTATCAACGGGAAACTTCACCGGATCCCGCCTTACAATCCGGAAACCGCAGTTGGACGCGCACAGGCCGTGCTTGCCGCCGCCCATGCGTTGTCACAGGCTGCCAGCGTGAACAAAGAGCTCAGCGCTGAACTCAATGCCTCAGCGTTAAAGCTGGCGAATGAAGCCATCGGACAAATTACCAAAAGCGCAGCTCAGGCCCAGGCCGCGTAAGGTCAGGATCATTTGCAAGACCGAAAGAACGAAAGACCGGGAAGGCCCGTGCATCTTGGCCTTCCCAATTTTTTTTCAACTCACTATTTCTTCTTTGGCTTTTGCGCCGGCGTTTCCGTCTTGCTGGCATCATGTTTCCCCGGCTGGTTGGCCGGATTCATGCTGACCTCGCCACTCGCCACATCGTCATATTCCGGCTTGCTCATGCCTTGCAGATATTTATCAAACCAGCCTACGATGTGTTCCAGCCGTTCCACTCTGTGCCACGGTTGCCCGGAGCGAGACAGCTCATGCGACTCTCCCGGAAAGCGCACCATGATCACCGGACGTTTCAAATATTTCAGCGCCCTGAACATCTCTTCACCGCCCGCAGCCGGCGGCGTGCGATAGTCTGCCTCGCCCAGCACCAGCATCAGCGGCGTGTGCACGTTTTTGATGTAAGTAATCGGCGAGCGGTTCACATAGTCCTGCGGATCTTCAAAGGGCGGCGCTTTAAACCATGATGGCTGGAACAACGTGAAATCTGCGGCATACCACCATGCCGCCCAGCTTGCAATGTCGCGCTGCGCCACCGCTGCGGCAAAACGGTCTGTGTGTCCCACAATCCAATCAGTGAGCAAGCCGCCGCCGCTGCCGCCGGTTACGCCCAGCTTTTTCTCGTCAATATAGCCGCGCTTGATTACTTCATCCACGCCCAGCATCAGGTCGCGGAAGTCGTCACCCGGATAGCGGTATTGAATAATGTTGCCAAACTCCTGCCCGTAAGAAGTGCTGCCGCGCGGATTTGGATACAGCACCACATAGCCCTTGGCGGCCATCCACTGAAATTCATGGTCAAACACAAAGCCATAAGCCGCGTGCGGCCCGCCATGAAT
>DASXZE010000264.1:0-3442 GCA_036502105.1 Candidatus Angelobacter sp. | reverse complement strand
GAAACAATTCTGTTGCCCGGCGCTACCAGGTCCGGCTTTGAGATGTGGTCGAGAAGCGTTGGTCCTTTTGAACTGTAGCTGGCAACTGTGTCATCCAGCCGGCTGGGCGTGCCATTGGTTTTTGATGCTCCCACGGTGATTACGTTTGGATCATTGCCCGGTGCCTGAATGGACGCATAGCCCTGCGTTCCATAGCTGTTGGTGCGTCCGCCGTTGCCGGCAGCCACCACAACGACAATCCCTGACTTCCACGCTGCTTCAACTGCCTGGCATACCGGGTCAAGCGTGTAGGACTCATATATGTTGCGTCCCAGTGAAAGATTCATTACGCGGATGTTGTACGTTGCTTTCAGCGTAATGGCGCGTTGGATCGCGGCGATTACCTGGCTGTCACTGCCTGCGCCAGTAGAGTCCAGTACGCGCAGGTTGATGATGTTGGCATTCGGCGCCACTCCCAGATATTGCTGAGCGTAGCCGCTTGCGGAGTCATGTCCGTTGCCGGCGATGATTCCAGCTACGTGTGTTCCGTGGCCATAAGCGTCATTCGTGCTCGTATCGCCAGGGATAAAACTTTCGCTGTAAACAATGCGTGAACCAGTGCCAGTCGATTTCTGCAGATCGTCATGATTGAAAACGCCGCTATCAATCACCGCAACGCCAATGCCGGTTCCATCCACGGCAAACTGTTGGCGGGCAGTATCCACGGTCACCGCCGGCAGATCGTCGTCAGACGCTACTTTATTTGGGCGGTCCGGACTCACGTAGGCAACGTCAGGATGATTCTCCAGCCAGACCAAAGTGCGCACTGGTATCCGATAAGCCGCGCTGTTAATCCGCTCCAGGGAAAACTTCATCTTTCCGCCCTGCGCCGCGAGATCAGCAAAATGCTGCGCCGTTGGAGTCTGGTTGAACTGAATAATCACGCTCACCGTGCCATCAGAATTGAGCGGAAAATTCGCCAGATCGGCGGAGAGTTTGCCATGCGTTTGCACTTGCGCGCGTCCACTTTGGGCGGTAGGTAGAACAAGCTGGCGGCCACCTTGTGCGTTCGCCGACACACAAAGCATGAAGGCAACAGCAAAAGTAAAGAGGTGGAAAAACCGAAACCAGCTCAAGTTTTGTTCAGCTGCAGGATTGGATTGATTGAATCTCATTTTTTGTTCTCGTCCCCGGAAATTTGTGTGAAGCAGGCTCTTCTGCCGCTCTTTAGTGGCCCCATACCGCTGAAGCAACTACGATTGCTGTTGTGTGAAGCGTTGCTAAGGTGAGGCCCAATCCAGCGATTGCTCCTACCATCACGCCGAATATGACTGTTTGCTTTCTAGACATACGACCTCCGTACGCCTTCCTATATTGCAAGTAGGAAACCAAAGCCGTTACGCCTGCAAACGATTGATTTTAATAGGCTTGCATCTCATGCGACTGTGCCATCACTGCGACACGATTCGCTGCCGGCAGACAGTATCTTCATACCTATTACGAATAAATGCTTAATTATCAATGGGTTACAGTAGTGCGACAGGCGCGTCACACCCAAAAAAGGCTTGCATGCACCAACGAAAGGCAAAAATGAGCAGTTAAAACGCGCAGCTCTAGAAAATGAACTTAAAGAGAGGAATAACGTGTAGTGCCAGGATTTAAATAGAGTTAAAGCGCAGTGCTTCTTGAATTTCCGTCGAGCTTGGGATGGTGGGAATCGCCGAGATCAGTTTCTGCGTGAAGGGGTGTTGCGGACTAAAGAAGATGGCTTGCGGTGTGTCGCATTCCACAATCTTGCCTTCATGGATCAGCGCAATTTTGTGGCACAGCCCATAAGCCGAAATCAGATCGTGCGAGATAAACAGCAGGCTCATCCCCAGCCGGCGATTGAGCTCTGCAAACAACGCCAGAATCTCTGCCTGGGTTACGGCATCAAGTGCGCTGGTGGGCTCATCGGCAATCAACAATGCTGGCCGATGCAGAATCGCCATGGCAATCAGCACGCGTTGCGCCTGCCCAACACTGATCTCCGCAGGATAGCGGCGGATGAATTCCTCAGTTGTCGGCAGACTCACATCAAATAAAGACCGGAAGACGGCTTCTTCCATCTGCTCGCGACCGCCCTTGCCATGCAGCTTCCACGCTTCATCCAACTGCGTGCCCAGCCGCAATGCGGGATTCAAAGATGACATGGGGCTCTGCGGCACAAAGGCAATTTCTTTTCCGCGCAGTTTGCGCCAGTCGCGCTCTTTCAGCGTAAGCAGTTCGCGATCATTCCAGCGAATCGATCCCTGGGCCTTGCCGCCTTTCAGGTTAAGCAATCCTAGAATCGCCAGCGCCAGAGAACTCTTGCCGCAGCCGCTGTGCCCTACCAGACCCAACACCTCTCCCGGCTGCAAGTCCACGCATATATCGTCCAGCACGGGTGGCTTGTCTTTATAACTGATCGTGAGCCGTAGAGAGAGTAAATCCATAATTCCTTAACGCGCCTGCGCCACTGCCAGGGTCTCAACGTTCCAGAAAGTCTGCGGACGGAACACGCTCGGCGCCGCATTCCTGACCGACGGCGAAATTGCCACCAGCGCATCCTTGTTGATCAGATAGATAAACGGCTCCTGCTCCCAGGCAATCTGCTGTACGCGGTCCCAATACTGCTTGCGTTTGTGCTCATCGCCAGACGCAGCCTGTGCTCGCATCAGTTTGTCGATCTCTGCTTCCCACTCGGTTGCAGGCGCTTTCTGGTTCGGATTCCATTGATGATTGTCCGCCGAACTCAGCCAGACGGCCATCTGCGAATTGGGATCAAGCTCTACGTTCTGGAAGCCCAGGATGCAGGCTTCATAGTTGAAGGTCTGCGTCATGCGCTCCAGCAGCGAATTGAAATCCAGCGTGACCACATTCACCTTGATTCCAATTTTCTTGAGGTCCTGCTGGATCATGGTGGCCATGTTTTCGCGTGTGCGGTTGCCAGAGTTTGTGACGATGGAAAACTCCACGGCGTTTCCAGCTTTATCGCGCAAGGTATCGCCCTGCATTTGAAAGCCATCCTGCTGCAGCCTGCGCAGCGCGCTGGCCGTGTCGTATGTGTGTGGCTTCAGGCTGGTGTTGAACCAGAATTTATTGCTCGGAGAAATAATGCCGACTGCCGGAACCGCGTGTCCGTGGTAAATAATGCGGGCCATATCTTCACGATTAATGGCCTCGGAAACGGCGCGCCGAAAATTGGTGGAGCTAAACCATGCCTTTTTGTACGCTGGCAACGGCGAAGCGGGAACCTGGTTGAACCACAACTGCTCTGTGTCAGTAGAGGCGCCAGCATCGCGTACGGCAGCGTTATCGGCGGAAAGCTTTTCAAAAATGGCCGGCGAAACCGTGTTGATCAAATGAACTTCGCCGCGTTTAAAGCGCAAAGCTTCAATCTCCGGGTTCTGCTCAATGTCGATGTGAATTGCGTCCAGATATG
>DASXZE010000263.1:0-7169 GCA_036502105.1 Candidatus Angelobacter sp. | reverse complement strand
GTGGAACTTTCTCCCACAATAGAAAACCTTCAACTCACGGCAGAAAAAGCGGCTGCCCTGGACGAAGGCAAGACCGCTGCTTCCAACTTTGTGCAGCTTGGTCTGCTGCAGGACCAGGAAGCGCCGGGATCGGGCTTTACGTCCTATGAACGAGCTTACAACTTTGACCAGCTGAACTTTCAGGCCATCTTTCTTTATGGGCGCGGCTTGTTTTCACACAACGCCGTAAAAGAATGTATCGCAGTGCTGGAGCCGGTGGTCACAAGGGTAAAAGGGCTGCCGGAATTGCGGGAGCTTTACGCGCATGCGCTGATGGCAGCTAAGAGGCCTGCGGAAGCTGAGCCATACGCCTGGGAGTTGTTTGAGAAAGATCCGCAGCAGCTGGAAGAAGTGGCTTCACTGGTGGGTGTCTACCTGGATGTGAATGACACGCGCGGCGCGCTGGAGCTGGCGCGCAAACTTGAGCAGCATGAGACATCAGCCGGACGCAGGCGCGAGTTTGTTACCAGCATGTATGAAATGTCTGACCGCCGGCAGCCTACGCTGGGTTTCACGGAATATCTGGTAAAGCTCTTTGATACCGCGAATCGCGAACATGAATACAGCCAGACGCTTCTGAAGCTTTTCCAACTTTATTACGCAGCGGGAAAATACGGGCAGGCCGGCGAGACGCTGGACCGCGCCGCGGAACTAGATCCTTATGAGCCGGGCCACGGCAAGCGGCTGGAAATGCTGCGCGGACGCATTGACGAACAGCAATATGGCCGCATTGCCAATCGGTTTCATCGCGTGGCCAATAAGCAGCAGACAACCATCGCTCCCCCGGAACAACCAATGCCGGCAGCCCCCGCGCGCGAAGCTGAGCCCACGGTGCTGGAAGATTTTATTCTGCAAGCGGAAATTTACCTGCAATATGGCATGCGCTCCAAAGCGCTGGAGCGGCTGGAACGCGTAAGCAAACTCTTTCCGCGCGAAGAACAGAAGAACGAAAAGCTGCGCCACCTTTATATAACGGCCGGTTTCACGCCGGCCTATGAGATTGCTGCCGCCGTCGCCAAAGCTACAGCGCCGCCTGCTCCTGAGCCGCCCAAAGCGCAGCCTGCTGCTGCTCCGCCAGCGGCGCCGTCTTCACGCTACGAAGAGAACGCTGTTGATAACTTTTCCCGCGTCACAGAGATCACGCGCAATATCTATCGTCAGGCCAACGTAAAAAGCGTATTGTTCACCGCCGTGAACGATATTGGCCGCCACTACAATGCCAGCCGTTGCGTGGCCGGACTATGCACCATCGGCAAACCACCTTCAGCGGCGCTGGAATATTGTGCGCCCGGCGTCAAGCAGTCTGACGTAATGGCGATTGTGAAATTGATTGGCCTCACGCAGCAGCTGGCCATCAACGGCCCGGTCAGCATTCCCAACGCCAAGGCTTCGCGCGACCTGGCTCCGGCGGCGGAGCATGTTCACGCATTGAATATTGAATCACTGCTGGCGGTGCCACTGATTGATGCGGGCGAGCAGTCAGGCATCTTGATCCTGGAGCAAACGTCGCCCAGGCAATGGCAGCAGACTGACATTGTGGTGCTCAGGACTATCGCCGAGCAGATGGTGCTGGCGGTGAGCAACGTCCGGTTGCGCACGCTCATGAAGACGCTGGCCGTGACGGATGAAAAATCTGGCCTGCTCAAACGGTCTTCTTATCTGGATGTCTTGCTCTCAGAAGTCCGCAGGTCACTGCAGCAAAAAAGCCCCATGACGCTCATGCTTCTGCATTTTGGCAAGGCGTCAACGCTGGCCAAGGAAATTGGCGAAGGCCAGGTTGAGAACATGATGCAGCAACTGGGCCAGACACTGGCGACACATATCCGGCAAAATGATGTGGCCATACGCTATGACCTCACGACCATTGCCCTGGTGCTTTCTGACACATCAGAAAAGAATGCATTCCTGGTAGTAGACAAAATGCGCAAAGTGCTCGCACCCACCAGGATTCCTGGCACTGAGCGTGCACCTTCCATTAGCGTGGGCATTGCGGAAACTGTTTTGCTTGAGCGTTTTGATGCGGTGGATATGGTGACCGAAGTGATCAATCGCGTGGAGAGCGCACTGGAAGTCGCGCGCACTGAAGGCGGGAACAAGGCACACTCGCTTGCACCCACTCTGCAGCCCAGCGCCATGGGCTAAAAGGCTTTCCTCATCCAAAGCTCTATCTCAAACACAAAAAAAGTGGACCGTCCTGACATGGGCGATCCACCTGCATTAGCAGCTGAGGCCACAGCCGCTAACTCAGCTCATCAGTAGAGATAAAGGTATATTGCGAGGCCGCCGATCTTCTGGCTGCACCTCACAAGAGATAAGTGAACGGGGAGCATCCGCCGTTACACAATTGTGAGTTGAACTGTTGGATTTATTTTTCAAGGAAATGGCTGGAGCGGCGTAAGGCGGGCGCTAACCCTGAAGGGCGTTTTAATACTCAGCCACATCTCAGAAAAAAGGGCCTTCCAGAAAAAACAAGGGCCACACAATTGTGCGGCCCTCTCACAAATAGTATTCAAAAAATACCGGCTAGAAAGAAAACATTACCTGCAGATCAATGCGGCGATTGGCTGATTGCGTATTGAACACGCCGCCAGACAAGGCCGTTGACTTGCCGAACAGCGCCGAGCTCAGGTTGCCGATGGGTGGCGCAGGATTCACATCGTTAAAGATGTTGCGAGCGTTCGCGCTGAAAGTCAGGCTGTAACGCTGGCTGGATTTATCAGTAGCGCCAAACGGACCGCGGCCCGGACCACCTCGTGGTCCACCGCCACCTCCCGCCCCGGGGCGGCCACCGCCGGGAATGCCGCCCGGGCCTCCGCGTTGTCCGCCTTGCTGCGGATTATTATTCACAGCTTCTATCTTGGGGCCAATGCCGATCGTCTTACTGAGGCGCATGTTCAGCGTGAACTGTGCAGGGCTTTTGCCAAAGTTCACCGGCACAATGGTCTGTCCGGCAATTGGCGATGTATCAAATGTTCCGAACGGCGTCGGCACCACGCTCGTGCGACTGAGGTCTGTAGCAAAAGCTGGACGATCATTGAAGATGGAGTCGCCGTTTTCGTCCTGCCCGGTGGTTATGTTGAATGGCGCGCCTGCGTTTGCGACCATGAACGGGCTTACGCGAAAGCCATGCGGCAAAGCAACGGTGCCGCCTAGAAACAAACGCTGGCGGACATCAAACGCGGCGCGACCATAATCTGCCGAGATACCTTTGGTGGGATCTGAGGCAAAGCTGGTTGCGCCAAAAGTATTGCTGTTCGCGTGGCCGAACATATAAAAACTGAAGATGGTCAACTTCGCGCTCATACGCATGTTGAAGTTGGCGATCAGCTGGTTCTGGTTGAAAACTCCACCGGACTCAAACTGGTATTGCGGTGCAGGAGTTGAACTCAGCACGCTGGAAAACAACTGATGTACTCCATGCGAGTGGAGAAATGTTCCCGTGAGCGTGGCTGATTTGCCGAGCTGCCGCTCCACTGAGCCAGCAAACTGCACGGTATAAGGCGCTTGTACATCTGGATTGATGCTGTAAATCGTGGTGGGCGTCGCAGGCAAGCTGCCCACTGGCGGCGTTGTGGTTGGGAATGACGCAAAGAGAGAAGCCAGCAACTGGCGCGTGGCGACGTCAGCGGCGCTGTTGGTGTCTCCGGCTGTCACCGTGAACTGCTGCTGGTTCACACCATTCAACCGCTCTGATTGCATTATCAGGTTCTGAGCGAACCGGTCATAGAAAATACCAAAGCCCGTGCGGATGACCGTCTTAGGCGTTGAATTTTTCTTGGTGCCCAGGCCCCAGGCAAAGCTGACGCGCGGCGCCCAGTCCGCATGATCATGAATGCCGTTCTGCGTTTCAAAGCGCAGTCCATAGCTCAGCGTCATGTTGGGGCGGACTTTCCAGTCGTCTTCAGCGTAAAGCCCAACATCCACAAAATTATTTTCCAGCAACGGATTGCCGGCAGAGATCGTCAATTGCGTTGGCTGGCCGTTACTGAAATTCGCCAGCGGTGAGATTGTTGTGGCACCGGGAGTTGCAGTGGCGCCAAACGTAAACGTGCCATTGAAGCCTTGCGTGGATGTGCTGGAGTTCTGAGTATCGCGAAGCCTGCCGCCCAGGCGTGCAAAGTGATTGCCCTTGCTGATGGAGGTATAGTTCTGGACCTCGTAATGGTTCGTGATAATGGAATTGATGCCGAGCGGATTGCCGCCGTCAGTGAATTGTCCCAGCACGCTGATGGTAGGTGTGGCAAAAAGCGAATTCTGGCCGGTGTTGTTGCGTTCCCATTCAAAGCGCGTCTCGTTAATAACGTGCGGGCTCAGGACCTGCGTGTCACTTATCTGGATGGTGTTTTCGTTTTCATCCTGGTTAAAACCCTGGGACGGCAGAGACAGCTGGCTGATACCGTCATTCTCTTCGTGGTCATGTGTGAACTGGTACCGGACCATGAGCGTATTCGACGCGGACACCTGAAAATCAAACCGCGAACTGAAATTGGTGCGATCGCGCGGATTCAAGATGCCAACTACCGGCACGCCGGCAGCAGTGAATGCCTGCGGCAGCACCACCGCAGCTTCATTGATGTTCCGGCGCTCCGCGTTGATCTGGTAGGAAATCTTCTTGCCAATCGGGCCGCCCACGTTGCCGCTATATTGCTGCGTGCTGAAGTCAGGCTCAGCAGCGGCAAAGGGATTCAATGCGTCCAGAAAAGAATGGTTGTCATTGAAAAAGAACTGGCCATGCGGCTTGTCACTGCCGGGCTTGGTCAGGATCTCAATGCGGCCAAAGCCCATGCGGTCATACTGCGCGGAAAATGGGTTTTGGTTAATGCGAATCTCGCGGATGGAAGACTTAGGCGGAAGCTCGCCGCCGGTGAAACCATCAATATAGATCTGCCCGCCGTTAGGACCGGCAGATGGTCCAGCCAGCGCCTGCAATTCCTGCTGCAACTCGTCAGGATCGTCAGAGAGCGCGTCCAGATCTTTGCCGGTAATCACAACGCTGCTGGCATTATTGTCAGAACTGGTGCTTACCTGGGCTACGTCACTCTGGACTTCAACGTCTTGTTCCTTTGTCTGGACTTGCAAAGTAATGTCGGCGTTTTTGTTTTGCCCGGCAGCGATTTCCGTTTCCCGGCTTGTGGGCACAAATCCTTTTACGGTGACGCTGATAGTGTACTTACCTGCCGCAAGATTTTTGACGCTATAAGAGCCCCCGCCATCTGAAGTAGCAGAGACAACCAGACCGCTGGAATTTTTCACCGTGATAGTGGCCGCCGGAATGACCGCACCGGTTTGGTCCAGTATCTGTCCGTGGAGTTGGCCCGCAGGGGCCTGCGCGAACAGCGCACTGGAGCAAACAAGAAAAACAGAAAATATAAAAACTGAGACACATGTGTGTGTCCGCAGCGGCCAGAATTTCATCAATCTCTCCTCAACAACTCAAATCATTATTATTGCGGTCTTTACTGCGGACCTGCATCGCCACCGGGTGCTCCCATGTTCCAACCAGAGAAAAGCGCGGCTGCGCTGGAACCATTGGGTGATGCCGTAAGAATCGGCTCCACTCCCCCGAGCAGGGTGATGGCAGTTACTTCTCCATTCCCAGTTCCCAGGGATGCAACCACCATGACTGCATCGTCTTTCTGCAGGTCAGCCAGGGTTGCGCTGGGAATGCGGCTGAGAATCTGCTGGAAATCAGCAGATCCGCCCGCACGCGGGCCTTGCGTATTTCCGCCAGCGGCTGCTGCGCCGCCTTGCGCAGTCTGGCTCTTTAAGAAGAAAGCCAGCCGCTGCGCCATGGCAGGCGCAAGCTTGCGCAATTGCGAATCAGAATTGAATTTGATGACCACAGATTTTTTTGCCAGCAGGTCTTTCACGGTGATGGCATTGTTGGCAGCATCAATGGATGTAATCGTCCCGGCGATATTGCGGAAGGTGCCGGAAATAATTTCTTCCGCAGTTAACTCCTTGCCGTCTGCGCTGCGGGTGCCGCGCGCGCGCAACTGGTCGCCCACTCTGATCTGGTCCATCGTGCCCTTTTGCGCGTCAGAAAATTTTACTGAACTGGGAGCATAACGAAGGTAGCCAGTATCTTTTGTAGTCTTTACTTCAACACTGAGAACGGGCGTGACTGAAACTTTAAAAGTGCCGGTAGCCGGATCAATGGCGCTCACAATTCCGCCAGTGCCGCGCTTTTGCCAGTCGTCGCGATCGTGTTGCAGTTTCTGCGCAACGTCAGCCCGCTTCATTACTATTATGCGAGTTGCGGAAACAGTGCCGCCGTCGCCGGCCTGGACGCGCGCCAAGATGCGATCACCAACCTGCAGATCAGGCAGCGCAATAGGCGTGGCAGACTTCAAATCAGTTTGTCCGGGAGACAGCCGCACAAGTTGCGCGCCATCAGCAACGGAGATGGTCATTTCCGGGCCGGCGTCTGTCTTTAGAACAACCGTTTTGCCGTCAATCGATTTCACCACGCCAACCGGTTTTGGAGCGGTCGTTGCACCACCTTGTGCTTGAGCGGTGAAGGCAACTTCTTTTGCCTGCGACGCAGTACATGCCAGCGAAGCACACGCCATCACGCCAGCGATAATCCGGAGCGTGAAACTGTTTGCGAAAATCTTTTTGCCAGTCGCCAATCGGAACTCTCCCCCGATAACTCAATATCTGCCAGGTATTTTTTTGAAATTCATCTTCCAGAGGTGGAAAACACTTGTTCTGGACCCAAACCTGAAGCTAAAGCCACTTTCTGACAGTCATCTTATATATGCTGACAATATTTTAACTAAGAAGATTGTTACAGAGAATGCTCTGGAAAAGACAGTCCTGGCAGGTAAAAAGGAAGCAAAAGTTTTGTTAAGTTGAGTGATGTTACCGGGCAAGCCATGCAGCTTTACGGCAAACAGACGATTCTTAGATCATCTGCTAAAAGGCCCCCTTCCCTTATTCCGACACCAAAGCTTTTATTCAACAGTGGATCTTTCATTTCAAAATCAGGCTTCCATTCAAGATGAATCTTTAATTCAAAATCAATTTAGCCGTGAAGCCGCGCACAGTTTTTCCGCTTGCAGACTTTTTACACTAGAGAAAAATTCGGCACAGAGAAAATTGTGCACACACAGAGAGCAAAATTTTCT
>DASXZE010000262.1:0-7155 GCA_036502105.1 Candidatus Angelobacter sp. | reverse complement strand
TTCAACAGACCGCGGCTCTCAGCCATGGTAAGAATCACATCCAGCCGGAACCCATTGGTTGCATTCGAGAACTGAAGACCGCTGTTCGGTCCGGTTGCACCCAGGTTGGAAAACAGGGGAATGGAGTTTACATCACCAGTGCCGGTAATAAATCTTGGCACTTGGTTAAGAACGTCAATCGGGCTGTTGGCCGTCGCACCACCAACAGCATTATTGCCGCTTCCAAAGGCAACACCCAGCTGCGTACCAATATCGCGGGCAAATGTTCTGGTGGACGCCACCACGCGGGCCTCAATCTCCACTTCAGGGGTCTTGCGGTCCAGCATGCGGATCAACTCTTCGACTTTCGGCAGCACGCTGGGTATATCTTCCACAATCAGCGCATTACTGCGATCATCGGCAACCACGTCTCCGCGGGCCGAAAGGAATTTCTTGATCACCGGCATCGCGTCCTTGGCATGGCCATAGCTCATGTAGCGGGTAATGGTCTGCTTGGGAACGGCCAGTGCCTGTGCATCCTGCTGGGCGCGGCGCGACTCAGCTTCAACCTTCATCGTATCCAGCGTGGCGATGCGCAGAACGTTGCCCTGCAACGTGCAAGCCAGGCCGTTGTTATCCAGCACAATGGCCAGGGCCTGGTCCCACGGTACGTCGTCAAGAACAATTGTGACTGAGCCTTTGACTGACGGATCAAGCACAACGTTTAAGCCGCTGATCTCGTGAATCAACCGGAAGAAATCCTTCAGGTCAAGGTCTTTAAAATTCATGCCAAACGGCTCGCCGGTATAGCGGCCGGTGGTGCAATTGCCGCCGGTATTCTGGGCAATCGGTACGGTTGTCCCCACGGGCGAAGCTTGCTGCTGTTCCAGGGCCGCGTTAATTGCTGCGGGCTGGGCAGCCATGCTGGCATGCGGAGCAAAAGGAGCTTGATTGGTTGCGGGAAGCGCCGGAGCATTACCGCTAAAGTGTGAGGCAGCAACCTCTGCGCGGGACTTCGTCGCCTGCACGGTCTTCTCTTCAGTTTTGGCAACTGCCGTGGTGCTTGCCGCGGGTGTTGCAGGCGCAGCAGGAGCAGGCTGGATTGCCGGTTGCGACGCTGCATCGGCCACAACAACGGGGACCTTCATTTCCGGAAGAGCTGCCGGCTTGGCGGTGGAGCTTGTCCGCAGGCTTACGACCAGCTTGTTGCCTTCAGGAGCGATCTGGAAGTCGCGCATCTGCGCCATATCGACAACCACGCGGGTTGTTCCTTCCTGGAAGCGTCCCACGCGCACTGACTTAATTTCGTCGCTGTTGACCGGAATTTCACGGGCGCGTCCCTGCAGCACGGAGTTCGGAATGTCCACGACCACGCGATCAGGATTCGTTAGCTTCATCGTCTTTGCTGTCATGGGGCCGCTGCCGCTGATCTCAATATTCAAGACGTCAGTACCGCGGGCCACCGAAACTTCGCGGATACGGCTGACCGCCCCGGTCTTCTGCGCAACCGCGGCGGAACCGGACACATGCAGTTCCAGTCCGCCCTCTACCTCGCTTACATTCACCTTGGCGCCCGGCGCCAGAGTCAATTCCAGGCGCGCCACGTCAGCGCCTGCCGCAGTGCGGTAGCTGGCAATGCGGTAAGACCGCACGCCCGGCGCGGAAACCTCGTGCACCTTTGCATCAGGATGCGCAATCGAGACCCCTGCCAGATCAACCAGCATCAGGTTGTCCGTTGGACGATATTCTGTGTGAGTAAAAGTCCCGTTCGCCAGGATGGTAATCACCGCAGCGCTATCCTGGTTCTTCACCAGAACGCCCCCTAGTTGCGAAACGGTACCTGCGGCCATTGCGCTTGCGCTGGCCAACAGAACGATTCCTAGCAGTTGCCTAATCCTCATCTTATGTCTCCCCATCCCGGCGGTCAGCTTCTCCACCGGTCACGGCGTTGCTGCGCCTATCTAACACATCAGCCATTTCAAAATTGCTTGTTACGTATAAAATCCAAAAACTAAAAATCTGAAAACAAGTGCTTACGTTGCGGGAACAAGTTTCTTCACCACTTCGCGTGCGGACTCGCGTCCAAGTGCGTCTTTTATATACTCGCGGAAAATAATGGAGTCGCTGGTAATCTTCTCCACGCTTCCCTGGAATACCTGGTCGTTCTCCCGCAAAAAGTAAGTGCGCCGGGTGCTGTTGGCCACCACCGCCATCATCTTGCCGGAAGTGTCTTTAATCGTGCCTTGCAGGGTCAGTTCTGGAATCACCAGGCAGCGCTTGCCGTTAGTGCAATTAGGCTGCGGTCTTTCCACTCCACCTTTGGCCACAATCGGGCTCACAAAGGGATCTCTGCGTGTGTGTTGTCCACCAAAAGCCTTGGTCACCGGCTTGGGTTTTTCTTCAGGTCTTGCAGCCGGAGTCGCCTGCGTCATCTTGGCTGGCGGCGTTTTTACCGGCGGCTTGGTCTGTGTTGCCGCGGTTTTCTTCGTGGGCTGCTTTGGATTCACTGGGATTACAGCCGGAGTCTTTGTCGCTGTGCCCTTGGTATCCGCTTTTTTGGTATCAGCCTTTTTAGTGTCTGTACCTTTTGCCGCTACCACTGGGGTCGGCACTACTTTGGCTGGAACAGCGGCGGTCTGTCCCTTTGCCGGGATGGTGGTGGTTGCTGCCTGGCCTTTCGTTGCTGGCGCAGGTCCACTCTTTGCCTGCGTTGTTCCCCGTTTCGGGGTTGGCGTTGCCGCCGGAGCTTTCGTCGCCGTTGTGCTTGCCTTGGTGGCAGGCTGTGTGCCGGTGGTTGCTGCTTTTTTCGTTCCCGGCTGCGTGGCGCCTGACTTGCTGGCCGCCTTCGGAGTCGGCGATGGAGTAGGCGTGGAATTCTGCGCCGTGGCCAGTGTCGCCATGGCAATTGCTAGCGCAAGAATTTGTATCAGCTTCATCTCAATTCCCTTTTGTCCACTCTTCATACAAACCTTCATTATTTCGCCGGAGCCGCTGGAGCGGCCGGTTGTGCCGCCGGTGCAGGCTGCCCTGGTTTCGGTGGCCCTGCGGCCGGTTGTGCCTCTGGCTCATGGCTAAAGAAAGTTGTGGCAACACAGCTTGCCACCACGGTTTCACCTGCATTGTAGGCATAAGACGTTTTTACTTTGGCAGCGCTGCCGCTCTTGGTATTGCCCATTTGCATATTGCTCACGTTCACAATTCGTTCCAGCTCGGCCACGCGCTGGAAGAAATTCAGCACCGAGTAATACGGGCCGTCAATATCAATGGCAAACGGCACTTCGCTATAGAACTCTTTGCTGCTCACCGGCATCGCCGTGTAGCGCCGGATCGCAATTCCTGAAGTTGCCGCCGTATCGTGCAGCAGCTTGATGAACTGGTCAGCGTCTTTGTCTTCAGGAACAATCTTCTTCTGGATCTCCAGCTGCTGCTGCAGGATCGCCATGTTCCGGTTTACTTCCGCCAGCTTGGGCTCAAATGTCTTGAGCCGCTCATTCTCGGCCTTCTTGTCATTGATCTTCGCCTCCAGCTGCTGGTTGGCCTGATACATGGGATTGAAATAGATGTAATAGTAGGCCGCTCCCACCATGGCCGCGGCAAGGAACAAGATTCCTGCCCGTGCTGCTAACGACATTTCACCAAATTTAGCCATATACAAACCGTCCCCGGCGGATCACCGCTGTGTTACGACTTCTGGGCCTTTCCGATAACTGCTGCGTTCATTTCGCAAATCAATTCGAATTTAAAAGCCTGGACTTCCTTCACCGCTGAATCCTGCGACGTCTCTTTGATTTCAACCGTCTTGAAGGCCCCGGTCTTGCGCAGGTTCGCCATCAGGTCAGCCACTGAATTCGGGCTCAATGCCATTCCCGTAAAGTCCAGCGACTTGCCGTCATTCGTCATGGTCTCAAGCCAGACTGCGTCTGTGCTGTTCACGGTGTCGGCCACCAGGTTCAGCAGGTTCACCGGCCCTGACTGTGCGGCTTTCAATTCGTCAATCACTCGCACGCGGCGCTCATAAAGGTCGGCCTTTCTCTTGCTGGCCTCGTACTTTGCCTTTACATCTGCCAGGCGCTGGTTCTCAATCTGTGCGCGCTGCATATCTTTTTCCAGGCTGTCATGCTGGCGCTGTATCCCTACCTGCGCCAGGCCAATCAGCACAGCGAGTGCGCCCACAAAGACCAGCCCTAGAATGACGGTGCTGGAACCCTCACCGCCGCCACTCGAGACAGTGCTGGCCCGTCTGCTGCCACGCGCTGATTTCTTCGGAACTCCAAGCAAGTTGATGCGAATCATAGGTCTTCAAAGCTCCTCAGGGCCAGGCCCACCGCAACCGCAAGCTGTCCCGGGTTCTGTTCAAGAATTTCGTTTTCCGTGGAATCTATCGGCGGGATAATGCGCTGAAACGGATTCAGTATCTCCACCGGCAATGAAAACTCCTGACGCAACGCCTCCACCAGCCCGGGGACCCTTGACGATCCGCCTGCCAGATAAATGCGCTCAATATGCTCGCCGGACGCCGTGGCCCGGAAGAAATCAAATGTCTTCTGGATTTCGAGCACGATAATTTCTGTCACTTGCTGCAGGATTGGCAGCTTCGCGTCTTCGCTCACCGTGCCAACTCTGCGTCCAAGCTTCAAGGACTCTGCGTCGTCAAAGCTAAGATCAAGTTCTTTCTGCAGAGAATCTGTGTACTGGTTGCCGCCCACGCTCACGTCGCGGGTAAACAGCGGCGTGGAGCCTTTTACAATATTGATGTTCATTACGCTGGCGCCCAGGTTCAGCAGGGCCACCGTGGAATCATGGTGCGGCTGATAGTTGTATTCGTAGCAGTTCTGCAGCGCGAACGCATCAATATCCACCACGGCGGGCGATTTGCCGGCCAGTGAGAGGACGTTGGTGTAATTCAGGATCTTGTCTTTCTTCACCGCCACCAGCAATACGTCCATTTGCGGGCCGGGATCTTCAGGATTCAAAATATCGAAGTCCACATTCACGTCGGCAATATCAAAAGGAATGTGCTGGGCCGCTTCCGTGGTGATGCTCTCAGCCAGTTCGCCTTCGCTCATCGGCTGTACGCTGATCTTTTTTACGATCACCGAATGGCCGCTGACCGAGGTCGCCACGTTCTTGGTTTTAATTCCGTGCTCGCCAAAGATTTTGCTGATCGCACTGGAAACGCTGCCTGAATCGACGATCATGGAGTCCACCACAATGTCGCTGGCCAGCGGTTCCACGCCCAGATGCGTGACCACTATCTCGCCCTTGGAGCGCTTCAGTTCAATCGCCTTGATGCTACTGGAGCCTATGTCCAGCCCCACAATCGATTTTCCTGATCCAAACATGCCGTCCGCCTTCTACTGGATTTCCGTGTTTCTGCCGGTTGCCCGGTTTTACCGCGCTGAAGCCGCCTTTGCCGGTTTCGGCTTTTTCTTGGCCCCGCTCATATTCATCGTGCTCTTCTGTTCCATCCATTGGTCCAGGATGGTCTTCTTAAACTTCCAACGGTTCCCGAGCTTGAAGGCAGGGATCTTTTCTTCAGTCACATATTTGTACAGCGTGTCAGGACTGACCCCCAGGTACTGCGAGGCCTGCCTGATGTTCATTACCTCACGCGAATCTGCCGCCATAATGTGTAGCCTTTCCACAGTGAGTCGATGGCCTCACTAAAAGGTCTGTGGATAAATCCTTGGTCTTCTCGGGGGGGAAAACTTCAGGTCGAAGCGAGTTATATCCGGGTTAACAGGGGAAGGTCAATAGGTAACTTCCGGTTTCTTCCTGTCTTTGGGGGGTATCTTTGGGACTAGTACCAGCCTTATGACCGTTAGGACATCAAAATCCTGCGACACAAAGGTAGTTGCACCACAAGTGATTGTGGTATTAATGCACACGGTTCGCTATTTCGCCCCAAATGTTACTAAGGACCTTGGAATTCACGGCGGAAATTACGCCGAAAGTAACTGAAATCACGCAGGATACGCCAGAATCCCCAGTCTTTCCGCAGGGTTCACGCAATGATGAAAGAACCTTAATACTCGAAAACCAACAAGCGGAATGGCGTATGTTTTGAAAAAAATAACCCGGCCCATTCAGCGGCTTCCGCTTTGGGCCGGGTTCGGTTTTGTCGAACAGAATATTTAAGCCAGATCAAACAGGAGCAGTTCGCTCTGGTCCGCGCTGCCGGTAATTTTCAGTTTCGTCTCCTGCGATACCGCCGCGCCATCGCCGGCTTTCAATTCCTGTCCATTCACGTTCACTGCGCCGCGCGCTACCTGTATCCATGCATAGCGCTTGTCGCCCAGTTCATGCTCCACCGAATCAGACTTTGCCAGCAGTGCCGTGAACAGCTCTGCATTCTGAGATAACTTCACCGCGCTGCTGCCATTGCCGCCGCTGGGTGAAGCCACCAGCTTCAGCTTGCCCTGCTTCTCTTCCACCGGAATAGCTTTCTGCTCATACATCGGCGTGATGCCTTCTTTTTCCGGCAGGATCCAGATCTGGTAAAGATGCACCGGCTCCGTCTTGGAGTGATTGAACTCACTGTGGCGCACGCCCGTGCCGGCGCTCATCTTCTGTATTTCTCCCGGACGAATCACTGACCCGGTGCCCATGCTGTCTTTGTGCTCCAGCGATCCTTCCAGCACCACCGTGATAATTTCCATGTCACGATGCGGATGCGTGGGAAAACCATATCCCGGCTGCACCCAGTCTTCATTGATCACGCGCAGGCTGCGGAAGCCCATGAATTTTGGATCGTAAAAGTCGCTGAAAGAAAATGTGTGAAACGTGTTCAGCCATCCGTGGTCCGCATGGCCGCGCTCTTTGGCTTTTCTTACTTGAATCATATCTACCCCCTTGAACTTGTTCCGTTTCGCTTGAGTTAGATGCTTTGATGTCAAAATAGTTTCAGGCGGATGTAAACACTCATTTGGCGTAGCTTTAAGCTTATTTGTCTTATTTGTCTTTAGACGAACCGCCGAGATTCAGGATCGGCACCAGGCTGCTGTAATCGTCAGTCCACAGGCGTAGACCCGGCCGTGGATCAATGTGCGCGCTGGACGCAGCGACTACTCTGATTGCCAGAAACTTTTCGTCCGTCGTAACCAAAACCCAGTCCGCGGCAAAAGCGCCGGCGTCAGCATCTTCCGGCGAAGAAACAATTACTGACTTCAATCCTGC
>DASXZE010000261.1:0-24034 GCA_036502105.1 Candidatus Angelobacter sp. | reverse complement strand
ACACAAAAAATGCCCGACTTTACAATCAAAACTGCTGCGGACGCGTAGTCGCGCAGCTTCTTTTTTGCCCGGTTTCCCTCACTTTTTGGCGGCGTAGCTCAGGTGGCTAGAGCGACGGTCTCATAATCCGTAGGTCGTAGGTTCGAGTCCTACCGCCGCCACCAAAATCTCTGGCATTTTGGTGGAGATGTTGGATAGTGATTCAGCTGGCGCGTCTGGATTTGGGCACAAACGGCGGGAATTTCGTCAGTCTTTAAATTGTGGTGCTTTGCTTATGCTGCGTTACTTCACTGCCGGAGAATCCCACGGAGAGAGCCTGATGGCCTTCATCTCCGGCGTACCCGCAGGTCTCAGCATTGACCAGCCATTTCTTGACCGCGAACTCTGGCGTCGCCAGCAGGGCTTTGGCCGTGGCGGACGCATGAAGATTGAGACCGACAAAGCCCATATCATCTCCGGCATACGCCATGGCCAGACCATCGGCGCGCCCATTGCGATTCTGCTGGAAAATAAAGACTGGAAGAACTGGCAGGAATCTCTGCCCGTGGGCGCGGGCGACCCTGAGAAGCATAAGCGCGTTGCCTCGCCGAGGCCCGGCCACGCCGATCTTGCCGGCGCATTGAAATACAACTTCCCAGAAGCCCGATACATTCTGGAACGCGCCTCTGCCCGCGAGTCGGCGTCGCGCGTAGCCATTGGCGCAATCGCCAAACTTTTTCTGCGCGAGCTGGGCATAGAAGTGCTGAGTCACGTCATCGCCGTAGGCAAAGCTACGCTGAGCAATTCAGAAGTAAGCTGGGACCAGCTCCAGCAACTGCATGCGAAACAAGAAGTGCTGCTCAACTGCGCTGACCCTGAATCCGAGCAGCGCATGAAAGCGGAAGTGGACCACGCCCTGCGCACCGGAGACTCCATTGGCGGCGTATTTGAAGTTGTCGCGCACAACGTTCCTCCGGGCCTCGGCACCTTCGCGCAATGGGACGAACGCCTCGACGGTCTTCTCGCGCAAGCCGTTATGTCACTGCAAGCCGTGAAAGGCGTAGAGATTGGCACCGCTGTGGAATCAGCGCTCTCACTCGGCTCAGCCGTGCATGACGAAATCGGTTACGACAAAGCAGCCGACAAATCCGCTACAAAAAACGGCCAGCATTTCACCGGCTTCACTCGCGCGTCGAACCACGCCGGCGGAATTGAAGGCGGCATCTCCAACGGAGAAGATATTCTCGTTCGCGGATATCTGAAGCCCATTTCTACGCTGCGCCGTCCGCTGGGCTCCGTTGACTTCACCACCCGCGAGCCCGTCAAGGCAGCGTATGAGCGCTCTGATGTTTGCGTGGTTCCGGCCGCTGGAGTTGCGGCGGAAGCCATGGTGGCGCTCACGCTGGCGCGCTGCGCGCTTGAAAAATTCGGCGGCGATTCCATCACAGAAACGCGGCGCAACTTTGCCGGCTATCAACAACAATTGCGGGAGTTTTAGCAGAGCGAATGATTTATCCAATCGTGTTGTACGGTGATCCGGTATTGGAAACGCCCGCCGAGGAAGTCACCGAATTTAATAGCGACCTGAAAAAGCTGGTCGAAGATATGTTTGAGTCCATGTACGCGGCCCACGGCGTTGGCCTGGCTGCGCCGCAGATTGGTGTATCCAAAAGAATTGCGGTGGTTGATGTCACATTCAAAGACGATCCGGACGCCAAGCTGGTGCTCATCAATCCAGAAATCATTGCCCGCGAAGGCAAGCAGACCGGACAGGAAGGCTGCCTCAGTCTGCCGGATTTTCATGAGAACCTGACCCGCGCCAACGTGGTGACCGTGCGCGCGCAGGACCTGGAAGGGAAGTGGTTTGAGAAAACCGGCGACGAACTGCTGGCCCGCGCCCTGCTGCATGAAACAGACCATCTCAACGGGCGCCTCTTCATCAGCCACGTAAGCGCGCTCAAGCGTGACCTGATCAAGCGCAAAATCAAAAAACTTGTGCGCGCCGGCGAGTGGGAATGAAGCTGGTCTTCTGCGGCACGCCTCAGTTCGCCGTGCCCACGCTTGAGCGCCTGGCTGCTGCCGGATATGAAATTCAACTGGTCGTCACGCAGCCAGATCGTCCACAAGGCCGAGGCATGGAGCTTACCGCGCCGCCCGTAAAACAGTCCGCGCTGAAACTAGGACTGCCCGTGCTTCAACCGGAAAAAATAAAAAAGAACGACGAATTCCGCGCACAGTTAACAGCTTTGCAGCCTGACGCGATCATCGTCGTCGGTTACGGACGCATTATTCCCCTGTGGATGCTCACGCTCCCGCGCCACGGCAACATCAACGTGCATGCGTCATTGCTGCCGAAATATCGTGGAGCCGCGCCCATTCAGTGGGCCATTGCAGAAGGTGAAACCATGAGCGGCGTTACCACCATGCATCTCAATGAAGGGCTCGATACCGGCGACATTCTGCTGCAAAAAGAATTGCCCATCCAGCCAGAAGATACGTCGATCACCTATGCACCTCCGCTGGCAGAGCTAGGCGCAGATCTGCTGGTAGAAACTCTGCGCGGCCTTGAAGCCCAGACCATCAAACCGATTCCGCAGGACCATTCGCAAGCTACGCTGGCACCGATCTTGAAAAAAGAAGACGGCCTCATCGACTTCACCCGCACCGCCGCTCAGATCCACAATCGCCTGCGCGGCTTTCAACCCTGGCCCGGCGCACATACGCAATTCCGCGGCAAGAACCTGAAATTCATCAGCGCCCGTCCGGACGACACGCCATCCAATCTTGCCGCAGGCGAACTTCGCATAGGCGACGAAAAACTCTTCGTCGGCTGCGGCCAACGCACCGTGCTGCAACTGCTGCAAATCCAGCCCGAAGGCAAGAAGGCCCTGACCGCCCGCGAATTCGTCAATGGATATCACCCTGCCGCCAGCGAACGGCTGGGCTGAAGCAAAAGAGAGAACCTTGTGGATGATTTCGTGGCAAAGCGGGCGGAAGAAGCAGAAGACGCTGGCGATATGAATACAGCTCTTGAGCTTTGGAAACAGCTTGCGGCCAGGAATCGTGAAGAATATTTTCTTCTCAGCTATGCAAGGGTGGCGAAAGAAGTTGAGAAATGGCAGGAAGCTGAAGATGCTTTGACCCAGGCGTTTCGACTGGCTCCGAACTCACCTTTGGTCATGCAGAGCCTTGGCTCTCTCTGGCTCAGTCGAACGGACAAGAATGACGCTGACTCGTTGCCCACAGCAAAGCATTGGTTTCTGCAAGCGCTCAAGCATGAACGAACGGCATGCGTGCTCACATTTTTGGGTGCCACATGTAATGCTCTTGATGACGAACTGGCGGCTCGTAACGCATTTGAAGATGCAATCAGGATTGATCCGGATTATGAAGAGGCCCTCTATAATTTGGCGGTCCTTGATGAGGACAAAGATCGTGAGAGGTCTCAGGCGTTGCTGGAGAGAGCAATTCAAATCGATCCAGACTATCTTTTAGCCCATCAAGTATTGGGCCGGCTTGCACATAAAATGGAAGACCTCCCTCGGGCTGAATACCACTTCGGACGCTGCCTGGAAATCGATCCCGCCGACTATTGGTCCAATCTATACATGGCCAATCTATTGGGAGTACAGGGTCGGAATGACGAAGCTGAACAGACCTATGCATTTGCCACAAACCTGCATCCTGAACTAACCGGAGGGATGGAGATATTTGCACGTTTCCTGGAATCGATCGGAAAAGCAGAGGAAGGCGCAAACGTGCGCGCGCGAGTAAAGTCAAACGAATTGAATAAATCTGGTGAGTCGGTGTAAGGCATTACAAATTGTTCTAAAATACTTAGCGCCCTTTGCGACCTTAGCGGTAAATCCCTTTTTTGATTCTCCGCGCACTCTGCGTCCTCTGCGGTATACCTCAGCAGCAATCCACAAAGAGTAAAATCTCTACACATGTCCATCTCGCCAGCCCGCCTCGCAGCTTTCAACATTCTTCTCCGCGTTGACCGCGAATCCTCATACGCCGACGAGCTCCTGCACTCATCCATCCTCGATAATCTCTCCCCACTCGACCGCAACCTTGCCACCGAGATCGTCATGGGTGTCCTGCGCTGGCGCTCCGTGCTCGACGAAGCCATTGCCCGTCTCAGCTTCACGCCATTCCGCAAACTCGATCTTGAAGTTCTCATCGCCCTGCGCATGGGGGTTTACCAGAAACAATTCCTCAGCAAAATTCCCGCGCACGCTTCTGTAAACGAAACAGTTGAGCTGGTGAAGCACGCCAAAAAGTTTTCCGCTGCTGGTCTGGTCAACGCGGTCATGCGCAAAGTAAAATCCGCCGCGTACGATCCCCAAGCCAGCACTTCAGCAGGTATCGCCTATCTCTCATCCGCGCTGGCCCATCCCAAATGGCTGGTCGAACGATGGATAGAAAATCTTGGCAACGCCAATACAAAATCCGTCTGCGAATACGATCAGCGCATTCCCGCCACCACGTTGCGCCTGAACAGCCCAGAAGACGAAACCGTTCTTACCGAACAAGGTATTCAACTTGCACCCGGAGCGCTGTTGAAAAATGCGCGCACAGTAACCGGCGGAGATCTAAGCGCAGCAGTTCTTGACCACAAAATTTCCATCCAGGACGAAGGCTCGCAACTAGTAGCCGCTCTCGTTGGAATAGGCATGGGCGACGGTCACCGCATTCTCGACTGCTGCGCCGCTCCCGGCAGCAAGACTGCCGCCATTGCCACACGCCAGCCCACAGCAGAGATCATTGCTACTGAACTGCATCCGCACCGTGCCGAACTCCTGCGCAAACTTGCGCCGCAGCCAAACGTCCAGGTCGTCACCGCAGACGCGCTCAACCTTCCGTATCAGGCAGAATTCGACCGCGTCCTCGCCGACGTCCCGTGCTCCGGCACCGGAACCCTCGCGCGCAATCCTGAAATCAAATGGAAGCTCAAGCCAGAAGACCTCGTTGATCTGCAAGCGCGCCAGATCGCAATTCTCCGCGCTGCCATGAACTATGTGCGTCCCAACGGCAAGCTCGTGTATTCAACCTGCTCGCTTGAGCCGGAAGAAAACGAACAAGTCGTGAACGCCTGCCTGCAAGACATAAAGGATTTTCAGATTGTTCCCATTAAAGAAGAGCTGACCCGCCTGCAGCAATCAGGAGATTTAGTATGGAAGGATATCGACTCGCTTATCTCCGGAAATTTCCTGCGCACAATTCCCGGCGTACAACCGTGCGATGGGTTCTTTGCTGCCGTCGTGCAAAAGCTTTAACCACAGAGCGCACGGAGGAACACAGAGTAAGGCGGGGTTAGTTTCGTACTTTTTCAAAATTCCGATGATGAGTTTTGTGTACAGCCAACAAGAAGCAACTAATTTTTCTCCGTGCCCTCTGTGTCCTCTGTGGTAAAACTCTTATCGCTTCACCTCAAAACTAACCACGGCCCCCGCCGCAACTCGCTGCCCCGCTGGCGGTGACTGATGCACAATCGCCCCGGCTGCTCCAATTCCAGCATCGCTCACATGCACTTTACCCATCGTGAGTCCGGCTTTTTGCACCGCGTCGGTCGCTTCAGCCACAGACCTTCCTAAAAAACTCGGCATCACATAGCGCTGTCCGTTGTCAGCCGCAGAAAGTATCAGCCCCACTTTAGGCGACGTAACTTCTGTCGCCTCCGCCGGCGGACTTTGCGCCACAACTATCTCCGGTTGCGCGCCGGGCAAATGGATGGACCCCACTGTTCCAATCTCCAGACTGCGCCTGCTAATGTTGATGCCCGCCGCATGCTGGCTCTGACCAATCAGGTTAGGAACCGCAGCACGCTGTGGTCCCAGGCTTTCTGCCACGCGAATCTTCCATCCTCGACGCACCGTGGCATTCTGTTCAGGCGATTGCGAAACAATTTTCCCTTCCGGCACGGTCGCGTTGTAGAAGCGGCTTTCCACTGAGAGCACCAGCCCATCAGGATTGGCAATGCGTTCAGCCTCTGCCGTAGTAAGTCCCGTGAGCCTGGGTACGCGCACCTCGCGCCCTTGGATGGCAAACCGCATGGCCAGCAGCGCCGATGAAAGAAACACCAGGATCAGCACAAGGCCCAGAAAAAAATATTGGATAATTTTCTTCAGCACCTAGTGTGCCTCCGTGTCATCGGGATGGCTGGGCGGAGTCATGGCGGTGCGCTTCACCGTCGTCAGTTTTGTTTTGTTACTCGCCTCGGGCAGAAACGCCTCATTTTTTCTTGCCGGATCGGCAATCACCGCGCGCATAAAATCTATCCAGATCGGCAGCGCCGTGTGGCCTCCGGTTTCGTTGTTGCCCAGATTTTTCTTTTCGTCAAAGCCCACCCACACGCCGCAGGTCACGCTCGGCGTGAAGCCAATAAACCACGCGTCCGTGTAGTCATTTGTGGTGCCGGTCTTGCCCGCCACCGGATGGTTCAACTTCTTCGCGCTCATCGCCGTTCCGTGCGTCACCACGCCCTCGAGCAGCGAAACCATGGTGCGCGCGGTGCGCTGGCTCGTTACATCTTTCGCCTCAGGGAAATCTTCTTCCAGCACGTGCCCTTCGTAGTCCGTCACTTTGCGTATGTAACGCGGTTCAATCCGCAAGCCGTCATTCGGGAAAACCGTGTAGGCCGATGTCTCCTCATACAGCGTCAGGTCAGATGCGCCCAATGCCACCGGCAAAAACGGCAGGATCGGTGACGTGATGCCGAAACGCCGCGCATATTCAGCCACCATAGGCATGCCAACTTTCTGCGCCAGCTTTACCGCCGGAATATTGCGCGACTCAGCCAGCGCATGCCGCAGCGTGATGTTGCCTTCAAATTTGTGATCAAAGTTATGCGGCGTGTAGGCAACGCCAGAGCTGTTGAAAGTTGTAGGTGCGTCCAGAATCATGTCGTCCGGCTCTGCGCCCAGATCGATGGCAGCGGTATAAACAAACGGCTTGAATGACGATCCCACTTGGCGCTCCGCCTGGGTCGCGCGATTGAACTTCGATTGCTCGTAATCGCGACCACCCACCATGGCCTTAACATCGCCCGTAGCGTTGTCAATGGCCAGCAGCGCTCCCTGCACGCCGGAATCCTGTTCCAGGGAAACCCTGGCTGAGCCGTCCGGGTTAAGCGCAAGAATTTTTACGTAAACAATATCGCCCGCGGTCAGCATATTTTTCGGCTGCTTGTGTCCAGTCCAGGCCAGCTCAGCCGGGCCAATCGTTGCGCTGTAGCGGCCTAGCTTGATCTTGCAAAATTGCAATCCAACATCCACCACCACCGCATGTATGTAGCTGCCAACCGCCGCCGGCCTTTGCCAGTCCGGGTCCTGATATTTGCTGAGCGGCTCGCCATTCTGCACCACATTTTTCAGCAGGCCTTTCCAGCCATGCCTGCGTTCATACACGGCCAGCCCGTCCAGCAGCGCCTGCGCCGCGCTTTTTTGCAGGTCCAGATCAAGTGACGTATAAACGCGCAGCCCGCCTTCATGCACCTGGTCGGTGCCGTATTTTTTTTCCAGATATCGCCGCACCTCTTCCACAAAGTTCGGCGCCGGTGAAATATCTGGCTGCACGTTCAAATGCAACGGCGTGGTCTTGGCCTTGCCGGCTTCTTCGGCCGTGATCTTGCCATCTTCCAGCATGTTATTGATGACCAGATTGCGCCGCTTCAGCGACCGGTCAGGAAAATTAATAGGTGAATAAGAGACCGGCGCTTTCGGCAATCCCGCCAGCAGCGCTGCTTCTTCCAGCTTCAACTCCTTGGCTGGCTTGTTGAAGTAGTATTGCGCCCCGGCTTCAAAGCCATAGACGCCGTGCCCCAGAAAGATCTGGTTGCAATACATGGTAAAGATCTGCTGCTTGGTAAAGCGGCGCTCAATCTGCAAAGCCAGAATCGCTTCCTGCACCTTGCGGCTGAAGTGCCTCTCCGGAGAAAGAAACAAATTCCGCGAGAGCTGCATGGTCAAGGTGGAAGCACCCTGCGCGCGCGCGTTGGAAGTCACGTCACGATACGTCGCGCCCAGCACGCGCCAGAAATTAATGCCCCAGTGCGTCTCAAATGTTTTGTCTTCCGTGGAGAGAATCGCGTCGCGCAGGACTTTCGGCAGGTCGTCATACGTAGCCAGCACGCGGCGCTGCAGGGCAAACGATCCAATTTGCCTGCCATGATCGTCATAAAGTTCAGTGATCGTGCTGGGCCGGTAACGCTCTAATTCATTGATCTGCGGAAGGTCAGTGGAATAAACAATCAGCAGCCCCACCACGGTCCCCAGAAACGCCGCAGCCAGCACCAGCATGCCAAAAACAAGCCGCCACGCCAGCGGTTTTCTCGCTACTTTTGGTTCCGGAAGCACTACAGGAGGCGTCATTGGCGAGGAGGTTAGAGCAAGGCCAGAATAGCACGGTTCAGCGGCCAAATCGCTATGCCAACGGACCACGGAATTTAGTAACCGTACCTTGGATGATTCTAGAAAAGCCGGTTCTAGAAAACCTGCTCCCAGAAAAGCTCGCTCCTGAATAGCCAGCACAAAACAAAAAGCGCCCCGCATAGGCGCGCCTCTTGTCGATGAAAATCTATCTCTTAGCTTTTTTTGTTTTTCAGCACTTCAATCGCGCGCTTCAACTGGTCGTCTTCTTTTGGCTGAACTTTCTGCGGCTCTTCTGTAGTAGTGCTGTCGTCGTCATCGGAAACCACGGCAATATCATCGCTCGATGCCACCAGCACATTCGGCGTGACTCCCGTATCCTGAATTACTTTTCCGTTGGACGTGTAGTACTTGGCCACTGACAAAATCAGCGCCGCGCCATCTGGCACTTCAATCAGCTTTTGTACCGAGCCTTCGCCAAAAGTTTTGTCGCCCACCACGTCGCCGCGGGTGTTGTCCAGGATGGCGGCGGCCACCAGCTCCGCAGCGCCGGCTGTTCCGCGATTGACCACCACTGCCAAAGGCAGGTCAGTAATCTTTTTCTGCGGATCAGCGGTGTAGGTCACCTTGTCATATTTCTGGCCCTGCAGCGTTCCAATCGTTCCTTTGCCCAGAAAAAGATTGGCCACCGCTACGCCCTCTTCTTCATTGCCTTCAGAGTTGTAGCGCAGATCAAGCACCAGTTTCTTTGCGCCTTTTTTCTGCAGCGACTTCACCTTCTCGGCGATCTCATTGGCCTTGCCCTTGGTCAGTACCTGGGCTTTGATAATGCCAATGTTGTCCGCCGTCAGCTGTTCTGTAACTGCGGGCAGATTTTCCACTTCACGAACAATCGTGGCTTTCTGCGGCTCAATCTTGCGTGTGCGGATAATGGTGAGTTCCAGCCGCGATCCCGGTTCGCCCACCAGGTGGTTCTTTACCGCGGCCAGAGAAATATCGTGCGTGCTCAGGCCCTCCACTGTTTCAATAATGTCGCCTGCACCCAGGCCGGCTTTGTCCGCCGGGCCGCCAGGGATCACCGAAATAATGGCGGCGTAACCAAACCGTTTGGAAACCGTCGCGCCAATCCCCGCCTTGCCTTCACCCTTCTTCTGCTTGAAATCTTTGTATTCAGAAGGCGTCAGGTAGCTTGAATCAGCGTCCAGTGATTCCAGCAGTCCATGCAGTGCGCCGTTGGTTACGGCACTCATGTTTGGCTCTTCCACGTATTCAGAGCGCACGCGGTACAGCACTTCACTGTAAACGCCAATATGTTTAAGGGTTACGTCACCGTTGCTGCTGACGCCGGACGCGTGTACGCCCAGGCTGCCAATCAGGACAAAAGCAATGATCAACATGGAGCTGGTCAGGATAATAACTTGGATCTTTTTTGACATCGGAACCGACCTTTATATCCTTATAAAGACGAAAGAACGCCAGTAAGGTGAGCTATTTGATTATTATAGACACTTTTTTGGATGCGGATCAGCTTTCCTGGGTTCCGGAAAATCTTAAGTCACTGCCCAGATGGCCAGCTTTTAAGCCAAAATGCAGTTACAGCCATTAGAAAAAGCCGCAAAAAAGTGCAGATTAAGGAAGCTTACCGGGCCGCTTTCAGGATGCCCAGTATCTCCCTGAGTCCCTGACGCACTTGCTTCAACTCCGTCTTCTCCGGGGCAGGGACGGCAAACGGCAACGGTGACTGCTTCCGCTTCACCTCTGCTTTAAGCTGCTGGCGCGCGCCCGCAATGGTAAAGCCCTGATCGTATAGGAGTTTCTTCACGCGCAGCACGTTCTCCACATCTATCTTGCGATACATGCGCTGGCCGGTGCCGCTCTTGGTGGGCTTAAGCTGGGAAAACTCAGTTTCCCAGAAGCGCAGCACATAGCTCGGCAGGCTGCACAGGCGGCTGACCTCGCCAATGCGGAAATAGAGCTTGTCTGGAATCACAACTTCGCCGGAAACGGGTTTCCGTACCGTACTTTTTGCAAGTTTATGCATGAGGGATCCACGGGACGAAGGCGGCTAAACGGATATTAAGTCCGATAACCATACACCGTCAACCCAAATACCCGTTTTATAGGCTGTTATTTTGCGCTGCCAGGCCGTTTATGAACGGGCCGCCTTATTTCGGATCAGTCTTGTCTTCCACTTTTTCTGAGCCTTTGCGCGTTGCGTTGGCGCTCTTGTTCACGGCTTTCTTTGTTCCCTTTTTCACCTTGTGGCCGGTTTTCTTGGCCGCCTGGCCGGTGGAGTGAGCAGCGTCTTTTGTATCTTGTTTAACGCCGCTGTCGCTCTGGGCAAACGCGCCAACGGAAAGAACGAATGCCACAAACATTGCGAGCAGGAATCTGGATTTCATAAATCACCTCGATTGCTTGCTTCAGATTCCAACAGAGAATTCCGAGTTGCCCCTGTGCCAGATCGCAAAGGCCAGATAACAAATCGCAAATCCAAAATCGTCTACTCACTCCAGCTTCTCACATCGCTTCGATAAGACCAGCTACTTGCAAGCAGCAACTCTCACGGCAGAGAGTAAAACGCGGCGAGACAACTTGCCACCGCCGCGCAACGTCATAGATGGTAACCGGGGCGGTATTCACTATCGAAACACCTTAGCGGTTCTTCCAGGCTCTTTTATCCATCAAGCGGCAGGCGTACAGCCTTCCATTTTGAAGTTTGCTTGAGTGCCGTGGTAATCGACCCCCGCCAAATCAGGAGGGAAACAACAATGAAGCCATTTCTTGCGGTAGTCATAGCAGCCCCGCTCATGTTCGCCTTGGGCGGATGTTCAGAGCACCACGTAGCCACCACAGCGTCAGGCAAGACCGTCTATGGAGAACAGGCGCAGATCATTCAACGCCTGCGCGATTCCGGTGAAAACCTCAAACAACTTATGAACGCACCAGACAATGCCGTGCCGTCAGAAGTTCTGGCCAGCGCCAAGTGCGTGGCTGTTGTGCCTGACATGGTCAAGGGCGGATTCGTCTTCGGCGCCAATCATGGCCGCGGCGTTGCCACCTGCCGCACCGGCAACGGATGGAGCCAGCCCGCGTTCTTCGCCATCACCGGTGGAACCTGGGGAGCGCAGATAGGACTTGAGTCCGTTGATCTGGTCATGGTCTTCGTGGGCGATCCAGGCATGAACGAGTTGCTGACTTCGCAATTCAAGCTGGGTGCGGAAGCCGGAGTAGCCGGCGGCCCCATCGGCCGTGAAGCTCAGGCCAGCACTGACTGGAAGATGAAAAATAAGATCCTTGTGTATTCGCGCACCAAAGGTCTTTTCGCAGGCATCGATCTAAGCGGCGCCGCGGTTAAACCAGATGACGATTCCACCCGCGCATATTATGAGAAGCCCGTGCCGTTCAATGAAATCCTGAAGGGCAACGGCCCGCACAACAACAACTCCAACCTGTTTTTGACGGATGTAAGGGAAGCATTCCATGAAGCCAAGGCGAAAGAAGCTTCCGGCTCCAAGTAAAGCAGAGACAACAAAAAAAATCAGGCGCGCTCTTTTTAGGGCGCGCCTTTTTCATGCGCAAGCTGATGGGGGATGGGCTTGCCAGGACCGTGCTCTGCAAATCTTCGCAAAAAAATCCGCCGTTTAGTAAGGTTCCTTCAAGGCAGAGAGCTGCTGGCGATGGCTGCGGCTCAGCGTTACCTGCTGGCCTGAAACCAGCGTCACCAGATACTTGCCGCTGAACGATCTCCGCAGTTCGTGAATGCGGTTTCTGTTCACGATCACCGAGCGGTGTATCTGCACAAAGTCCCGCTCCGGCAGTTTTGCCGCAAACGTGCTCAGCTTCTCTCGCACGCGATAGTGCGCTGCGCCGGCATGCACGCGCACATAGTTTCCTGATGCTTCAAAATATTCCACCTCATCCAGCGAGACAAAAACCGTCCGCCCGCTGTCTTTGATGGGTAACCTTCCGCTTGTAACTACATTTTCTACTGCGCTCATACTCTTGCACCTGGGTCCAGAATATTTGGCTACAAATGATTTAGTTCGCGGTGTTGGCACACATTTCTTGCACGCGATCTTTCCTCGGTTAGACGGACAGAAGAAAAATTCGTCATAGTTTTTTCGTGGGATTTTTTTAGATATTTTTGCGATCTAAAAAACTAAAGGATTATTAGTTAAGCGCTCATGTCTTTTAGTTCCAATAATGCATATGTTTTCCGTCGGTAGTTTTCCAAAAATGAAAGTATGTATGTGTCTCATCACATTTTCAGCTTAAAATGCGGCTTTCGCGCACTTTCCATAATCACCCAACCGGACACCTCTCTCCAACTGCTCGTCCCACTTGTTTTGCGGCTCGTCACAGGCAAGCCTTTCACTTCTCAAAATCATCGCCCTTGGAACAGCAATTGCTTTTATCAAGGCAACGCTGTGCGTGAATAAGTTTGTGCGCAGCATTCATAGGAGAAGTAAATGAACAATCACCACTACCGTTCTGTTCAATGGTTTTCAATTAAAAGATTTTCAATACAACCATTCTTATTAGCAATCCTTACCATGGCATTGCTCTGTTCAATTTCATCCCTGGCCCAGGTTGTGAAAGGTTCCATCTCTGGCACCGTCATTGACCAACAGGGGGCCGTTGTTTCCAGGGCCAGCGTGAAGGCAACGAATAACGCCACCAATGTCGTTCTTGTCACAACCACTGATTCTTCCGGATTATTCCACTTCAACCTGATTCCGGTTGGAGACTACAAAATTGAAATCACGGCCCCGGGCTTCAAGACCACAAGACAGAATAATGTTGAGGTGGCGGCCGGACGTGACAGCGGACTGGGTTCCATTGCCCTGACCGTGGGTGAAGTCAGCACGGCGGTGGAGGTTACTGCTGAAACTCCGCTGATTGAGTCCACTCAGTCACAGATCACCAATACCTTTGAAGGCACCCAGCTCTCTACTTTTGCCGGCCTCACGGAAAACCAGGGTCTGGACAATCTGGCGCTCTTCGTCCCCGGTGTCTCCTCCGCGCGCGATAATGGATTCTCCAACGCCAACGGCGGCTCCGGCTTCTCCGTGAACGGTCTGCGCGGCCGCAACAATGACCAGCAGATTGACGGTCAGAACAATAATGACAACAGCGTAGGCGGCCCTGGACTTTTCGTAGCCGATACCGAGTTTGTTCAGCAATACATTCTCATCACCAACCAGTTTGGTCCGGAGTACGGACGCAATGCCGGCTCGGTGGTAAACATTATTACTAAATCCGGATCCAACGCATGGCATGGCAGCGTTTATGAGCATGAAAACAATACCGCGCTCAACTCCATGACCAGCTTCCAGCGCCGCTTTGATACTGACGCCAACGGCAATCCTCTTACAAACATTCCGCGCGCTAATGACGAATTTGGCGGCTTCACCATTGGCGGTCCCATCGTCAAGAACAAAGCATTTTTCTTTGGTGGCTTCGACCAGGAACTTATCTCGCAAAACACCCTCTATACCAGCGCAGGATCAGTGCCGACGCCTGCCGGCCTGGCCACACTCACGGCCTGTTTCCCTAACAGCCAGAGTCTCGCGGCTATTAAAACCTTTGGTGCTTATGGAGTCTCCGCGGGCAGCCCTACTCCTTTCGGAACTTTTCTTAATAACGATCCGCTGTGCCCTGGTGTCGAAGAAGGCGGCGTGGAGCGTACCTTGCCCACGCATACGCACAACTTCAACTGGGTCAATCGCTTTGATTGGCAGGCGGGATCAGATTCCATCATGGCGCGGTATCTATTCAATCGCGGCAACACGTTCAATATCGATGGAAGCGCTGGCGATGCTGCTGCCGGACTTCCCGTCAACGTGCCGGCCCTGAGCCAGGCCATCCTGATTGGTGACACGCATAACTTTTCCTCGCGGGTAGTGAATGAGTTGCGCGTTGGCTTTAACCGCCTGAATGTTACCTTTGCCTCCAACACGCTGGGAACTATTCCAAACGTAGGCGGCGTGGATCAGGCGCTTACCCGCGTAACCTTCAATGATCCCACGCTGCAACCGTTTGGCGTGAACGGCGCGTTCCCTGAGGGCCGCATTGTAAACACCTGGCAGGGTCAGGACAATCTCAACTGGGTCAAAGGCAAGCACACATTCAAGTTCGGAGCGAACTATACCTACCAGCGTTCGCCCAGCACGTTCCTCCCGAACCTGAACGGCGCGTTTCGCTTTGCTGACTGGGAATCATTCGCGGCGAACACACCAAACCGCGTGCGCATTGCCGATGGAACGCCCACGCTCGATTTCCGCGAGCATGACACCTTCCTGTATGCCGGTGATGACTGGAAGCTCAGCCAGAACCTTACTCTCAACCTCGGCATCACGTGGACCTATTACGGACAGCCGGCAAACCTGTTTAATGATTTGACGACGCAGCGCGAGAGCGATCCCACGACCGCACTGTGGCGCCCTGACATTCCCCTGGCTGCGCGCACCTCCCCCAAACTGGATACACCAACCACCAGCTTTGGCCCGAGCGTGGGCTTTGCTTACACGCCACACTGGGGAAATTTCCTCACCGGCAACGGCAAAACCGTTTTCCGCGGCGGTTACCGCTTGCTCTATGATCCGCCGTACTACAACATCTATTCCAATATCGCTAACTCTGCGCCCGTGGTTTTCCTGAATACCTTTACGGGTTCGCAGATCACCGCCAACATGATTGTGCCGGCGCAGCCGTTTGGCCCGGCCATCCGCGCAGAATTGGCGCCGCAGTTGCAGAGTGGAGTATTTGATCCGCGCACCAATGTTGAAACCACCGTCTCCAACAATTTTGGTCCGGACAAAGTAAATAGCTGGAATTTTGGTTTTGAGCGCGAGCTTACCCGGAATTCAGCATTGGAAGTCCGTTATGTTGGCAACCACGCTTATAACCTGTTCCAGACAGTCGATGGCAATCCAATCGTAACCGGCAACTCCACCGCGCCTGCGGGACTCACCGGTTGCACCAATTCACAGATTCTGCTCGGCCCCGGCCAGACCTCAAACCCTGCCACGGGAAGAGTAGATTGCTCACAAGGCATAGTGTTGGAACGTAACAACGGCGGCTACTCCAACTACAACGGATTGCAAACCGAATTCCGCGCGAACAACCTGTTTCACCAGCTTGGCGTACGTTTTGCTTATACCTACAGCCGCACGCTCGATAACGTAAGCGAAATCTTCAGCTCCGGCGCAGCCGGCAACACGCTGGCCTTCGCCCAAAATCCGTTCAACACCGGCGCCGGAGAATACTCCTATTCCGGACTCGATTTCCCACACCAGTTCTCTGTTGTGGCTACCGAACAGATTCCCTTCTTCAAAGGCCAGCATGGCTTCCTGGGTCATACCCTGGGAGGATGGGCTGTGTCCGCTAATTACGTCTGGGCTACCGGCCAGCGTTACACGCCATTTCAGGCTGGAGAGGAAGCATTACAGACATCGGCCAGCGACAACTTTGACTCAGCATTCGTCGCAGCCAATGTCGGCGTCGATGTGGCCCGGCCATTTGTGGGCAACGTAAATGCGCCTGCCAGCCAGGTGGGAATCTATGCCGGTGACGCTGGTATTACCAGCGTTTCACCCACCACACTCCTCAGCCTGAACAACCTGAATGCCGCGACCCCGCAGGTCACTCCGGTCACGAACAGCCAGGTCCGCTATATCATCAACGCCGCAACAGCAGAGAGCGTTTTCGGCACGCCCTTTGGGGGCGCGCGCAACCTCTCTCAGGATGCGCCCAGCAACATCGCCAATCTGGCTTTGTTTAAAAACATGAAAATCAACGAACGCGCCAACCTGGAATTCAGCGCCACGTTCCAGAACATATTCAACCATGCCAATTTCCAGAGCATTGATCCAGTCATTGAGGACGCAGGCATTGCAAAATCACTGCAGCAGCCGGGAGTAGGTTTTGCCGATCCCAGCGTGACCAATGACGTGCTCGGCAATGCTCTGGGTAACCGCCTGGTTCGCTTTGGCCTGACTTTCAGGTTCTAACGACCTTCAGGTTTTAACGGCCTTTAGGGTTCTTGACCTCTGGTATGTTGTTCTTTTTGGCCCGCTGGCTTCGTCTGGCGGGCCTTTTTCTTTAGCCGTAAATGGCAATCGTAGGGCCATGGGTTTGTGTGCCTTTCCTGACAAGTCCAGGGCACCGTTGTGGTTAGGTTTTCACCTGGAGCTGGGATATGCTGTGCCTGTTGCATGGCTATAAACACTAGCAAAGTACGAAGCACCGCAGCCCTTGCGGAACTGGACATTCTACGCCAGGAATTTCGCGCGCAGATCGCAGCCGCCGGGGCTATGCCCGTATTTTCCTCGCGCGTGGGCGTAGTGCTCTCTGGGGGCGGCGCACGCGGCTCCTATGAAGCTGGCGTGCTCATGGCTTTCCAGGACGCTGAAGTTCCCACTCACGTAATTGCGGCCACCTCCGTTGGCAGCATCAATGCCGCTTCTTACGCCGCACATTCTGAAGGGCTGATCGGCCGCGCCGAGCCGCTGGTCGATGCATGGATGGAACTCACTCCCGCCACGCTGGGCATTGACTGGTCGCGCTATATCTTTCTGCTCGCCGGACTGGTGGCAGCTTCCGCTGGCATCGGCAATTTTATCTGGCAATGGCTGCAGGAACACGGCATCTTCCTGCACGCGCACCATCCTAAAGTGACGTGGCTGGCGTTAGGCGTCGCCGGCATTTCCATTTTGATGTTCTCTGACAAGCTTTCCTATGTCGGTTACGTGATCATGAAATTCGTCCGCGGACGCGCCTGGGAGCCCGACTGGCGCAAGACCTGGGTTTCCATCGGCGCCAACATTCTGGTGTGGGGCTTCCTGGTTTTCTTTCTCGGTTTCACCTATATTCACCTGCCGCTGGAAGGCCGCGCCGCTTTTGAGTTAAGCACGCACGTGCCTATGTTGGCGGCGATTTTTGTCGTGCTTGGTCTCTATCGTTTGCTGCAGGACCCGCTCAGCAGACTCAGCCATCGCTTCTTGCGCATGCCGCTGCGTACCGGACTCTTCCCAAATTTTGATCGCATAAAGTTTCTGCGGGCCCGCATTCCAGAAGAGCGGCTGCGCAATTCAGAGATCCGCGTGGTCATGACCGCCACTGACATTCAGCGCGGCTCTGCCCGCTTCTTTTCTAACGCTTCTGTAGAAACTCTGCTGGCTGATCCCGGCGTGCATCAGGAATTTGTGAAAAGAGAAATGGAGCAGCCGCAAGATCTGGTGCTGGCTGCCGTGGCTTCTTCGTCTTACACATTTGCCTATGAAGCCGTGGACATGGAAGGCCGCCTCTGGACAGACGGCGGCATCATGACCAACCAGCCCGTTCTGCCCGCGCTGCGTCTGGGCGCAGACGTGCTCTTTCTCGTCCTGATTGCGCCGCTCGAAGGCGATGACCAGACTGGCCCCATCAAAACTTTTCTAGACGTAGGCGTTCACGCCGTAGACATTCTGATTTCAAAAAACTTCAAGTCCGATATCGCGCTGCTCACCAACATCAATCGCTTGTGTACCGTCTATGCCGGCGAGATGGGCGTGAAGCCGGAGCAGTTGGAGTTGGAGATTGGCAAGCAGCGCTATCGCTTTGTGAAGTTCTTCAACATCGCGCCGGAAAAACCGCTGGAAGCCGCCGCCCTGGATTTTGACAGCGAAATCGTCAGCCCCATTATCGTGCAGGGATACAAAGATGCGCGCAAAGTAATCCGCCAATTCATGGACTATGAATCAACCTGTCCGCCGCGCGAATCAAGGCGTTTGGTGCGCCTGGCGGCTGAGCGTCCTGAAGGAAATTTCCACGCAACGCTCAGATAAAAAAGTCTCGCATCAGGAAACAGCTCGGAGCCTGCGTCCCTTTCGGCGTTCATAGCTTCCCAGGCTTTCAGTGAATTTTCCAATAGCCCGATTTTCAGCTTGATTTCCAATGCCAATTTTGAAATTCGGGCAAGCCCACGCCGGCTTTTCTCCGTGTCTCCGTGGTGAAGATTAGCTTTTCCGACTCCGCACCTTGCGCACATGGTCCAGCACAACGACTGCACCTGTCCAGACCGCCGCTGCCAGATAGCCACCCAGAACATCGCTGGGATAATGTACCCCCAGATAAATCCGTGAAAGCCCAATCGCTATCACAAGAATAGCGGCGACAGTCCAAATCAATATGCGCCATGAAAGAGCTTTGGTGCGCGCGCTCAACAACCCAGCAAGCACGCCATAAAAACAAAATGAGCACAACGCGTGTCCGCTGGGAAAACTGTATGTATGCGGAGCCACGCCATAAAACGCTGTGGGACGCGTGCGATGGTACGCATATTTGAGCGCCTCATCCAAAGCGAGTGCCCCGACCACGGCAATGATCAGCCAGGCAATGGCACGCCGCCAGCGCAGCCACGCGAATACTGCAATCGCAATGAGTGCTTCAAGGATAAGAGCGTTGTAGCCCAGCAGCGAAACGCCAGTCATCACGCGATCCATTGTTGGAGAAGAGAACCCGTGCACCCAGCCGCGCACCGTCGCGTCAAAATGCTGAGTTTCACCGCGAAGCATCTCCGTACCTAGCCATCCGAAAAGAAACAGAGCCAGCACCGCCATGGCCAGGCCGGCAATAATCGCAGCTTCAAAAAATACGGTAGGCTGCGGCGCTTCTTCCGGCCCGGCGAGATCCAACGCCTCTTCTCCGGCGACTTCCAGCTCGTACTCTTCAGATTCAGGCATTGGTTTCGGCTCCGTGCTTGGGAAGTGTGCGGATCAATTCATCCAGTTTGGCAAGCAGCGCATCATTGCCTGCGCGCGGATAAGCTCGCAAATTTTCAGCATACTGAGACAAGTTAAAAAGAAATGACTCGATTTTCTCTTTGCTCAGCTCTTCCCACCACGCGCCATAACCCAGCTTGTCTATGTGATATGCATTGAAGGTCTGCTCAAACTGATTTTGCACCGGCACGGCCAGATACGGCTTGCCCAGATAGAGCGCTTCACTCACCAGTGAGAAGCCGGCATTCGCCACTACTGCTTTGGCGTTCACCAGGTCGTGCAGAAATCCGTCCATGCTCGGCTTTTTGAAGAGCACATTATCTTGCTGGCCTTCAATGCCAAAGCCATACGCAATAAATTTGCAGCGAACTTGCTTCAGCAGCGCGGCCAGCTCTTTTGACGGCGAAGTTACATAGACCAAAACATGCTCGCCCGTCTTAGATTCGGAAGAGGCCTTGGCAGAAAGAATCTCCTGCCGCAGCAGCGGCGGAAACACAAACGTATTGCGGCGCCTGCTGGGTGCTGGAAAAAACGAAAGCACCAGATAGGCGTCTGCATGCGGCGTCATCATACGCGTCACCATTTTCACGGCGGCCACATCGCGCTTGTAACCACTCGGCATGGAAACGGTGGTGTTGGTAATGGCGTGCTGGTTGTCGATGGCGATGATCGGCAGATCTTTGTGATGGCCCACGTGGCAGCTCATCGGCTCAAAATCCGTGATGACCAGATCGATATTATTTTCTTCCACCAGCCGCGAAAGTTTCTTCAGGCTGCGCGCTGCCTGCGGCGCTTTGATCAGATTGCTGGCCAGCGTGCGCTTGTATCGCACGCGATTATTGATATACGTCAGCCGGAAGCCGAAAATTTCCGTCACCGGAACGCTCTCGCGCAGGTTGCGCATGCCGCGGTCAAAGGAGACCACGTGCAAAGTGTGTCCTTGTTTTTGCAGATGCGCGATCACATCTTTGGCGCGAGTAGAGTGGCCAGAGCCTTCGCCGTTTACGCCATAGAGAATATTGGCCATCAGGATGGAAGTATATCGTTCGCCAGTTGCAGAAGGGAACCGGGCGTTTAGGCCGGAGCCTGGGCGGCGCGTGCGCGCATCTTGGCAATGGAGCCTAAGCCGCGCAGCACAAGGTTGAAGTGGTCAGCATTGCGGGTAACAAATTTCAGGCGGCTGCCACGGCCCAGATAGGATTCCGGCTGGAGCTGTTCCATCTCCTGCCAGAACCAGCGCTGCATGCGCTTTAAGTCAAAGGCATTTCCATTGCGCGAGTACAAAGCCTGCGCTGGGCCAAGCGTGAACCAGTCATGCTTTACAAAAATTTTGTAGTCTTTTTCCGGAGCAGGCGCGTCGCCAGAGAAGATGTACCACTCGTCAAAGACCTCAAACGGAATGGAAGAAATGCTGCTGCCCAGTGGGATGTGTACGGAGCTGCCGGAGACGCGCCAGCCGCGCTGCATTTCATCAGACGTAGGCTGGATGGGATCGGAGTCAAAAGAGGTTATGACCAGGTTTTTGTTGGTGGCCACGTCCGGGCACACCTGCAGCACGTCATAAATTTCATGGGCTGAAGTCTCCAGCCAGCGATATTCACACTGGGCACCGTGAAACATTTCACTTCTCCGTGGTAATTCAGGCCGTCATGCCCTTGGAAGAGTCGATATCGGCCTCCCAAACGCCTTCAAAATCCACAAAAAATCCCCGCACTTGAACGCCTGGGATATTCATTTCCAGAAAATCCATGGCGCGGTGCAGTTCCAGCCGCAGAGCTTCCGCTTCCTTGGCGGCGTCATTGTCAAAGGCTGCCAACCCGCCATAAGCGCCGCAGTCAGAGTGGAGCATCAGGAATACGGTCGCCGTTTCGTGCAGCCGGATCGATTTCTGTATCTGTTCCAGCACAAACAGGCGGTCGGTCTCGCGGTCTTGCCCGGTCAGGCACTTGGCTCCGCCAGCAACGCGGATGCGGTCAGGATGGAGCAAGCCAATGCGCTTGATCAGCTTATTCAGTGCGAGTTCAAAGCGATTGTCAAAACACCAGACAATGGCCGCGTCACATTTGTATCTTTCGCGCGGCAGATCTTGATGAAATATTTTACGAATGGGGCACCTCGCACAGCCGGACTATTATAGTGGCAACGCTACAATCCGTCTGCAAAAATCGTGGCATTAGATTGCCTTGAGATAGATGCATTTTTTGCCCGCAAAAGCAGGGATTTTCGCCGAAAAATTCCCGCTCACCGTATACTTTCTTCAGTTTACGGAGAAAACATGAACCTTGCCCAACGTTGGATTAAGTCCTTGCTTGCCGGCCTTCTTCTGAGTCTTGCTTTTTCGGCGTCAGCGGACGCATCCAGTATCACTTTTAAAGTCACTTTGCCGGCGAACCAGCCCCAGACAATCATGGGACGGCTCTTTGTGATCATCGCCCGGGCCAATGATCCTGAGCCGCGCTTGCAGGTAGGCGGATGGCGCTCAAAAACCGAGCTGCTGGCCGCCGACATTGACGGTCTGCAGCCCGGAGGCACCGCCACCGTTGACGCGCTGGCGCTGGGCTTTCCGCTGAAGTCTGTGCGTGAACTCCCGGCAGGCGACTATTACGTGCAGGCGCTGTTCAATGTGTACACGCGTTTCCAGCGCTCTGACGGGCACACCATCTTCGCGCACATGGACCAGTGGGAAGGGCAGCAATTTAACAAGTCTCCGGGAAATTTTTATAGTGAAGCCGGCCATTTCCATCTTGATCCGCTTACGGGATATGAAATCCGCTTGAATCTTGACCACAAAATTGCCACGCCGCTTCCGCCCGGCGACACGCAATATGTGAAGCACATAAAAATCCAGAGCAAACTGCTCACGCAGTTCTGGGGACAGCCCATCTATCTGGGCGCTACAGTTTTGCTGCCGGAAGGTTATGAGACTCATCCCAACGCGCACTATCCGGTGCTCTATGAGCAAGGGCATTTCAGCCTGAATGCGCCGCTGGGTTTTTCCACGCAGGAATCGCGCGCAGAAAGAGTGCGTGAAGGCCGCATCAGCGGGCCAGAGTTATACAAGCGCTGGTCAGGCGCGAATTTTCCGCGGATGATTGCCGTGACCTTCCAGCATCCCACCATTTATTTTGACGATTCTTACGCCGTGAACTCCGCCAACAACGGCCCCTACGGTGACGCCATCATGACCGAGCTGATTCCTTATGTGGAAGAACATTTCCGCATCATCCGGCAGCCGTATGCGCGCGTTCTTTCCGGCGGCTCAACCGGCGGATGGGAATCGCTGGCGCTGCAGGTCATGCATCCGGAATTCTTTGGCGGCACGTGGACTTTCTATCCTGATCCCGTGGACTTCAGCCACTACCAGATGGTGGATATTTATAACGACGTGAGCGCGTTCCTGGCGCCGAATTACGATCCGCCGATTCCTGAGCGACCCATGGAGCGCACCAGCGAAGGACAGGTCGATGTAACCATGCGGCAGATGAGCCAACTGGAAGATGTGCTGGGCTCACACGGACGGTCCGGCCAGCAATTTGAAGCCTGGGAAGCCGTCTATGGCCCGGTGGGCGTGGATGGATATCCTAAGCCGCTGTGGGACAAAGCTACCGGCAAGATTGACACATCAGTCGCGCTCTATATGCGCGAGCACGGCTATGACCTGAAAGATTATCTGCAGAATAACTGGCCGACCATCGGCCCAAAGCTCGCAGGCAAGCTGCACATTTACTGCGGCGACATGGATAACTTCTACCTGAACCTGGCGGTGTACAAGCTGGAAGATTTTCTGCGCGGCACCACCAATCCTCCGTATGGCGGATCGTTTGAATACGGCCGTCCCATGAAAGGCCACGGCTGGACTCCGCTGAATCAGGCACAGTTGATCACCGTAATGGCCAATCACATTACGCTGAATGCACCAGCAGGGGCAGATGCGAGCTGGAAGTATTGAAAGGAGCGGTTAGCAATTAGTAAGTGGCAAGCCAAATGCGAAAAGGGAAGATTCGAACGCAAAATTGTTGCTCGCTTCCAGGTTCGTATCAAGCCGTATCATAAGGCTGCCACGCCAAACACTGTGGCGATTGACGTGCTCTATTTTCATCCATGCGCCATTCCGAGGCCGGGCTTTCTTATTGTATTGATCTGTTACAGCGCGGCCGAGGAAACGGCTCCGCTGCTCTATGGGGCAAGATGAAGCAATTTCGCGCTTACATAATGTCTAACAAGTCGCGAAGACTTTACACCGGCATGTCCAGTGATTTGCCTCAACGTGTAAACAGGCACAAGCTAATGTTCTATTCCGATAGTTTCACGGCCCGCTATAGTTTTGACACGCTTGTCTGGTATGAAGAACATCCAAATTTCAGGAGCGCAAGAGCACGCGAGGTCGAATTAAAAGGCTGGCGGCGCGAAAAGAAACTTGCCCTGATTCTTGCTGCAAATCCTGATTGGGCCGATCTAAGCTTGGAGTGGCAGGATAACCCGGGCTGGAAAATTGAATCTGATGCTGTCCCAAGAGTACGGCGCAGGAAATCAGAACCATAAGACCAGCGGAGCAGGTCCCTCACTCCGCGCACACGCAAGAATCATGCGTCTACGCGGGATTCGGGATGGCGCGTCGAGTATCCCGAAGCTTCTTTTAAGAAGCGGCCATTCTTACACTCGATACCTTCATTCCACAGACGGGAGCGGATGCACGCTGGAAGTATTGAAAGCAGCAGTTAGCAATGAGTGATTAGCAATTAGCCAAACACGAAAAGGGAGGATTCGTAGCAGGGCACGCTTTAGCCTTGCCGTAAGGTTGTACTAATGCAACTAGAAGCCATCTCATAAATAGGTAAAACTTACATCGCTCTTTGTCGCCCCCCCGAATTTAGCGGACTTTTGAAAGTCCAAAACATGACGAGGGTATTTATGAGATGG
>DASXZE010000260.1:0-6572 GCA_036502105.1 Candidatus Angelobacter sp. | reverse complement strand
AAGCTCTGCCTGCGGTGTTCCATTCAGATCGCTCCTTTGGTCCTCCACGTTCAAAATAATTTTGTAGCCCTGGGCGACAATCTTTTGACGTTCTGCAGACTTATATTGAGTAACGGTTTGTGTGGAAGGATGCAGAGCCCTTAAGCAATGTCCATCCTTGACTGAATGAGCATTCATTCATTATGATTGTCTCCGCGGATTACTCTGCCTTTCCCCGGCGTAAGTCTCTGTATGGCAGCCATTCGCACTTACTTCACAGACCCGTTGTCTGTGTTTCCTTTAACTCTGGTTATTCTTCTCTTTCACGGGCCGATCGATGAAAACTGTTATCATCTTGAACGTCTCTAGACTCGTCTACTCACCCGCGCCACCCAATTCCAGGAGATGTTCAGATGAGTAATGTCGCTGCTCCCACTGCTCCGCAATCGCAAACCTCCAATGGCGCTGCCACACAGGCGCAAAGCCACGGCGCAAAAACCGGCCATCAGCGGATCAACAAAGTTGCCGTGCTTGGCGCAGGCACCATGGGCGCGCGCATTGCCGCTCACTTTGCCAATGCCGGCGTGCCTTGCGTGCTGCTGGATATCACCACCCCTGACGCAGCGCAGAGCCAGGACAAAGCCGCTCGCCGCAAACTCGTCAGCGGCGGACTGGAAGGCGCGGTTAAGTCAAAGCCCGCGGCATTTTTTGAAAAAGGTTTGGAGCGGCTGGTCACCATCGGCACATTTGATGACGACCTGAACCTGCTCGCCGATTGCGACTGGATTATTGAAGCCGTTGCGGAAAATCTGGAGATCAAGCGCGGCCTGCTCAAGAAAGTGGAAGCCGTCCGCAAGCCCGGCAGCCTGATTACCACCAACACCAGCGGACTTCCCGTGGCCAGCATCGCGCAGGGCTTTAGTGAAGATTTCCGCCGCCACTGGTTTGGCACGCACTTTTTCAATCCGCCGCGCTATATGCGCCTGCTGGAAATTATCCCCACGCTGGAAACTGATCCGGCCGCCATCGCTACTGTTTCGCATTTTTGCGATGTCCGTATGGGCAAGGGAATTGTCGTTGCCAAAGATACGCCCAACTTTATCGCCAACCGCATTGGAACCTTTGCCGGACTAAACGTCTTCAACATCATGCAAAAGATGGACCTCACCATTGAAGAAGTGGACGCTCTCACATCCAGCGGTGGCTGGAGCAAAGCGCCCACATTCCGCACCATCGATCTTGTGGGGTTGGACGTGCTGGGCAGCGTGGTCACCAACTTCAGTAAAAATGTGCAGGACGAACGCTCTGAACTGAAGCTGCCAGATTTCTTCAAGCAGATGCTGGAAAAGAAGCTGCTCGGCGACAAAGTGAAATCCGGCTTCTATAAAAAGATCAAAGGCCCACAGGGTGAAGAGCGCCAGACCATCGATTGGAAAACGCTGGAATACCATCCCACGCAGAAGGCAAAATTTCCTGCCCTGGAGATGGCAAAGAATATTGAAGACATGGGCGAGCGCCTGCGCACCATTCTCGCGGGCGATCCCAAAGACAAGGCCGCGCAATTTATCTGGACCACCCTCTCTGATCTTTGGAATTATTCCGCCAACCGCATTCCTGAAATTGCCGATACCGTAGTTGAAATTGACGCAGCCATGCGCATGGGCTTTAACTGGGAAGTTGGTCCGTTTGAAGTCTGGGACCTGGCCGGTGTTGAGCCGACGGTTGCGCGCCTGAAGAAAGAAGGCAAGCCGGTCGCAGCGAATGCAGAAAAGCTTCTGGCTGCGGGTGCCAAGAGCTGGTACAAAGACGATCCTTCATCGCCTTCAGGCCGCGCGTACTTTGATCTGCGCACCGGCACATACAAACCGGTGCAGGTTGCTGAAGGTGTGTGGTCGGTCTCGACGGCGAAAAAATCCAACGGCGTAGTCAAGAAAAATGCCGGCGCTTCTCTGATCGACTTAGGCGACGGCGTGGGCTGCATTGAATTTCACAGCAAAATGAACGCCCTGGGCGGCGACATTGTCCAGATGGTCTCACAGTCACTCAAGACCGGCGGCATTGGCGACCAGTTTGAATCGTTCGTCATCACCGGCGACTCCGCCAATTTTTCCGTCGGCGCAAATCTGATGATGCTGATGCTGGCCATACAGGAAGAAGAGTGGGACGAAGTTGACATGGCCATCAAGCAATTCCAGGGCATGACGCAGGCCATCAAATTCTGCTCGCGCCCCGTGGTCACGGCTTCTTTCGGCATGACGTTGGGCGGTGGGTGTGAAATCAATCTGCATTCAGCCGCGCGCCAGCCCCACTCAGAACTTTATATGGGACTGGTGGAAGTTGGCGTCGGCCTGCTGCCCGGTGGCGGCGGATGCAAAGAGATGCTGCTGCGCGCACTCGACAATGCCAAAGCCGTACGACCCGATGGTCGCGGCGAATCGGTGGAAGTAATGGAAGGCATGAAGCGGATTTTTGAGACCATCGCTACAGCCAAGGTTTCCACCTCAGCCTATGAAGCGCGCGGTCTGGATTTCCTCTCCAAGGGCGACCTGATCTCCATGAATCGCGAACGCATCCTCACCGACGCAAAAGATCGCGCGATTGAGCTGGCCCGCGCCGGTTACAAAGCGCCGGTCCCGCGCACGGACATCCCCGCACCGGGAGAAAACGTGCTTGCGACTTTGCGGCTGGGAATCCATCTAATGAAGCAGGCGGAATACATCAGTGACCATGATGTAAAGGTCGCGACCAGGGTGGCTGAGGTGATCTGCGGCGGCAATGTTACGCCGGGAACCCCGGTGAGTGAGCAATACATTCTTGACCTGGAGCGCGAAGGATTTAAGTCGCTCTGCGGTGAGAAGAAGACGCAGGAACGCATTCAATTTACGCTGAAAACAGGCAAGCCATTAAGAAACTAACGGGCCACCATTGGCGCCGGTTTTGCGCGGCAATGGGCGAGCTGAGGAACTAGTGAGCAAACGCGCTCTGATCATATTGGCAATCGCGGCGTTGCTGGGAACCTGGCTTTTTGTGATTGGCTATGAGTTCCTGGAAAAAGAAAACGCTCTTTGGCAGAAGAAAGTAAAAGCCGCCAAAGAGGACCAGCTGCGCTGCATGGCCCGCTACACGAAGTATCGGAACTACGACCAGTTTCGGACGAGCATACGGGTGCCGTATGTGTCAGATCTTTCGCTGGAGCGATGGTCGCGGCAGTACAACACGCTGCACGCGGGCATGAGCGAATCAGAGGTTGAGATCGTAATGGGCGCTCCGGACTACGCGCGTTGCGATGTAAGTAAAGAAGGCGACAAGTTTGTGGGCTCAGTGTGGCAATACGTAATGGCGGTCCCGCAGGACCTGGCAAATGAAGTTCAGAACAGTTCAATCCAGATTTCCTTCGGGCCAGACGGAAAGGTGATGGACAAAAGCGCAATGAACATGCAGCCAACTCCAAGCCCGACGCCAGCCATGGCAGCAGCTACGCCAACGCCGGTTCCTGTTGCAACGCCGGAAGCTTCGCCAACGCCAGCTGCTTCACCGAGTTTGGCTGTGCCATCGCCAACTCCCGCAATGAGTGCGACACCAGCAGCAAGTCCGAGTCCGCAATGAATTGGCAAAGAATGAAGTATGTGGTGATTTACGAAAAATCGGAAAGTAGTTGGGGCGCTTATGTACCTGATCTTCCGGGCCTGGGAGTGGCAGGATCAACTCTCGATGAAGTGAAGCAACTGATGAGAGAAGCAATCGACTTTCATCTTGAGGGAATGAGAGAGCACGGCGATCCAATTCCTGAGCCCAGCGCCGTCACAGAATATGTCTCGGTGAATTAGATGAGTGTTAAATCAGATTCCAGCGCCATAGGCGCGAAATGAGTTAGCCCAGACCGGAAGGTCTGGGTAAGAGTTAGAGCGGATGAGAAGCCCCGTAGGGGCGACACAAAAAACAATCGCAGGCGAGGGCGCCTGCGCTCCACAACTAGACAAGGCCAAGAGCTAAGAGCCAACGGCTAAAAGCCAGGAGCTAAATATGCGTGAAGTCGTAATAGCAAGTTCAGTTCGCACCGCAGTTGGAAAATCAGGCAAAGGCACTCTGCGCGCCACGCGTCCAGACGATCTGGCCGCCGTCGCCATCAAAGGCGCGCTTGACCGCATCCCGCAGCTCGACAAAAAAGAGATTGAAGACGTCATCATCGGCTGTGCCACACCAGAGGCCGAGCAGGGAATGAACGTCGCCCGCATTTCGTCTTTACGCGCGGGGCTGCCGGTAGAAGTTTCCGCCATGACCATCAATCGCTTTTGCTCGTCGGGATTGCAGGCCATCTCGCTGGCGGTGGACTCGGTTGCATCGGGCCGCGCGGAAGTGGCGATCGGCGGCGGCACGGAATCCATGAGCATGATTCCCATGGGCGGCAACAAAGTTTCCATCAATCCATGGCTGGTGGACAACTATCCTGACTCCTATCTTTCCATGGGTTTGACCGCTGAGCGGCTGGCCAAACGTTTTGGCATCACGCGCCAGCAGGCCGACGAGTTTTCTTTGAACAGCCACAAGAAAGCCCTCGCCGCAATTCAGGCAGGCAAGTTTGAAGATGAAATCGTTCCGGTGCCGGTGAGCTTCACTACGCCCAACGGCTCCAAGCCCAAGCGCAATGAAATTACCTTCAAGGTCGATGAAGGCCCGCGCGCCGAAACCACCATGGAAGCACTGGCTGGGCTGCGTCCCGCGTTCCACGCCAAGGGAACGGTGACGGCAGGCAATTCATCGCAGACCTCTGACGGCGCAGCGGCCACGGTGGTAATGTCGGCTGAGAAAGCCAAGCAACTCGGCATCCAACCAATGGCGCGTTTTATCGCCTTTGCCACCGCCGGATATCTGCCGGAAGAAATGGGGCTGGGGCCTGTCTATGCGATTCCAAAAGTACTGAAGCTGGCTGGCCTGAAATTAGAAGACATTGATGTAATCGAATTGAACGAAGCTTTTGCCGCGCAGGCGCTTTCCGTCATCAAAGAAGGTGGGCTGGATGCGAGCAAGATCAATCCCAACGGCGGCGCAGTGGCTCTCGGCCATCCGCTGGGATGCACCGGAGCCAAGCTTACGGCGACGATTCTGCGTGAATTAAAACGCCGCAACGGCCGATATGGAATAGTGACCATGTGTATTGGCGGCGGCATGGGCGCGGCGGGGATTTTCGAGAATATTGCATGAGTTCTTCACCACAGAGGACACAGAGTGGCACAGAGGTGACCGGAGTTAATCAGGTCACGCATGCAATTATCGGCGCAGCCATGAAGGTACATTCGGCTCTTGGTCCAGGACTATTGGAGAGCGCTTATGAGGCTTGCTTAGTTCACGAGTTGCGCAAAAGCGGATTCAAGGTAGCTCAGCAAGTGGAGTTGCCAGTTATCTATGACGGGGTTCGGATTGACCTTGGTTATCGCATTGATCTCGTCGTGAATGATTGTGTGATCGTTGAATTGAAGTGCGTAGAAAAGATTGTGGCAGTACATGAAGCGCAACTGATTTCGTATATGCGGCTAAGCAAGAAGAACGTTGGGCTCATTATCAATTTCCATGTGCGCCATCTTAAAGACGGAATAAAACGATTTGTTGAGGGGACTGGCTGGAATTAACTCTGTGTTCCTCTGTGTCCTCTGTGGTTAAAAGGAGAAATCATGGCAACAGCAACAGTTCCAAACAAAACCAAACTGGCGGGCGGAAGCTTTCTGATTGAAGAACACTCCACTGCACAGGTGTTTACCGTGGAAGACCTGAGCGACGAGCACCAGCAGATTGCGCAGACCACGCAGGAGTTTGCCCGCAATGAGATTCTCCCCAACGTGGAGAAGATTGAGCACAAGGAATTTGCCGTGACCCGCGGCCTGATCCAGAAGGCCTGCGAAATTGGCATCGGCAACGTGGACGTCCCCGAGCAATACGGCGGTTCTGATATGGACAAGATTTCTTCGGCGCTCATCGCCGAGCACATGTCGGTTTCCGGCAGCTTCAGCGTTGCGTTTGGCGGACACACCGGCATTGGCTCGCTGCCAATCATTTATTTCGGCACAGCCGAGCAGAAAGCCAAGTATCTGCCTAAGCTCGCGACCGGCGAATTGATTGCCGCTTACGCGCTCTCTGAATCCACCTCCGCCTCTGACGCCATGAATGCCCGCACCAAGGCCGTGCTTTCTCCTGACAGCAAAGAGTGGATACTGAACGGCGAAAAAATGTGGATCACCAACGGCGGCTTTGCGGATGTGGTGATTATTTTCGCCAAAGTCGATGGCGAGAAATTCAGTGCGTTCATCGTGGAGCGCAAGTTTCCCGGTTTCCAGTCTGGCAATGAAGAAAAGAAGATGGGCATCCGCGGCTCTTCTACTACTCCAATTATTCTCAACGATTGCCGCGTGCCCAAAGAAAATCTTCTGGGTGAGATTGGCAAAGGCCACGTGATCGCGTTCAACACGCTGAACATTGGCCGTTACAAGCTGGGCGCTGGTGTGGTGGGCGGTGCGCGCAACTCTCTCAACAACGCCATCGGGTATGCCAAGCAGCGCAAAGCGTTCGGCAAGACATTGGGCGATTTTGGCATCATCCAG
>DASXZE010000259.1:0-11383 GCA_036502105.1 Candidatus Angelobacter sp. | reverse complement strand
AGTAACCAAAGGACGGTAGATGCAATTTTTTGAGAACCATATGTATCTCCGGCCGGAACTCATCCGCCAGGTTACTGGTGGCAAAGCCGCTCAGAGCCAGCGCACTGCGGCTCAGGCCGTGTGAGAAATTGGCATATGGGTCGGGCAAATAGGCGTTGCCCACAAAGCCTCCAGCAAAAGCGCCGGATATATTCGCGACAGCCAAACGAGCATGGCCATTGTCACCACGGTCGATTACGGCATATCTGGCTGCATTGAAGCAGCGTACAAAAAAATTCTTGCTGGTCGAAGAAAAATAGCGCGGGTCTTCATGCGTCAGCGAAGCGGCAATAAATTTGCCTCCCTGCACCGAAACCCAGCTGGCCATAAAGTCGCCATAGTTCCGGCCAAACGCGGGCAAGCCTTGCCGCCACTCCCGCGGATAAGCCTTTGGAGGGTTTGCCATCGTCAGCCCATCGTAAAACGCGGCAACCGGGTAGATCCCGGGACGAAATGACTCAACTGCAAAATAGCGAAACTTGCCTCCCACATTGAGCGGCGCGGAAGACGCTGGATCTCCGACCGTGCTGCTTCGCGTAAAAGCCGTGGGAGTTGCTGATGGTTTGGCCGCAGGCGTTGGAGTTGGCTGCGGTGAGCTGGCTTGCGGAGAACTTGTTTGCACTTCTGCAAGCTGCTGTAATCCGGCCTGCCCCTGAATTGGCAGGGCCTGCACCAAACACGTTGTGCCCAGCGATAAAAATGCGGCAACCAGCAATCTTTTTTTCATGTCACGTACATGGTATATCAACCAGACAAAAAGCTGGTTTCTTCCATGCAGAAGTATTGGCTTTGTCAGCGCAAAAAGTAATATTTCCATTTTCCGGGGGAGCATTGAAAAAGGTAGCATTGAACCCGTTTTCGTCCAACAGCCTTCTTCGTCCCAATTTGGGACTGAATCCCGCATGATTCACAGCGCCGAAGGCTGTTAAAATAGTTGAAGTCGAGTTATGCAGTCCGCAAACTCGCTCCATGTGTGTCCATCACTAGGATTGTCACAACAATATTTTCAGGAGAATGAATCGTGTCCACTACAAGTCCCGTGGAATCTTTCCAGTTTCAGGCTGAAACTACACAACTGCTCCACATGATGATTCACTCCCTCTACACGCAGAAAGAGATATTTCTGCGCGAGCTGATCTCCAACTCCTCTGACGCCTTGGATAGGCTCCGCTTTGAGTCTCTGACCAAGCCTGAACTGATTTCAAATGACCACAAAGATGAGATCAGGCTCAAGCCGGATGTCGCTGCCCGTACCTTGACCGTAAGCGATACCGGCATTGGCATGAGCCGCCAGGAGCTGGTCGAGCATATTGGCACCATTGCGCGCTCGGGAACAAAAGAGCTGCGGAAGCGCGTGCAGGAATCCCAGTCCGCGGAAGTGGTTGCGGAATCCATTGGACAGTTTGGCGTGGGCTTTTATTCCGCGTTCATGGTGGCGGACAAAGTCACGATCATTACCCGCCGCGCCGGCGAAATAAAGGCCACGCAATGGGAGTCAACGGGCGACGGCAGCTACACGCTGGAAGAGGTTGAGAAGGCAGGAAGCGGAACGGACATTATTCTTCATCTGAAAAAGCCCGATGCAGAAAATGGCATAGAAAATTTTACTGATCGCTGGAAGCTCTCAATGATTGTCCACAAATATTCTGACTTCATTGCTTACCCCATTATTTATGAAGGTCCGCATCAGGAGCCGGGCGAAGCGGAAGACGCTTCGAAACCTGCAATCGAAAGCAAGACGCTGAATTCCATGAAGCCGCTGTGGACGCGCAGCCGCTCTGAAGTCAACGACAGCGACTACAACGATTTCTATAAGCATCTCTCCAACGACTGGAATGATCCGCTGAAAGTGCTGCCGCTTAAAGCTGAAGGCGCATCCGAGTACGAAGCATTGCTCTTTATTCCTTCACAGGCCCCGAATGATCTTTTCTATCAAGGTGCAGAAACGGGCTTGCGACTCTATGCCCGGCGCGTAATGGTTATGGATCAATGTGAAGACCTGATGCCCCGGTATCTTCGGTTCATCAAGGGCGTGGTTGATTCCAGTGACTTGCCGCTGAACATTTCGCGCCAGCGGCTGCAGCAAGACCGTCACATCACGCAGATCAAAAAATGGCTGACCCGCAAAGTACTGGACGCACTGTCAGACCTCCGTGAAAAAGAAGCAGAAAAATATCTGGCGTTCTGGGAGCAGTTTGGCAAAGCCCTGAAAGAAGGCGTTAGCTCAGACTATGACAACAAAGAAAAACTGCTCCCGCTCTTGCTCTTTGAGTCTTCACACGATCCCAAAGAACTGACCACGCTAAAAAGCTACATGGAAAGAATGAAACCTGAGCAGAACGAAATTCTATATCTAACGGGAGAGTCGCGGCAGGTGCTGGAAAACTCTCCGCACCTTGAGGGCTCGAAAGAAAAAGGCTACGAGCTGCTTTACCTGATTGATCCGGTGGATGAATTGCTGGTTCAGCATCTTCACGAATTCGAAGGCAAGCATCTGAAGTCCGTCAGCAAAGGCAAAGCCAACTGGGGCACGGAAGAAGAAAAACAAAATCTTGAAGCCCAGCTTAAAACTAAAGAAGAAGAGTATGCAGAATTTCTGCAGGCCAGCCAGAAAAAGCTGGACCAATATGTAAAGCAGATTCGCCTGTCCACTCGGCTGGTCAGTTCACCCGCCTGCCTGGTGACAGAGGAGCATGAATACAGTCCGAACCTGGAACGCCTGTTGCAAAAAGGTAAAGGTGGCGGCGCAAAACAGCGGCGCATCATGGAACTCAATCCGAACCATCCGATCATTACGCGCCTCTTCGAACGCTTTAAATCGAATGGCGAAGACACTGAGGTTAGCAACTCAATGGATCTTCTGTTCCAGCTGTCTCTGTTAGCGGAGGGATCAGAGATAGCTGATCCCGTTCGATTAAATCAGCTCACCCTGGATCTACTGAAGAGAGCCGTGTAGTGCAGACAACTCAAGTGCAGGGACGGATTTCAACCCATCCCTGCATTTGAAAATATCCTCCCGCGACTTCACTCCGAACGCAACGCCTCTGCGGGATGAACTCTGGCGGCGCGCGCCGCGGGAAGCGCTGAAGCGATCACTGCAGCAACAAAAATAACAGCCGCAGATGCCAGCAGCGTGAGTGCTCCCGGCAATCTTAGTTCGGCAAAGTGCCCGCCCAGACCGCGCTCGAGAACAAAGCCAACGACGAAGCCGGTAGCTACACCTGTGGCCGCAATCATTACGCCTTCAGATAAAACCTTGGTCAGGATGCTACGTGGCTGCGCACCCAGGGCCTGGCGAATTCCAAACTCACGGGTGCGCCCGCTCACGGAGAAGGCGAGCACGCCCGCCACTCCCACAACGGAAATCAACAGCGCCAGCGTGGCAAAGCCGCCGAACACAATGGCGTTGAGACGGTCAGGTGTCAAGACTTCCGCGCGCACATCTTCGAGCGTGCTGGCCCGTTCCACCGGTTGGTCTGCTGCCATATCATGAATCGTCCGTGTGATGGCGGGAACCAGTGCATACGGATCGTTTTTTGCCCGCACAAAAAGACGGCCATTCCAGCCTTCCTGGGTTGATGGCTGATACACCGTCATCGTCGGCGATGGAATAATATTTTCATCGTCCACATCAGGCACCACGCCTATAATTCGCCGCGGCTCCGTGCCGATGCCGATAAATTTCATCACGCCATCTGTCCATTGCAGGTGGCGATCAACAGCTTCGCGTCCGGGAAATAACCGGTCAGCGACGCTTTTGCTGATGATCACTACCCGCTCTGCGCCATCGCGGTCTGTATCACGGAAGTCGCGACCTTCGAGAAGCGGCACGCCCAAGGTATCAAAAAATCCAGATGATATTGACCGGAAGCGAGCACGTGAATCATCCTGACCACTTTCACGATGCTCCCCTTCTACGGCAAAGGTGAAGCTGATGCTCAGTGCCCCGCTGTCACGCCAGGGAACACCGAAACCAGAAGACACATGTTCTACTCCCGGCAGCGTGCTGATGCGTTGCTGCACATCACGGTAAAAATCGCGCACCTGGTCGGGTGTTCGTCCGTCGGACATCACCGGCAGGTTCACGGCTAGAACGTGAGCCGTTTGAAATGGCGGCTGCGTCTTTTCAAGTTCCAGCAGGGTTTTCACCAGCGCGCCGGCACCGGCCAGCAATAAGAATGATGCGGTGATTTGTGTAACGGCAAAAATTCCCAGCCGGCGGCGGCTGCCTCCACTCACGCGCGCTCCACCAGATAGCGCAAACTTGGCGGAAGTATCCGCAGCGGGCAGGCGGGGAACAAATGCAAGAAAAACTGCGGCAACCAAGGCAAGCGCAACGCCAATCCATACAAGGCTGGGATCAAGCGTGAGATCGAGCGCGCGCACGGAGAAACGCGAAGCATAACGTGCCAGCACCGTTACCATCGGCGCAGCGATAGCTACGCCTGCCAGCGCGCCGCTGCCGCAAAGCACAATCCCCTCGGCAAGAAGTGAGCGACGAAAGTCTGCGGTGGTCGCTCCCAATGCTGCGCGAATGGCCATCTCAGGTTCGCGACGCACAGCTCGCGCCAGAATAAGGTTAGCAACGTTGGAGCAGGCAATCACAAACAGAAGACCTGAAGCAGCAAACAGCACCCACAAAACCGTCCGGGCCCGCGAATTGATCTGGTCGTGCATTCGCGTTACTTCAATCTTGTAATGGTCATTTGGCTTGTAAACTTCTGGGTGCGCGGAAATCATGCTGCTGTATACGGTATGCAGCTCGGCTCGGGCGGAATCAAGGTCCGCTCCAGGAGAAAGGCGCGCAAAGACTTCCGTCATGCGATGCTCACGGCCAGTCACCATCGTTGCCGAAAGATGATGCGGGCTGGTGACGATATTCGCAATTAGCTCGGTCTCTACCGGATAAGGAACCGACGGCTCCAGAACTCCAACAATGGTAGCGGAACGAGCGCCTTCAAAACTTCCGAGACGCAGCACTTTGCCAAGCACGCCCTTATCGGAATGCAGCGAATTGACCCAGAACCTATACGTCAATACCACAGCGCCAGCGGCATTTGGGCCGTCATCTTTTGTGGTTATCAGCCGTCCCAGCACAGGGCGCAGACCCATCACTTCAAAATAGTTGCCATCCACCACGCCGGCGCTGATCTCACGCGGCTCGCCGAGTCCCACCATGGTGAAATCAACCGCGGAAAAAGTACCGAACTCCTTGATGCTCTTCAGTCCGGAATCCATGTCCTTGATTTCCGGAACGGAGAACGTTGCATTGTCAACGCCGATTCCCGGGGCGCTCTGGCGCACATAAAGCAGGCGATCTTCATCGCGATTGGCGAGCGGACGCAGCAGCACGCCCCGCACAACACTAAAGATGGCGGCATTTGCGCCAATGCCAAGAGCAAGGGTGACTGCAACGGTGATCCACAAAGCGCGAGCATGCGCCAGCGAGCGTATGGCAATCTTCAAATCGTGAAAAAATGACATTTCATCCTCGATTCCTTGGTCACTCAGAGCCGTTGCTCATCGTTCTGTCATCAGATAGTCGTTCCAGAGACCGAAAATCGACAGGCAATTCCAGAAAAATCGTGCCGCGGGCCTTAATCCGTTCTGATTGGCTTAAACAGTCTGACCGATTCAGGTTAGACGCGCAACTTGTCTTTTAGGAAGGCACGAAAACTGACTGGAAAACTCGCAATCTGCGGCGCCTGACAGCTTTTTCAACGAACTACCTGAATGACCCTGGAACCGAGCACCGCCATCACATCGTGAGCGCGAAGAGAAATCTATTAGACGAAGGTATTGTTCGACTGGCGCAACTTACAATATTGATGGCGGCAGCAATTTATTGCGGCTTACCCAAAAGGCAACTTGAGCCGCGGAAAGGTTTGGGCAAGCAGGCATAACTGATACGCTAGATTCATGAGTTCGGAGCAGGAAGAAACACAGCTGCCAAGATAAGCGATGCCCGCCGATGCTCATCTGAGGAGTCAAACCATGCGTTCTGATATTGTGCCCGGAAGCGTTTTCCCCGACTACGAGTTGCCCGATCATGCGGGCACACAACGCAAGCTCAGCGAGCTACAGGGCGATGATCCGCTGATCCTCACACTCGCACGCGGCCACTACTGCCCAAAGGAGCACCAGCAGCATCTGGAACTTGCTGCGTTCTACCCGAAGATCGCAGTGGCCTACACACAGATTGCCACCATCGCCACTGACGACCACCATACACTCCAGGAATTCCGCGCCTCCGTCGGCGCCCAATGGCCTTTTCTTTCTGACCCGGACCGGAAGGTTCAGAAGGACCTCGATATCCAAGAATACACTGATCCAGAAAATAATCCAATGATCCCATACACGCTCGTGCTCAAGCCGGGCCGCGTGATTTACAGCATCTATAACGGATACTGGTTCTGGGGCCGTCCATCCATCGCAGATATATGGCGCGATCTGCGCGCCGTAACGAAAGAAATTCGTCCCGACTGGGACCTCAGCACCCCTGGACTCCGCGAGGCATGGGATGCTGGAGACCACTCGTGTTTCCACGGCTGGAATAAGAAAAGTGGTGTGGAACCGGCCTGATTTCACAAGACAGAGGCTTTCCATAGAACAGCTTATTGTTTGCCGGTTGCGGCCTTTTGGCGCTTTTTGCGACCCTTTGTGAAGGAAGAATGGGGCTATAACAGTAAACTCAGGCAATCGCGCACGGGGCATAGGCGTCCATAAAGTTCAGGATCATTCGCGTGGTAGCCTCATCTCCGCAGCTTGTGTTGATCATGGCATGGTAGATGGCGCGATCAGGCCATTCCACGTTGAAGTATTTTTTTATGAAATCGGTGCGCTCGTTGTCGACAGTATCGATGAGCTCGCCTGCTTCATTCTCAGTCTTGCCTCGGGCCATTAACCGACGGATTTTGTTTTCTCTTGGCGCATACAGGAAGACGCGCAATGTTTCCGTCCGGTCCTTGAGGAAATGTTGCGAACCTCTGCCCACGATGACGCCGTTTCCATGTGTGGCAGCGTTCTCCACCACGCGGCGGGTAGTCGCGAGAATCGTCTCGCTGTCTACAAGATTAAGTTTAGGCGCATTGAGGCTGCCCTCATAGCTTCCGCGAAGAAAGGACTTGAAAAGCCGGTAGTAGAGAGGATCGGGGCGTTCCTCTCGAGCTTCGACTATGGTCGTGGGACACTTGGCCAGCCGCGCAATTTCCTCGGTTAGAGCCTGGTCCCATAACTTCCAGCCAAGGCGCTTCGCCACCAGTTGAGCAATTTCGCCGCCGCCGCAACCGTATTCACGTTCAATGGTGATAATTTTGATCATAGTCATGCTGCCTTTTCTGAAACCGTAAATTTGAAGATAAGCGGGTGCTTACTCCGCAATCGTAGCACCGCCGCCGAGATCATTTTTCTTAAGAAAAAATGACACAAAGAACATGACACCCGCGCATACAGCAAGAACCATAAACATATCGATGTAAGCCATACTTGCTGCCTGCCTCTGCACCGACCGATAAATACTGGCATAGGCTGTGGCAGACGCCTCATGTCTGCTCAGACCGGCATTCGCAAAGTGCTGGGTAAGACCTTGCGCCGCATTGACAAAACTTGGATTGTCAATCCTGGTTTGCTCCGTGAGCCTTAGCTGATGGAATTGAGACCGGCGCGCAATCACCGTGGTCACCAGCGACGTGCCGACGCTGCTGCCCATGTTCCGCATGAAGTTCACGATGCCGGCGACTGCATTATTCTTCTCTGGCGCAATCCCCACATAGGCAGCAAGATTGATGGGTACAAACAAGAATCCCAATCCTATTACCTGAGCTATGCGCAGCCACGTGGCCGCAGAAAAACTCAGCTGCAGGTCGATTCGCCGTGTGGAATAAAACATGGCAACAGACAATGCGAGCCAGCCAAATGCGATCAGCCGGCGCGCATGAATTTTTCTGGTAAGCTGTCCTATGACCGGCATTTCGAAGAGCAAGATGAGCCCCCCTGCCGAAAGAGCCAGACCGGCGAGCTCCGACGTGTATCCAAGGAGCGTCTGCAGGAACTGTGGCATTAGAACCAGGCTACTAAACAGCAAAATTCCCAGCATGAACATCATCAGGTTTGCGCTTGCGAAATTGAAAGACTTAAACATGCGGACATCGATGATGGGCGTTTTTTGAAACCATTCCCAGACCACCAGCCCGATCAGGCACACGCTCGACACAACGACCAGAGTGGTAATGAACTTCGAGCCAAACCAATCATCTTCCTGACCTTTGTCCAAAAGAATTTGCAATGCACCAACCCCGAGCGCCAGGAGCGCAATGCCGATATAGTCCAATTTGACACCGGCTGCTTTGAGCCGCGCTAAATAGGGAGGGTCCTCAACGAAACGCCGAACCAGAAGCCAGGTCCCGATTCCTACGGGAACATTGATATAGAAGATCCAGCGCCATGAGTAGTTGAATGTAATCCATCCGCCCAGAGTTGGGCCTATCGTCGGGGCCATGATCGCCGTTATTCCGTAAAGGGCAAATGCCAATCCTCGTTGATGCGGGGGGAAAGTATCCGCCAGAATGGCTTGCGCCATGGGCTGCAGGCCTCCTCCGCCTGCCCCTTGCAGGACGCGGAAGAGAAGAAGAAAGCCAAGATTGGGCGCCACACCGCACAGGAACGAGCTCACGGTAAAGACGGCGAGGCAGCCCATGAAAAATCGCTTGCGGCCAAACCTTACGGCGATCCAGCCGCTGATGGGAAGGACGATGGCGTTAGAGACCAGATAAGAAGTGAGCACCCAGGTGCTTTGATCATTGCTGGCCGCGAGGCTCCCGGCCATATACGGCAAGGCAACATTGGCGATGCTGGTATCAAGCACCTCCATGAATGCGCCCAGCGCAACAACAACGGCAATCAGCCAGGGATTGAACTTTGGCTTCCAGACATCCTGGTCAAGTGTGAGCGTAGCCGTGCTCATCGCAGTTCCACTTTGGGTACAACGTTCATTCCCGGCCGCAGCCGATGGTCACTGTTCTCTCCAGTCTCAAGAACAATTTTTACTGGAACCCGCTGGACTATTTTCACGTAGTTTCCGGTGGCATTCTCCGGTGGAAGCAAACTGAAAGTAGGTCCGGTTGCACCGGCAATGCTGTCTACATGTCCGCGCAGGGTTGTGCCGGTTGAATCCACGTAGATTTTTGCCTTTTGCCCGATTTTCATATGCCTGAGCTGTGTTTCTTTGAAATTGGCGGTAATCCAGACCTCGTCCAGCGGAACCACGGTCAGTAACTGCTGGCCAGGCTGTACGTTCAACCCAACCACGACGCTCTTGTTTACCTGACCGCTGACGGGCGCGACAATTTTTGTGTACTGCAGATTAAGCTCTGCCTGTTCCAGAGAGGCGCGCTTTTGCTGGACGTCCGCCACTGCGGCGAGAGCGCGGGCATTTGTTGAAGCCACTTGCTGAGGACCGGTTTCTGCAGAGCGATGATTTGCTTCAGCCTGAGCGAGCCGGTCTTTCGACTGTTGGACTGCCTGTTCTGCCGCCGCTTCATTTGCTTTGGCTGCAGCTACACTGGCGGTGCTGGCTTTTGCCGCAGCCAATGCCTGATCATAAGTCTGCTCAGAAACGTTTTGCTTGTCTACCAGCCTTTTGTATCGTTTCAAGTCATCCTGCGCTTTAACGTCATTGGCTTCAGCCTGCTCGACCTGGGCATGCGCGGCGACGAGCTGCTTCTCAGCAGTGATAATCCCTGCAGTGGTATTGCTCACATCGGACGCTGCCGACCTCAGTTGGCTTGAGGTGTTTACAGATGTGATGGGAACACTGATATTCAGGGACTTCGCGGTTGCTTCTGCATTTGCCAGGTCGGCCCGCGCTTTAGCAACTGCTACCTCATAATCTTTAGGATCAATTTCCACCAGCACAGTTCCCTGCTGCACATACTGGTTGTCACTAACATTTACCTTCGTGACATAGCCGGAAACGCGCGGGCTCACAGGATAAAGATGTACGTCCACTTGCCCATCGTCTGTTGACTCGTAGCTGGCAAAATAAAGCCACAAGAAAACAGCCCCAACGATCAGCAGCAATGCAATCGGAATGAGGTAAATGCGGCGGAATTTGAAACGCGACCGCCTGACAGTATCACGCCTGGATATCTCATTTTTTTCGTTGGAAGGCGCTGCTTCGGGATTTTCTACGTCAGGATGAGGTTGAGTGGCCATTGCAATACTCCTTTATTGGTTACTGCACCACCAGATACTGGTTGTAATTGCTCCGCGCAACGCCCAACGCTCGCGCCAGCTGTAATTTTGACAGATTGTGGCTGTAAAGACTGGAAATATATTGATCGTTCGCGCTGGCTAATGCCTGCTGCGCCTGCACGACTTCCACACTGTCAGTCACTCCGGCGGCGAAACGCTCCTGCGAGCGGGAGAGATTCTCATTCGCAAGGTCCACATTCTCTTTTGCGACGGTTATCTGCTGCCGGGCCGCCTGCAAATTAAGAAATGCGGTGCGAACATCATAGTCGATCTGGCCACGCAGGTTCTCAGCTTCCGCCTTGCGCTGGTGAAGCGTTGCTTCCGCTTCAGTTATGTCACCCTTGATGCGCCCGCTGGTGAAAATGGGAACACTCACTCCCGCTTGAAAAGCAAAGGAGCTATGGAGGGTGCCAAGATTGGGCCCCTGCACGCCGTAGTCGCCGTTGGCCGCCAGCACCGGATAACGCTCTCCGCGAGTCGCAGAGAGCTGTTGCTGGGCGGACTTTACGGAGCTGAGTGCAGCCCGGAAATCACTGCGGGTTTTGTAGGCAGTGTTCAGAGCATCTTCAATGGTATTTGGATTCATGTCCGCGTAGGGAAGTTGATCGGCAAGATCGAAAGCCTGGCCGAGCGGCAAGCCAATAGTCCGCGAGAGGTTCAGCTTGGCGATGGCAAAGTTGTTCTCCGCAATGCTCAGGTTGTACTGCTCAGTATGCAGTTGCACACCGCTGCGGGTTTCATCAATTTTTGTGCTCGTGCCGGACTGAAGCTGGTCAACGGCCTGATCATAAAGCGCCTGCGCATTTTTTACCTGAGCTGCTTCCGCATCGATGCGTGATTTCTGTTGAATCACTTCAAGGTAGGCGGAGCCCACGATGAGCGTGATCACATCCAGCGTGTCATTGTAACTGAGTTGAGCGGCCTGCTCGCTGTTGCGCGCAGCACGGAAACGCTGTATCGATTCAAAGTTGAAGAGGCTCTGGCTGGCGCTCGCCTGTGCAGTCGTATAACTGAACGGACCAATCACAGAAGGAACCTGGGGAATCTTGATGCCCAGCGTGGCTGCACTGAATTGCGACACATTTTCCGCGGC
>DASXZE010000258.1:0-4041 GCA_036502105.1 Candidatus Angelobacter sp. | reverse complement strand
AGAAGCGTGCGGGTGAAGACGCGGTCGCCGGAGATCATTGCCGATCTGCGCATTGCCGCTACGGCTGCGCACCTGTTAGGCGTGCCGCTGGAGGAAATTGCTGCGGCTCTGGACAATTACACGCCAACGTCAACCCGCATGGAGCTCTGGTCTTCACCGCAGGGAATTCGCATTATTAATGATGGTTACAGCTCTGATCCTATCTCGGTGAATGCGGCGCTGCGGTCGGCTACGCTGGGCGCGTCGCGCAATGGGCGAAAGATGTTTGCCTTTGCCGGCATGCGCGAACTGGGCGCAAGCTCGGCGCGCGAACACCAGCAAGTGGGCGCGCAGGCGGCGGAGTGTGGATTTAGCCATATGTTTCTCGTCGGTAACGGCGAGTTGGCAACCACTGCCGCTGGATACAAAGCGGTGCAGCCGGAAGGCAACGTTCTACAGGTAAAAACCGCTGACGAATTAAAAGACCGTCTGCTGCCGCTGCTACGGCCCGGCGACACGGTGCTCTTTAAAGGTCCGCGCAATGCCGGCATGGTGAAGGCTGTGCGCGACCTTTCCGGCGCCATCGCCCAGCGCTGCTTGTGGGTGAACCTTGCTGCCATTGAAGGCAACATTGCGCGCTTTCGCCGGCATTGCGGTGGCGCGGTGCAGATTGTGGCCATGTTGAAAGCCATGGCGTACGGAACCGAGTTGGTCCAGCTTGGCTCATGGATGTCACAGCTGGGCATACACCACATTGGTGTTTCGTCCGCCAATGAAGGCGTGGCGGTGCGCAAGACCGGCGCGGACCAGGACATATTGGTATTTCTTTCTGAGCGCGAAGACGTGGATAACCTGCTGAACTCGCGGCTTACGCCGGTGATTTATTCGGCTGAGCTGGTGGATGCATTTATTGCGGCGCTGGCTGGAAACGGCCGCGTTCTGGATGTTCATTTAAAAGTTGATACCGGGATGCATCGCGTGGGCGTGCCGCCAAAGATCGCTGTCGAATTGGCACAGCGCATTCGGGCCAGCGGCGTGATGCGGCTCACTGGTGTCTGCACGCACTTTGCTTCTGCGGAAGATCCGGCGTCGGACGATTTCACGCGCCAGCAGATTGCAACATTTGATCAGGTCATTGCTAAACTAAAGTCCAATGGTTTTGACGATTTGAAAATTCACGCGGCGAACACCGCTGGCGCTATGCGCTTTCCGCAGGCGCATTACAACATGGTGCGCATTGGCCTGGGGCTTTACGGAATTTATCCATCGGAAACCGCGAAGCAAGTGATGGATCTGGAACTTGCTGTGGGCGTTACCAGCCGCATTACCAGCATTCAGGAGTTCGATCCCGGAGATACACTGGGCTACAACCGCACGTTCACGGCAAAGCGAAAAACAAAAGTTGGCATTGTGCCTTTCGGCTATGACGACGGGCTGCCCTGGCAGCTTTCCGGCAAAGGACAAGTACTCGTCGAAGGGCGCACAGCTCCGATTGTCGGGCGCATCAGCATGGACCAGATGCAAATTGATCTCACTGATATTCCAGATGTCAGCATTGGCGCAGAAGTTTTGCTGTACGGAACGCACAACGGCCACACGCTGCGTCCCGAACAGGTTTCTCAGATGGCGGGAACGATTCCGTATGAACTGCTTACGCGACTGGGCGAGAGAGTGCATCGGATTTATATTGAGCCGTGATCGCAACGCGCATTTGTGACGAGTAACGCACAGCTTTTTGAATTTTATCCACAGACATTCCCCGATATGCACAGGATTGCCACCGAAAGTTAATCTCACCATCTTGCTGCTGAGCATGCCATCGTAGATATTTTTATTACTCAAGTGTGAGTGTTCTTGTTGACAGCTGGTTCGAGAGAATCGACGGCGCGTCTAAGGGACGCACGGAGTTTAATCTGCGTAGGCCTGGTTGCCGGCTGGTGATTGGGCCCTGTTTCATCTTTTCGGAGATGAGCGTAAGAGAAACTCGCCGGCTGTCTTGACGCCGCTGGGCAACACGCGGCGCAAAGAACATCCACCCCGTAAGCCCGGTCTTGTATGGCTGGTATAAGACCGGGTTCATTTTTGCGCCATTTTTCCGCCACAGGGCTTAAAACCCCATGTTTTAGAGCAACGAAATGGCACGGCTGAAGCCCGTGCCCTGATACGAACCTAAAAACAATCAAGTGTGGCTGTGATCAAGTGAATTTGAGTTCGCGATTCAGGAAATTGCCGTGTTTCCGCTGGGTTTCGCCTTTTATTACCGAGTTTTATTAGAATTATAGATATCGCAATGAGACGTTGATGGCAACTACTGAACACATTCTTGATCGCGGCATGCCCGCCAGCATTGAAGCTGAACGCGCCATCCTGGGCGCAATCCTTCTGGACAATTCCGCATATCCGCAGGCGGCGGAGCATCTGCACGCGGAAGACTTTTCTCTCGACTCACATCGCCGCATTTATCTGCGCATGATGGAGCTTTCAGAGACCGGCCGCGCCGTGGATTTTGTTACGCTCACGGAGCAACTGGGCCAGCACAAAGAGATTGAATCCGTGGGCGGCGTGGCGTATGTGACTTCACTCACTGACGGTCTGCCGCGCGTCAAAAATATTGAGCAGTATGTAAAGATCGTGAAAGACAAAGCGCTGTTGCGCGGGCTGATTCACGCCGCCACCAGCGCCATCCAGCAGGCGTATGAGCAGGAAGCGCCGGCGGAAGAGATTATCGACACGGCAGAGTCGGCCATCTTCAAGGTAGCTGAACAACGCATCGGCCAGGGATTTATGGGAATCCCGGAGATCGTAAAGCTGTCGTTCGGGTCCATCGACAAACTCTATGAACAAGGCCAACGCATCACCGGACTGGAAACGCATTTTGAAGACCTTGACGGAATGACCAGCGGTTTGCAAAAGTCAGATCTTGTAATCATTGCCGCGCGCCCTTCCATGGGTAAAACTGCGTTTGCCATCAACATTGCCGAGAACTCCGCCGTGCGCGACAATAAAGTTGTGGGCGTGTTCTCGCTCGAAATGTCGCGTGAGTCGCTGCTGCTGCGCCTGCTTTGCTCGCAGGCCATGGTGGATTCGCACAAGCTGCGCACCGGATTCCTGGGCCGCGAGGACTACAACAAACTGGTCACCGCTCTGGCTGCTCTGGCGGAAGCGCCGATCTTTATTGACGACACGCCGGGCATATCGATTTCTGAAATGCGCGCCAAGTGCCGACGTCTGCAGCAGGCGCAGGGCCGGCTCGACCTGATCATTGTCGATTACCTGCAACTGGTGGCAGGCACACCTTCAGGCGGCGCGGGCAAGCGCTATGAAAACCGTACGCAGGAAGTTTCCGCCATTTCACGCGGCCTCAAAGGCCTGGCCAAAGAGATGCGCTGCCCCGTGATTGCGCTCTCACAGCTAAGCCGCGCACCAGAAAGCCGCACGGGCAATAACCGCCCGCAACTGGCTGACCTGCGCGAATCCGGTGCGATTGAACAGGACGCCGACGTAGTGGCTTTCATCTTCCGCGAAGAAGTTTACAAGCCAGACGATCCAGATCTTGAAGGCAAAGCGGAGTTGATTATCGCCAAACAGCGTAATGGCCCAACCGGAGTGGTGAAGCTCGCGTTCATCAAACGATCAACGCGGTTTGAAAACCTGGCCCGTGAGAGTGGCGGCGGAGAGTATTGAGAATCTTTGTGCCTTTTGCCAGCGCCCGCGACGCCGGACAACGTATGCCCCAAACTGAGTGCCCTAAACTTCAACTAGGATTCTAGAACGGATTGATATGGTTATAGGTCTTTATGCAGACGACAGCACCGACCAACCAAGATGTCATATGCAGACCGCCGGAGGAGTATTTGGCTGGCCAGCAGATATTTTTGAGGCTGAGAGGCAATGGGAAAAGCATCTTGTTAATTCCGGAATTGAATATTTCAAAGCATCGGAAGCTGAAGGACTAACAGGACAATTCGATCCTGAAAGGTTAGGCATGAGCTTAAATTCAGCCCGTGCAAAAGCAGACTCGGTCCGCAGGGATTTAGTGGATGTGCTAAGCAGTATTCCATT
>DASXZE010000257.1:0-2089 GCA_036502105.1 Candidatus Angelobacter sp. | reverse complement strand
GGAACTGCACAAACTCCATATCGCTGATCTCGGCGCCCACGCGGAAAGCCATTGCGATACCATCGGCCGTCGCCACCGCCGGGTTCGTCGTGTTGCTGTAAACGTGGCCTGCGCCGCCCGTAGCCAGCAGCACCGCGCTGCTGTTCACGGTTTGCGCTGCGCCCGCGCCGGAGATCAGCTTCACCCCGCAAACGCGCCCTGCTTCCATCTGCAGGCTGGCGGTAAATTCAAATTCAGAGAACGAAATATTTTTGAGTGTGGCGGCCTTGGCATAGAGCGCGCGGCCAATCTCGCGCCCAGTGGAATCTCCATGCGCATGCAGTATCCGGTCGCGGCTGTGGGCGGCTTCCCGCGTAAATGTGAGCCGCGTGCCTTTGCGATCAAACTCCGTGCCCCACTCAATCAGCTCCTGTATGCGCTCCGGCCCTTCTTCCACCAGAACGTGCGCCGCGTCCGCGCTTACAATGCCGTCGCCGGCGCTGATGGTGTCCTGCAGATGCAGGCTGATTTCGTCTTCGTCGCTCAGGGCAACGGCAATTCCGCCCTGCGCATACTGCGTGTTGGATTCGGTAAGCTCCTGCTTGGCCAGCACCAGAACCGTGCCGGCTTCAGCCAAAGTGATGGCTGCGCGCAGCCCGGCCACTCCGGCCCCAACTACCATGAAATCCACTTTTCCAGGGGGTTTAGACATAAGCTAATAAAATGTTAGCAAATAGTGAGGGCTTCAGCCCGTCCCCCGGGCCAGATAGTGAGAGGTCAACAGACAAAATCCACCAAGGAGACAAGGAGACACGGAGAAAGGAATAGCAGAAAAAATTTTGCCGCAGATTTGCGCAGATGAACGCGGATCAAGTGGAAGAGTTGTGTGTCTTGCCCGTTAGAGACTGCAGTGCAAAGAAAAGCTCTAACGGTTCGCGGATCAATTCACTGTCTGGTAGTTGGCCAGAGTCAGCGTAAAACTCAGAAAAAAGATTCGGGCAAATTCCAGTCCCACCACCAGCACGGCGGCTTTAAGAACCGTCTTCCATCTGCTTGTGGGATAGACGCGGGGCAGAGCGCGCCATAGATACAGGAACAGCACCAGCATGAATATCCCTATCAGGGGCAGGTTCTGCCTGAAGCCAAAGCGGGCGTAATACAGCCACATGAGGCATTCATACAAAAACGCAAAAGAGAGCGTATGCAGAGAAAAGATGAGATGCTCAACAAAATACCTGCGCCAGTTCACCGCCGCCAGGATCAAGGCAAAAACAATTACGTCACTCAGTTGGAACAATGAAACATCGTGCTGCCAGTGCTCATTGAATCTTTCGTACAGTATTTCTTTGCTAGTGTGCTTTTGCTCGGCTGCGCTTTCCAGATTTTTCTCCAGACCATTTGCATTGCCATGCGTGTAGGAGGCAGCATTAAAAACCCTTACGTCATACAAAGAGACGCCAGGCCGCGTGTAGAGAAAAAAGCTGATGGCAAAAATGACCAAGTACAGACGCAATGGCGGAACATAACGCTTCTTGCGACCGGCCAGGTAGTCGGCGGTCAGCGTTCCTGGAGCAAGGACCAGCGTTTTGAGCGTGCGAAAGATCTTTGAATCAAAATGCGTGAGCTCATGAATGCCATGCCCAATAAAATGTTTCAGCGAGAGATCATGGGCGTCCGCGGGTTTTTCTCCGCAGGCATGGCAGTACGTGCCCACCAGTGGTGTGTTGCATTCCGGGCAAGTTTGGGCGATTGGCTGATGCCGTGATGGTGCGGTCACTAATAATTCCAAGGGTTCGTTTGTAAGAAGCAGTTGCGATTCTAGCAGGTGCGGTTTTTAAGTGCGCTTCGCTGACACTGCGCGCGGCCTGCGGCGCAAGGAAGGGGATTGTTCTTTGCTTACCCAGCACTTATCCCTCAGCGCGCGATGCGCGCCCTCGGGAACGTGCTGGGCTATTTTCATTCGCGCCTGTCGGCGCTGGAGCGTTCTGGCCTCTGGGATGGCGTGTTCCTTCAGGATTGAACCCCACTTTCGCAAAACAGCGCGAAAGAATCCCCCGGATCAAAAGGAAAAAGCTTTTTAGGGTTGTTGATATTCGCCCTTTGGTAGTGG
>DASXZE010000256.1:0-6879 GCA_036502105.1 Candidatus Angelobacter sp. | reverse complement strand
AAACAGCGCACCGGCAAGCGCATGGGACATGGCAGCAAACTGCCCGGCTTTAGCTTCTTTTGCCGGACACAATTTCACCAGCCGCTTCTCTATCGTCCGCGCAAAGTATCCCTGGCCAAGCTCCATCACATCATGCGCCTTGCCGGAGGCCGTCAACGCTTCACGCAAATTCTTCACGTCCGCAATGTGAGTAAGCAATTCGCGCACCGGCGCCACGCGCTTTGAGTCTTCGCCTTTGCGCTCAAGCATGCTGGACATCATCTCCCAGAAATCTTCCACGTCGCTGAGAAACAGATCATCTTTATCACGATAGTGTGCATAAAAAGTTGAACGCCCCACTTTGGCGCGGTCCAGCACGTCCTGAACTGTAACGGACTTGAATGGCCGCTCCTGCATCAACTCAATCAGCGCATCACCTAAAGCGTTTCGTGTACGCCAGGCGCGGCGATCCAGTTTTGGCTTGGGCTTGGCGGTTGCTTTCACGGCTTTGGTCTTTTTTCCGGACATTCAATGCCTCTTTGTTCAGGATCGCGGCTCTTCCCGCAAATCAGCATTGACGCGCTCACCACTCAACTCTAGAGTCCAATGCATGAGAGATAATCGCATGAGCGGCGCAGCGCTGATCGCAGGAATGATCGGCTTTATTATAACGATGGCTTTTCACCCCACCGGGCACGATCTTAATTCTCCAGAGCATGCGGCAGCCGTGATGCGACTGAATGTAGCTGCTCACTCGCTGGCGCTGGTCTGTATTCCCATTCTGTTTCTGGGCGCTCTTGGACTCACGAAATTTCTGCACGCGCCCAATCGGCTTGCGCTTGCCAGCCTGGTGTTGTTCGGATTTGCCGAAGTCGCGGTGATGAATGCCGCTACGGTCAGCGGGCTGATAGTTCCTGGCGTCTTCCACCACATGACTGCCGAGCCAGGTTTAGCCGACACATGGCGTGCAATCATGCAACTGTGCGGCCACATGAACCAGGCTTTTGCGCTGATCTTTGTAGTGGCTTCAGCGCTGGCGATTGTGCTCTGGTCAGTGGCTATCCTGCGCGGCAAATTGCTTTCACGGCCGCTCGGCCTGTATGGCTGCGTTCTGGGGCCAATCCTTATTCTGGTGGTAGTTTTCGGCCATCTACCGCTGAATGTGCATGCCTTTGGCATGATTACGCTGGTTCTGGCGATCTGGTTTATTGCAGCTGGTGTGCAGCTCTGCCAGAAGAAAAATGACCCGGCAAAAATCGCGGCTGCCTGATTCTCAACAGACGGCGAGTGCATTCACCTGCGTTCGCGGTCTGTTTCATTTTGCAAGATGTCAGCAAGCGTCTTCGATTTGCAAGTACTCCAGAGCTCCGCGAAAAATCTGCCTTCAGGGCACCCGCGCTATCCGCGGCGCATCTCAAAACCTATACCGGCGAGATGCAAAATGATTGAGCAAAGCTGCGGGCATTCGGAACGATTCAATCTCGTATGTCTGAAGCCGTTTCGGCGGAATTCCATATCGCTCAAGAAAGGATTTATAAATGGCAAATGAGAAACTTATCGGCAAGAAAATTGCAATCCTGGCAACGGATGGCTTTGAGCAGGCAGAACTCCTGGAGCCACGCAAAGCGCTGGATGAAGTTGGCGCGGTGACGAAAGTTGTTTCTCTGAAAGATGGCAAAATCAAAGGCTGGAAACATACAGAGTGGGGCGACGAAGTTGACGTGGATCTCACGCTAAGCAATGCGCGCGTTGAAGACTTTGACGCATTGGTGCTTCCGGGTGGCGTAATGAATCCTGACAGGCTGCGCATGGAGCTCAAGGCTGTCGCGTTTGTGAAATCATTCTTTGACGCAAACAAACCCGTGGCTGCCATCTGCCATGGCCCATGGACCATTATTGAAGCCGGCGCAGCCCAGGGCCGCAAAATCGCCTCATGGCCGTCACTCAAAACTGATCTGCGCAATGCCGGTGCGGAGTGGGTGGACAGCGAAGCACTCATAGACGGCAATCTGGTAACCGCGCGCAAGCCGGATGATCTGCCGGCATTCAATCGCGCGATGATTGAATTATTCAGCGGGAAATCAAAACAGCAGCGCCCCGCCGCTTAAAACTTCTAAGTCACACCAAAGCAGAAAAGGCGCTCAAGAGCGCCCTTTCTTTTTTCTTACAAAACTAGTTGCCGCCAAATCTACGGCACTTCAATCAACTCCATTTTGCCGTCTCGTTTTCGATGCAGCACCTGGGCCTTGCCTTGCAGATCGCGGAAGACGAATACCTCGCGATCGCGAAATTCGGCTTCCTTTACGGCCTCTTCCAGGCTGAGCGGCTTATAAGAAACTGAATCAGAGCTTTTGACGATGTGCGTCTCAGTTATCTTGGGCTTGCCGGGAAAGTTATGCACTTTCACCGGCACTGCCGTTGTCAGGTCGCCGTTCACGGCAATGGCAATGGTCGATTCCTGTTCTGCGCTATCGGACATCGCTAGTTTTTTGCGTGCCTGACGTTTCTTGCTCTTCCAGCGCGTCTTGTATTTCACACTCTGGCGTTCAATTTTGTCCAGTGCACCGCCAATGGCAGCGGCCATCTCCGGCGCTTCAGAAAGCCCAACGATAGCCGGATGATTGCGCACAGCAATGGTGATCTCTGCAATATGACGCCGTTTTTCCGCGGACAAGATCACATGCGTCTCAAAATTGCTGCCTAAGATTTTTTGGATTTTTTCAAGCCCGCCTTCGACCTGCTTGCGGGTGGTAGGAGTGATTTCAAACTGCCGGCCAGTGTATTCAACGTTCATTGACTCCCCTCCTGGATTGGATACGAGCTGAGAGTCGTCTGACTGGTGCCTGGGAGTTACAGCACGGGTACAGGCGGCTTTTTTTCAACATCTGCCAGGAGCGCGGCACAGATCCGTATGCGCTTCTGGATCAACCCTTTGTCCTCCTTTGATGCGTGCTGGGTATCTTCATGTCTTCTCGATATTTGGCCACCGTGCGCCTGGTAACCTGGATACCCTGAGATTGTAAGACGCGTGTAATCTGATCGTCGGTCAGCGGGTGCGCCGGATCTTCTTCTTCAATCAGTTTCTTCACGCGCCGCTTCAGTATCAGCAGCGATGTGCCTGCGCCTTCCGGCCCCTGCACGCTCTCTGAGAAGAAGTAACGCAGCTCAAATACGCCTTGCGATGTATGCACGTACTTGCTGGCAACTGCGCGGCTTACCGTGGAAGGATGCACGCCAATTTCCTCGGCCACTTCCTTGATCATCATGGGCTTGAGCTGGTCAATGCCGTGATCAAGAAAATCTGCCTGGCGTCCGATGATGGCATAGCAAACTTTCAAAATCGTCTGGCGGCGCTGCTCAATATTTTTAATCAGCTGCACGGCGGACTTATAGCGTTCCTTCACGTAAGACTTAACGTCTTTTTCCACGCCGCCATTCTGATTATTCAGCATCTTGCGATAGGTGGGGCTCACGCGAAGTTGTGGCAGGTCCTCATCGTTCATCAGGACGAGATATTCGTCCCCGTGTTTTACAAAGGCAACGTCAGGCTCAATCAGCTTGGCTTCAGATTTGTTATAGCGAAGGCCCGGCTTGGGATCGAGCGTGCGGATAAATTCATGCGCCTGGACTACTGCGTCCATGGTGCGGCCCATGGCTTTGGCAATTTCTTTGTACTGCTTGTTCTGTAAATAGTGGAGATGTTTGTCCACGATCTTGAGCGCGTCCTCGATTACCTGGTCATTTTCAGGATCGTCAGAGCCTTCCATGTCGCGCGTTCTGATCAGGTGCTCAAGCTGGGCCATCAGGCATTCGCGCAGGTCGCGTGCGGCCACGCCTACGGGATCCAACTGCTGAATCAAGCCAATCGCTTCACGCAGATCGTCACGCGTGAACTGCAGAACAGGAGCAAAACCATTTTTCCTGGCCGCTGCTACTGCTTCTGGCGCGGGCGTATGAGAGACGACCAACTCAAAATGTGCAGGGTCAACATGTGCAGGGCCGACATGTGCAGGGCCGACATGTGAAAGACCAACATGTGAAAGACCAGGGCCTTCTTCTTGCAGTGAAGAACCAAGGGGCACAGCTGCCACAGTAGTCGCAACGGGCGCTGCTACTTCTACATGGGATTGTGCTACGCCCATCAGCTCATCTTCTGAGGCTGTGAGATAGCCCTCTTCATTCAAATTGCCGATGACCAACTCTGCCGCTGCGTACACAGCAGCGCGCACGGTGATGGAGCCTAGCTGCCAGACCAGATGATCGGTCAGTGTGCCGGGCTTGGAAAGAAAATTTTCAAACGATGGCCGGTCTATTTCTTCCAGATCCGCGGAGTTGCGATAGCCGGGGTCAAGATAATCGCGGAAGAATGAGCCGAAATCGATCTCATCAAATGGATCTTTTTTCTCGGCCTCTGGGCCGGTTTCGTCTTTTTCCTTGATGTCTTTTGCGTCCTGGCGCTCGTGGGCTTCCTGGCGTCCAGCAACATCGTCCAGCAATGGGACAGAGGAATCCAGCTCCTCCAACACAGGGTTCTCCACCATCTCTGTGTTGATCATCTCCTTGAGCTCCAGTTTGTTGAGCGCAAGCACGCTCACCATCTGGACCAGCCCTGGAGTGAGGATCTGCTTTTGCGAGACCCTCAGGTTCAATTTGTTCTGAAGTAAGACCATCCGTATTTCTTATTTCTTTAAATTCTACTATGCCATTACCAGCAAAATCACACTAGAGTACTGCGGTAATTAGGCGTTTATTCAAGGGCTCCGCAACGCTTCGCCCCACGATCAAAATCAAACAAACGAGAAACTCTCGCCCAGATAGACTCTCTTTACCTCTGGATCGTTACCCAGTTGCTCCGGCGTTCCGGTGCGGAAAATCCGGCCTTCATTGATGATGTAAGCCCGATCAGTTACAGAGAGCGTTTCCCGCACGTTGTGATCAGTAATCAAAACGCCGATGCCGCTTCCCTTTAAATCAAAAATAATCTTCTGCAGGTCGAGCACGGCGATGGGATCAATGCCGGAAAACGGCTCGTCGAGCAAAATAAACTTTGGCGCAATACACAGCGCGCGGGCAATCTCCACGCGCCGCCGTTCACCGCCGGAAAGCGCGTATCCCATGTTGTTGCGGATATGTCCCAGACCCAGCTCGTCAATCAACTGGTCACGCTTTTTACGCCGCTCCTGCCAGGAGATGGGCTGCACTTCCAGCACGGCCATAATATTTTCTTCCACCGTGAGCTTGCGAAAAACTGATGGCTCCTGCGGCAGATAACTGATGCCATAATTCCGCGCCCGCAAATACATGGGCACATCGGAAATATCGTGACCATCGATCAGAATGCGGCCGCTATCCGGCGGCACCAAGCCCACGGTCATATAAAAAGTTGTTGTTTTGCCTGCGCCGTTGGGCCCCAGCAGCCCTACCACTTCCGCCTGATTAATATGAAGATTGACGCCGTTGACTACCTTACGCCCGCGGTACGATTTCGCGATTTCGTCCGTAGACAGGGTCTGCATTTACTTCTTGCTAGCGTCTCTAGTCCTATCTGAAGTCTGGGTTTGGGAGGTTTCTCCGCTACCTACGAGCACCCTACCATCGTGGGTAAAAAAAGTCAACGAATCACCCGAAATTTGCCCCCGTTCGGCATCAAAAATGCTAGGACGTTTGGTTGACGTCCCGGTAAGCACCATTTTGTCTTCCGCTGCCGTATAGACCAGCCGCGTTCCCGTGGCCTTTCTAGCTCCCTGCTGGATCTTTATATCTCCTTGCGATTCAATACGATCCAGCTGGCTGGCGCTCTGCGTTTCAGCCTGGCTTTTACGCGGTAAAAGGATTACTTGAATTGTATCGGAGTCGATGGTGGTGTCCTGCGTGCGCACGATTACGTTGCCGCTGAAGATTGCTTTGCGGTCAGAATCCACGTAAGTCAGCTTGTCTGAGGTCACGTTTACCGGGGTAATCTTCCCGTTTTTGTCTTTTTGCACAAAAACCGATGCGACCTGGCCGCCCTGGCTTCCCTGGGCCTGAAGGCTGCGCTTGGTGCGGTCAAAGCTGATGGTGGGCGCTTCCACAATGTTTGGGCCCTGCCAGAGCCGAGCTTTGCTGTAACGTGCCACTCCGGTTGCCGAGCTGAAGTTCACGCTGGTGCCGGTGACGTGAATAGGATCAGAAGACGCCAGCATTGCGCCCGTAGGCTGGGCAGTCATGTTGGTGTATGTGGTCTTCACGTTGTCCTGCGCCACGGCGTTGCGGGTCTTGCGATTGAGCTGGATGCTATCAGCGGTGAGCGTGGTGCCTGCGTCCAATACGCGCGGCGAGCCGGTCAGCAAAATCGTTTCTTCCGCAGCCATGTATTTAGCGCGGTCGGCTGTAGCTGTCTGCGTTCCCTCTTGGTAATGAAAGTCGCCGCTCTGGTCAGCGGAGACGATCTCGCCTTTGTCATTGAATTTTGCAGTGAGCTCGCGCGCGGTGAGAACTCTGTCTGGCTTGCCGGAGAGAGAGTCAACGATCTTTGTGTCCGGCGTGCCATAGAGCGAAGCAGGACGGTTCTGGGCATTGAACGTGGTTTCAAAATGGCCCGCGCTGATGACGGTCTTGCCTGTGCCTTGCTCGCGGACAATCTCTGCTGGACCTGCCGAAGTGACAGCGTGATCAATCTTCTTTCCGTTTTTTATGAACAGGTCCACGGCAGCCGCATGCAGCTCCTGAACTTTGCCCGGAGCGCCTTGCTTGAGCTGAACAGAATTCTCAGCATGTGCTTTGGTCACTTGGTTTGCAGCGCCAAATGAAAGTAATACTTTACCTGCTTTGCCTTCAGCTGGAGAGTCGCCTTTATTGGCAAAGGTAACGCCGCCGGAGAGCACGCCGGAGCGCGCCAAGTTTGCGCCGGCCATCTGCAAC
>DASXZE010000255.1:0-14692 GCA_036502105.1 Candidatus Angelobacter sp. | reverse complement strand
CAAAGCTTACGACCGTGCGGACGTGCTGCATACCTTGCAACGCACTTCCTTGCTCGCTGCAACTTGTTTCTCCGGCCGGTTTGATCTCTTCCCCGCACTCTTTGATGACAAGTTGCATCAGCCTTACCGCCAGAAGCTTGTTCCCGGCATGGAACGCTGTCTAAAGCTGCGGCATCCCGGATTGCTGGGTGTGGCCATCAGCGGCTCAGGTTCGTCAATGATTGCGTTTACCGCCAGCGACGAAGTGCGGATTGCTGAAGAATTGCAGCAAATCTTTTCCGAAGAAGGCGTGCAAACCGAAGCCACTTTCACATCCGCGGACAATAACGGCGCTGGAGTGACACGCGAAAAAGTTCCACTCGTTGAACGACTTGGATCAGTGTTGCAGAAGCTGGAGAAATCGTAATGAACGGAAAGCGTTTGATCGTAATGAAATTTGGCGGCACCTCCGTGGGCAATGCGGAGCGCATACGCCAATGTGCGGCCATTGTTGCTCAGGCGGCCAAGCAAGACCTTGTTGTGGTGGTCGTCTCCGCCATGGCCGGCGTGACGGACCTGATCTTCAAGACCATTGAAGCAGCTCGCCACGGTGACGCCGCCGCAACCAAAACGCATCTGCAGAAATTTGAGAGCGTGCATCGTGAAATGATTGGCAGCCTGTTCGAGCCGACGCATCACGCTGCAGCCAGTGACTTCACCGCTGAAGTGATCTCCCAGTTGCAAAACGCCTGCAATGCGCTCTCTGCTTTGCGCTCTGATATTTCTGCCCAGACCGCTGACTCGCTGGCAGCTCTGGGTGAACGCATCTCCGCGTGGGCCTTGGCCGGTTATCTACAGCAGACGGGAAGCAGCAGCGAGTTTGTGCGCGCGGAAAACGTTATCGTAACCGACAGCAATTTCGGCAACGCAGCCCCGGACATTGAAGCAACGCGTAAACAGTGCGCACAAACTTTGTCGCCGCTTCTGGATCGCGGCATTGTTCCGGTCGTAGCGGGTTATAGCGGAGCCAACGCTCAAGGCCAGACCACTACGCTGGGCCGCGGCGGATCGGATTATTCCGCAACCATTATTGGCGCAGCAGCAAAAGCAGATGAAGTGTGGATCTGGACTGACGTTGACGGCGTGCTCACTGCCGATCCGCGCATATGCCCGGACGCCACCACGCTGCCGGAAATCACCTTTGCTGAAGCCATTGAGCTGGCTTATTACGGGGCGAAGGTAATTCACCCCAAGGCCGCGTATCCAGCGGCTGAAGCCCGCTTCCCTGTCTGGATCAAGAATTCATTTCGTCCGGAAGTTACCGGAACCAAAATCACGCATGACGCGCAGCCGGCCAACTCGCCGGTAAAGTCCGTAACGTCAGTCAAAGACGCCACTCTTATTTCGCTGGTCACGCGGAGCGACGTGCATCCGGCAGAACTTTGGGGGCGGCTTTTTCTGCGCCTGGGACAGGAACAGATTGAAGTTTTATTCGCCACGCAATCTTCTCCTGAACACGCTTTGGGATTGGTCCTGCGCAAAGACGAGGCCGCACGCGTGCTTAAGCTGATCAATTCCACCTTTCGCATGGAGCTATCGCAAGGAGTTCTTAGCCCTGTGGAAGTAGAAGACATTGCGGTCATCGCAGTACTGGGTGAATCGATGAAAGGCAAGTGCGGCATTCTTGGCCGCGTTTTCTCGGCCGTGGCGCGGACTGAAGTCAGCGTGATTGCTGTGGCGCAGGGCGCAAGCGAGTTGAGCATCTGCTTTGCCGTGCCGGCAGCGCGTGGCGCAGAAGTTGTGCGGGCTGTGCATGACGAATTCTGCGAACAGATTGGCACGAGTGTTCCACTTTGCATTCCACCGCATGTTTCCCTGGTAACGGAGGCGCAATGAGCACAGTCCCGGCAAACCCGCAGGTAGCCACGCATGTGCTGCGGTGCGTCCACTGCGGCCAGGCGCAGGAAACTCCCGATCGAATGTTCCGATGTACCCACTGCTCTGAGCTGCTGGAAGCTGTCTATCCAGAATTGGCGGCAGCACCCAGAGAGTTTGCGCTGCGACTGAAAGAAGTCTGGCAGGAACGCAAAAGCTCGTCACTACCGGAGAATGCCAGCGGCGTGTGGCGCTTCCGCGAACTGCTGCCGCAAGTTGACCGGCAAAATATTGTGACCATGTGCGAAGGCAATACACCCTTGATCCCGCTCAAGAAAGCTGCACGCGCTCTGCGACTTCCCAACCTTCTTGTGAAACACCAGGGCATGAACCCTACCGGCTCATTCAAGGACACAGGAATTTCAGCGGCCATCACCATGGCCAAAGCTGAAGGCTTCACATGGGTCTGTTGCGCTTCCACCGGCAACACCTCAGCTTCCGTAGCTGCTTACGCGGCACGCGCTGAGATGAAGAGCATTGTTCTGCTGCCCGCTGGACAGGTAACCGCCGGAAAGTTGGCGCAGGCGCTGGAATACGGCGCACACGTACTTCAGTTGCGCACAGATTTTGATGGCTGCTTGAAAGTTCTGCATGAAGTGGTACAGAAATTTCACGCCTATCTGCTGAACTCGCTGAATCCTTACCGGCTGGAAGGCCAGAAGACTGTCGCCTTTGAATTGATGGAACAACTGGGCTGGCGCATTCCTGAGCATGTGATCGTTCCCGGCGGAAACCTGGGCAACAGCTCGGCGTTGGGGAAAGGATTTTTGGAGCTACGCGATCTTGGCTTAATCCAATCGCTTCCGAAAATTTCCATCATTCAGGCAGCAGGCGCGAACCCTCTCGTTCGCACCATGCGGGAAAATGGCGGCAAAGAATTAATTCGGGTCAATGCAGAGACGCGTGCGACGGCCATCCGTATTGGCAATCCTGCTTCATGGCGAAAAGCGGTGAGCGTGCTCCAGAAAACCGGCGGCGCATGTGAAGAAGTCAGCGAAAAAGAAATTGCGCAAGCTAAAGCTGAGCTGGGGTCGGAAGGAATCGGCTGCGAACCGGCATCGGCGGCAACATTGGCTGGACTCAAGAAGCTGGCCGCCACAGGATTTGTAAAACCGGCAGACACAACTGTTCTCGTCCTCACCGGACACATGTTGAAAGACACTGACTACATGAAGCATGCGCCGGGGCAGAGTCTTCTTGGCCCCATGGACGCCGACAGCGACAGCGTAATCAGGACATTGGAGAAAATTTATGCGGGGCATTGAGGAAGCAGAAGAAAAACTAAAGACAGTTCGCCGCAATGCCGAGCAGGTACGGGTCGGCATTGTGGGTTATGGCACCGTAGGTCGCGCAACGGCTGAAATTCTTTCCAGCCACGCGGAAGACATTCGTCAGAAAACCGGCGGGATTTCCATTGTCGTGACCAGAATTTCGCGCAAAAAGCCGAAGACCGCAGAAGTTGGCGTGAACGGAATTGCCGTGGTCTCTGACTGGCGGCAGGTAGTGACGGCGGATGACGTTGATATTGTGGTGGAAGCAATTGGCGGAACTACCATTGCGCGCGACGTGGTTCGCACTAGCCTGGAAAATGGCAAGGCCGTGGTCACGGCCAACAAAGCGCTCATCGCGCTGCACGGAGACGAGCTGTTTGCGCTGGCGCACGAAAAAACTCTTCCCATCGGCATTGAAGCCACGGTTGCCGGCGGGGTGCCGGTGATCCGCGCAATTTCTGAAGCGCTGGCGGCGGACCGCATTCAGTCCGTGTACGGCATTGTGAACGGCACGTGCAATTACATTTTGACGCAGATGGAGCAGCACGGCATTGAGTTTGCCCACGCACTGGAGCAGGCGCAGGCCGCTGGCTACGCTGAAGCCGATTCAAGTCTCGACATTGACGGACTCGACGCCCGCGACAAGATTGCCATTCTGGCGCGCATCGCATTTGGCCATGCGGTGAAGGCATCAGAAATTCCAGTCATGGGCATCCGCAATATTACATCCACCGATTTTCATTACGCACACCGCCTGAATTCGACGATCCGCCTGGTTGCATCCGCTGAACGCGTTGCAAAAGGTGGCGTACACATTTCCGTGCAGCCATGGCTGGAGCCGCGCGATTCCATGCTGGCCAAAGCCGCGGGCGCGAACAATGCCGTCTTTATTGCCGGAGAAAAAGTAGGAACACAAATGCTTTATGGACGCGGCGCAGGCGGCGGCGCCACCGGAACAGCCGTGCTCTCTGACGTGTTGCAGATTGCCCGTCAGATTGCGCGCGGCCAAACCGCGAATAGTTTGCTCGCAGGATTTAATAGCACGGAGCCGTTACGGCCTTTGTCCCGGCCAAATCCTATCAGCTGGTTTCTGCGCCTCACTGTGAATGATCGGCCCGGCATTCTGGCGCGCACAGCGGAAGCGATTGCGCATGAAGGAATCAATATTGACTCAGTTATTCAGGAGCCAAACATGCCCAAAGACCGGCTCTCATTTGTGATTACTCTGGAAGCAACGCTGGAAGCCACGGTCTTGAAGGCCGTGGAAGTGATCAATCGCTTTGAGTTTATGAAAGCGCCGGTGTTGCTGATGCCGATGATCTCGCCGATAGAAGAACACGTTTAGCAAATTTGGTAAATGGGTAATTTTGTAAATTGGTAAAGTCAGGCCAGGAAAATTTGTGACCACGTAAACAACCAGCCAAACATTGTTCGATCTGGCTTTTCATTTACCAAATTACCCATTTGCTCATTTTCCAAATTGCGACGGCTCCGGCTCGGCTGAGCCGTCGGCGCGTGGATCTGATGCGGCGGAATTCATACCCGTCTTCGAGTTATGCATCACAACCTGGCCGCGTCCCATGAGCGCCGTGTATTCTCCGCGGACAATCAGGTTATGGCCTTTCTGCCGTAACGTCTGAATCACGTCTGGTGCGACGCGCGATTCAATCAAAATATCGCAGCTCACCTGCCCGCTGGTCACGGTAAAGCGCGGTGCTTCCAGCGCGCCCTGGATACTCATGCCATAGTCCACAAAGTTCGAAACAAACTGCGCATGCGCCAGCGGCTGGTTGGCTCCGCCCATAATGCCAAAGCCAATATGCACGTCGCCGCGCTCCATGAATGCGGGAATAATGGTATGGAACGGACGCTTCCGCGGTTGAAGCGCATTCGGGTGCGATGCGTCGAGGGAAAACAGGGCACCGCGATTCTGCAAGGCAAATCCCATTCCCTGCACCACCACTCCGGAACCAAAGCCTGAATAATTGCTCTGGATGAGCGAGGCAATGTTGCCCTCTTTATCGACGGCAGCAAGATAAGTTGTATCGCTGGTGGCCGGGTGTCCCGCGCCGGGATTGCAATTGGCTTTGTCAGGATCAATCTTTGCGGCGCGATCGGCGGCGTAAGCTTTATCAAGCAGGCCCATCACCGGCACTTTGGCAAAACGCTGGTCAGCGTTATAGCGATAGAGGTCCGCATAAGCCAGCTTCATGGCCTCGATCTTTTTGTGCAGCTCAACCACGCCTTTGGGACCGGCTTTATCAGGCTGGAATTTCTCCATGATGTTGAGCATTTCCAGCGCAGCCATGCCCTGCACATTGGGGGGAAGCTCATAAACTTTCCAGCCGCGATAATCGATGGAGATAGGCTCAACCCACTCGGAAGAGAATTCGGCCAGGTCTTGCAGTTCCATGGTGCCGCCTAAAGCAGTTGAGGTGTTCACCAGAGCCTGGGCGATTTCGCCTTTGTAAAAAGCATCGCGTCCTTTTTCAGCTATCAGGCGCAAGGCCCTGGCAACGTCTGGATTGACGAATCTGTCGCCGAGCCCAGGAACTTTATTACCCGGAAGAAATACGCGGGTGGCCTCTGCGGTCTTACGCAGCTTGGTCTCTTCGTCAATCCAGTAATCCTGAATAATTTCAGGCACTGCATAACCATGCTCAGCGTAGTAGATGGCGGGGGTGAACAGTTCTTTCCATGGCAATCGCCCAAAACGTTTATGCGATTGACTCCAGCCATCCACGGCGCCGGGCACGGTAACACTGTGAATGCCGTCATGCGGCATGGCGGTAATACCGTGCTGGGCCAGAAATTCAATGGTAAGTTTGCGTGGGGCCCATCCGCTGGCGTTCAGGCCATAAAGCTTGCCGGCCTTGGCGTCCCAATAAATCAGGAAAAGGTCGCCGCCAATACCATTCATCATTGGCTCAGTCACGCCCAGCACGGCGTTCGCAGTGATCGCTGCGTCCATGGCCGATCCGCCTTTGGCCAGCACCTGTGCACCCGCTTGCGAAGCCAGATAGTGGCTGGTGGCGACAATGCCCTTGTCCGTAATTACCACGGAGCGGCCGTAGGATCGGTCCTGAGTTGAAGCTCTGTAAGTCATGCTGGTGATCAAAATAAATAACAAGAAAATCTGGCGTCGCACTCGGCACCTCACATGGCAGCCAAGCGCAGAATTATAGCTGACCAAGGGCAATCATAAAGCCTGCGCTGGAAACGGTGCAGATTCAGGAACTCTGACTGTGCGTGAACACAGAGTAGATATAAAGAAAGAATAAAGACGGCGACAAATGCTCTCTGTGCCACAAATAAAGCGGGCCGCATGGTTAGCGGCCCGCTTTATACCTTTATTTCTACCTGCCTCACGTCGCGTTAGGCTGCTTTAGCAGCTCTTTTTCTTTCTGCCCAGCGTTTTTTCATCATTTCTGAAATACGCCTTTTCGCGGCCGCACTCAAATGACGACGCCCACGCCTGCCTGTACCTGCCGGGGCAACGCCACGCCGACTACCCAAAGAACCACGAAGAGCGGAAATGGCCTGCTCCAGGCGGTCCCTCTCTGACTCTAACTCCGAGATGATCTGCTGCGTATCCATATAGCTCCTTCCGAAAGCATGCTACCAGTCAACAACGCAACCTGCAAGGCGAATACCCTGAGGCTTCGGCAAAAAGTAACCCGATAGTTCTTGATTTTCTAACCACCTATTCTCAATCTAGCTTTACCCATATCCATAGATATTCAGAAACTATTAAGCATCAGCGCCATATTCCCTAACATTTTTCTGTAATCCGCGCTTTCAGGAGAATGTATAGCTTTTTTTGAACTTTAAGCCGACCTGCGCATGATCACCGCTCAAAGCCTTTTAGGTTACAGAAAATAATTTTCTCGCATGGCGGGAACCCGCGAAATTACAGATTAGAAAGCGCCTTTAATCCAGCTCTGCTTCTCGTCCTAACCTGGTTCCAAACTTATACGTCCCAGAGCCATAGCCAGTAGCGTATATGCCTGTAAACCGCCCATCTAAACGCGGAATTGTGCATCAGAAAGCTCTTCTAGCTTGCGTCTAGTTCGGCAATATCTTAGCTATAGAGCATCGGAAAGCGATCTATCTAGGCAGTTCGTTGCGCAAAAGATTGCGCATAAGATAAACAATGCGCCGCAGCGGCAGATTAACTGGGAAAGTGGAAATGAACATCGTGCTTAGAAGAGATTGCTACGCCGTTGCGCGTGGCCGGATGAAAGCGCCAGTCATGGAGCACCGCTATTACACGCTCATCCACTCCATGCCCTAAGCCCTGGAGCAACTTTTCTTCAATAACGACGCCTTGCGCATCAATTGTGATCTCCACGATCACATCGCCCTGAACGCCGCTCGGCAGCTCTGTACGGTAAATTTTCAGGTCTTGAAAGGTAACTGGCAGCGCAGGTTTGACTTCGTCGCCACTGGTGTCGCCGTCGTAGCCAGAACCCTGCTCAGACCCAGCCTCCGCCGGGCTGGGCGGCTTATTTTCCGTTTCGAGCAGATTGGCGCGCTTGCGAACTTTGGTTTTCTGCGGCCTCTTTCGCGCTGACGCCGGCAGTGAAAGCAGAGGTGGTTTCTCGGCCTCGGCCAGTTGCAGATCATTGGGTACGTAAAGGACAAGAGAAACCGGGGTTTCACTGCCACCTTCACCGTGGGCCAGAACGTTTGGCTTCACAAAAGCTGGTAGCGTTGGCCAGCAAAGAATCGCCGTTACAATCCCATGAATCGCCAAAGAGAGGGAGAAAGAGAAATTCCAGCGGCGTCGGCGAGCCGGATAACTCTGCGTCAACATATTCCATTCAGCCCGGTCTTGTTCGAACGAAAAATCCATGGCCCTTAATCTCTTAGACGATGCCTCTATTTTAGTGTCATCCTGCACTGGCATAAAATACAAAAGTACATGCCTGACCAAAGGTTTTTGTCCGGTAGGCGCGATAGTCAGGCAAGCTGAACTGGTTGCTCCGCCTGATAAAGATGCTTATGCTATGGTCTTTAGGTAAGCAACGGCTTCCCTTTCAGCCAAGGGCTGGAATGAGCCGGGATTTCGCTCCGTCGCCAAAATCACGGCAATGATGAAGTTTTTTCTGCCTTTTAACTCGGCCGCCATGCGGGCACGTCGCCACAAACGGCGCAAAGGCCCGCAAGTGATCTCCGTTGAGACTATCCTGTTGATTGAGCTTTTGTGTGCCGTGTTGCTGCTGGCCTTCACGCTTACGGGACGCCGCGGCGCTTTTCTTGACCATATTCATCCTCGGGCTGACGCCATGTTCGTCGTGCTGCTGGCCTGTGCCGTGGCTGCGTCACACTTCATTTTTGTCAGGCGCGTACTGCCCGTGCTTCGCCGCCGCGCTTCACCCGTTGAATACGACCATCAGCGCATTCTGCTTGAACTGGGTGATGCTGCCCGGCATTCCAACAATCTGGCCGACGTTTATAAATTCAGCGTGAACACAGTGGCGCATGCGCTGGATGTGGCCAGGGTGTCTTTTTTGGTCCGCGACCAGGAGACAGGAAATTTCATCACGCGAAGCACGTCTGTTGGGCAGCCAGTCGACGATCCTGCTGTGCCGCCGCTGGTGCTTACCCGGGATGCGTTTGTCGTCCGCAGGCTCAACAAACTCTCTGCTCCTTTACGCATTGAGACGGAAGATCTTGACGCATGGCAGCGCGCTGCGGGCTTTATTCAGGGAATGAATAACTCCAAGCGCGAAGCTGAACGCGATGTACTCACGCAACTGGATTCGCGCCTGTTGGTGCAGATCAAGAACAAAGCCCAGCTCACGGGCATTCTCTCTCTGGGACCGCGGCACTCAGGCTTTGACTTTGCCGACAAAGACCTGAAGATGCTGATGTCGATTGGCGAGCAATTGGCTTTGGTCATCGACAATTCGAATCTGGTTGAACGCATTGTGGATCAGGAAAAGATGCTGCATGAGATGGCCCTTGCAGCTTCCGTACAAAAACATCTTTTCCCGGTGGACGCGCCGCAGTCACCGATGATCCAGATTGGCGGATACTGTAAACCCGCCGGTTATGTAGGCGGCGACTATTACGACTTCATGCAACTGGAGAATGGCCGTATCGGCATGGCCGTGGCCGATGTGGCCGGCAAAGGCTTTGCCGCCGCGCTGCTTACATTCATGATCCACGCTTTTTTGCGCAGCCAGGCGCTCTCCACGGGGAACGGAACAGCTTTACGTGGGTCGCTCACCCAGCTTGCCACTTCTCTGAACCGGTTGCTCTTCGCTTCCACCAGCAGTGCCAGCTACGTTACGCTGTTTTACGCAGCGTATGAAGAGAGCTCCGGGCGGCTGAGCTTTGTAAATGCCGGACACAATCCTCCGTTTGTTCTGCATGCGCACCCTACAACCGGAGAAATTTCTGCGCTGGCGCCTTCCAACGGTGTGATGAAACTGGAGTCCGGTGGCCCGATGCTTGGGTTGTTCCAGGATTGTCCTATTCAGGAAAGCTCGTTCCTGCTTCGGTCAGGTGATTTTCTGTTTGCTTATACCGATGGCGCGATTGACGCTGTGAATCCGGCAGGTGAAGAGTTTGGCGAAGAACGTTTGCTTACGCTGGTAAAATCCAAATCGCATCTGCCGGCGCTAAAAGCCCGCGATGAAATCTTTCGTGGCATTGAAGAGTGGTGCGGCGACGCGGCACAGCCTGACGACATTACGATGGTGGTGTTGAAAGTAAATGAAGCAGCTTAAAACGCGATTACCACGAACGTCGCAGAGAGCTTAAAGCCAGCCCTTCATCCTTGCGATTCTGGCAGCTTCCACTCGATTGCTGGCTCCAAGCTTGCTTATGGCTTCAGAAAGATAGTTGCGGACTGTCCCCTCTGAGAGATGGAGTGTTGTCGCGATATCGACGCTGGTTGCGCCTTCAGCGGCTTGCCGGAGAACCTGGCGTTCGCGATCGCTGAGCGGATCAGCTTCCGTCCATGCCTCTGTCGCAAGTTCAGGGTCAATCACTCGCCGACCGGAGTGCACGCGGCGAATCGCATCAGCCAGGGCGGCTGCTGGAGAGTCTTTCAGCAGATAGCCGGACGCGCCGGCATCCAGTGCGCGCCGCAGATAGCCAGAGCGCGCAAAGGTGGTAAGGATAATCACGCGCGATAATGCGCCCTGGCGCTTTAGCTCCGCGGCAACTTCAAGGCCGCTCATCTCTGGCATTTCAATGTCGGTCAGCAGCAAGTCTGGTTTATGTTGCAGCGTGAGTTGCAGAGCCTCTTTGCCGTTCACGGCCTGACCCACTACGTGGATATCATTTTCAATTTCCAGCAACGCAGCCAGCGCACCCAGCACCATGCTTTGATCTTCCGCAATGACTACACTGATTTTCATTGCGCCACCATGGGCAGCGTAATCGTAAGGCACGTACCAGAAGAAATTTCGCGCTGAAGTTGGCCGCCCAGTGACTCCACGCGCTGGCGCATGCCGCTCAAGCCCACGCCTTCCGCAGATAGGCTGCCGCAGCCATCGTCTTTAATTTGCAGGCGGCAACTGCCATTTTCCTGGCACAACGTTAGATAACACGACGTGGCTTTAGCATGGCGGATTACATTGGTCACGGCCTCGCGCAGCGCCAGAGCCAAAACACCTTCCTGGGCGGCAGGAAGCTTGGGTGCGCCAAAATCACACTGCGTCTGCACTCCGGCGGCGGTTAATGCAGTTTTCGCTTGCTCAACTTCAGCCAGCAATCCGCGCGATTGATATCCACGCACGGTGCTACGCACCTGGCTCAGCGCATCGCGCGAGATGCGCTCTACATCTCGGATTTCCTGGGTGGCGCGCGCAGGATCTTTCTCCGCCAGCTTCGCCGCCAATTCAGATTTCAGCACGATCACTGAGAGCGTGTGGCCCAGAACGTCATGCAGATCGCGGGCAATGCGTTCACGTTCTGCGATCTTGGCCAAATGTTCCACTTCTTCCTGCGCCATCAAAAGTGCCCTGGTGTCGTGCCGGCGCTGCATGTAGTGAATATTGATAGAGCCTATAAGAACAGTAAACACCGCGCCCGGAACCCAAAAATACGGCGGGAGATGAAAGACCCAGGCTTCCAGCCCGACGAGCAGAAGCACGAGCCCCACAATGCGTATGGCGAGCTTTGTGCTACCGGTGTACGCGGCAAAAGATGCTGCATAGATAAAGTAAACCGAAGAACCCGAGTTGGTGGGAGAGTAGACCACGCCAAACAGAGCAATGGCAGCGATGATCCAGAGCAGTCTTTTATCTTTGACCCAGTAGCCGCGGAAATATAGAGGCAGAAACGCCAGCATGCCCAGGCTGGTGAGCACCCAGAATACAGGTGATCTCTGGCCGCCCGCATACCCGTAGAACGGCACGCTCGCCAGGTAGATGAGCCATGCGTAGGGTGTCCAGCCAAGGTCTTTATTTTCAGGCAGCAGGCGCATGAATCTCTAATCCTCTAGGCGTTGATGCTGACATCATCGCGCTTGAAACCGCGCTGTGCAAGCAAAAGAAAAGCTACGGTAAAAGCCGCCAGAGCTGCTACGTGCTGCAGCGGATGCCCAGCGCCGGCAAATCCCACCTGCTGCAGCGCCAGCTGGCCTAGATGATACGGCGGCAGGAATGGCGCAACATGCTGCAGAAACTTTGGCAGAATCTGGATGGGAAGCCATAGCCCAGAGCAAAACGCTAATGGCAGAAACAAAATGTTCACCACTGCCGGCGCAGAGTTGGGCGCCGAATAACAGCCAATCAGCAGACCAAGAGCGCAAAAAGGAATAGTGCCGGCAATCATGGTTCCGGCCAGCCCCAGGAGCCTGCCGGCGGAAAGATGCACGCCGCCAAACATGGTGCCCACCGCAAACAATGCGGCTACCAGAATTGCGCTGAAGATCATGGCCATCGCCATCTTCGCTGTAAGATAAGCCAGAGGCGGCATGGGGCTGGCGCGCTTTACCTGCAGCCATCCGTAACCGCGCTCCATGGATACGCCCATGGCAAACCCAAACAGTGAGGCGCCGATCACGCCGAATGCACAGTAGGTCGCGAGAAGATAGGTGGACAGGCTCACCGCTCCCAGAGATTGCTTGCCGCCAAAAACGATTCCGAACATTACGTAAAAAATCAGCGGAAAGGTGAGCGTGGGAATTACATAGGCCGGCTGGCGCATGGTTTTGAGGAATTCATATTTCGCTTCCGTGCCATAAACGCGGAACATGCTGGCGGCGGGATTCTGCGTCATTACTGATGCGCTGCTCATGCTGTCATCTCCTGTGCTGCCGGCTTGGTTTCGCCGGTCGTCGTTTCGCCATTTTTGGTTTCGCCAACCTTGGTTTCAACAATTTTGAGGAAGGCATCTTCCAGCGTGCTGTTGGTGACTTCCAGCCCGGTGAGATTGGGATCGAGAATGAAAAGCTCCCGCAGGACTGGTTCCGCCTGTGCTGTGAGAATCTCCATGCGGCTTTCCTGCTCGGATACAGCGGCCACTTCAGGAATATTTTCTATCTCAGCGCGGCTCGCCTGCGTGGCGCAGCGAATCTTTCTCTGCGCGGTGCGCGACTTAATCTCAGCCGAAGTTCCTTCGGCCACGATCACGCCATGGTTGAGGACGATCACACGATCTGCCAGAGCGTCCACTTCTTCAAGATAATGCGTGGTCAGCACCACCGTGCGCCCTTGCTGCACCAGCCTGCGTATCTGCTGCCAGATGAGGTGGCGCGTGGTGATGTCGAGCCCGACGGTTGGTTCATCAAGAAAAAGCAAATCGGGATTCCCGCAGATGGCCAACGCAAATAGCCCACGCTGCTTCTGTCCACCGGAGAGCCCGCCAAAAAGACGCTCCTCCATTCCTTCAAGCCCAGCGGCTTCCAGCGTTGTCTGCAAGGAGAGCGGGTTGGCGTAATAGCTGCGAAACAGGTTGATGTGCTCTTTCACTTTCAACGTCTCCGGCACTTTAGCGACCTGAAGCATCGCCCCAATGCGTCCACGGGCTGAAGCGATGCGCGGATCGCGCCCAAAGACAGCAACCTTGCCAGAAAGCGGCGCGGACAAGCCCAGCATCAGCCGGACGGCTGTCGTTTTTCCAGCGCCGTTTGGGCCCAGTACCGCCAGCAGCTCGCCGGCTCGAACGCCCATATTCACGTTATTGAGCGCGGTAATCTCACCAAACTTTTTGGTGACGCCGGCAAGCGAAGCCACGATCTGTTTTTCTGCATTCATTGCATACTCCTTCTTCGTTTCAACTATGAGCGTTGCGTTGGATTAGTCGAGCCGTACGTTGTCGATAGCCAGACTGAAAGCACCGGGGGCAACCCATGCTCCAAAAAAGATTCCCATCACGTCATGGCCATCGGTCTCAAGCGCTGAAAACGGAATGGTGATCTTGGTCCACTCCGGACCGGCGGTGAAGCTTTGTGATTTGGGTATATAGCCGTTACTCTGCAGATAGAGCATGAGCCGATAAGTTTTGCCGTCTCCCTTGGCCCAGAAGGTAATGGTTTTCTTGCTGGAAAGATTTGCTGGAGCCATGGGCGCTGGTCCGGGAAAAAACATTGCACCTGACCATGCCACAGCGCTTTCAACAATGGCGCCATCGATCTGCAACGCGCCTTTGCTGCCTTGCGCGCCGCCGGCAACCACTTTCATTTGGCCTTTAGATTTTCCGCCGCGAATACTGTCAGTGGAGATCATCCAGCCTGCGCCAAACTTGGCTGTTGGCTTATCAGTGTCATCAAAGTCGCTGATCAACCCGGATTCTGACCCGGCAGGAGCGCTGGCCAGAATTTTCTCTGCAGCCTGCTTTTCTTTTTCTAGGGCCGCGCGATACGCTTCGCGATCCAATTCAACGCCGGCTTTCCAGACGCCCGTAATGTTGCGGGTGGCTGTGATGTCCGTTGTGGGATCACCTTTCACCAGCAGAAGGTCAGCGCGTTTGCCTGGAGCAATTTGCCCGCGGTCATCCAAATGAAACATCTGCGCAGGAATTGATGTTGCCGAAGCCAACGCTTCCTGCGGCGTTAGTCCAGCGGCAACCAACAAAGCCACTTCACCGTGCATGCTTGCGCCGTGTGCTGTACCGGGGTTGGGAGAATCTGTTCCGGCGAGAATAGGCACATGCTGTGCTTTGAGTTGGCGGACTGTCTCCTGCACGTAGCTGAACTGTCCGTGTGTTCCTCCGAAGGAGCCGCCTAAATTTCTGAGCGAGTCTGTGGGCAGATAAGCCTGGATTCGCGCATCTGCGGCGAGTGGCTTGCCGGAAGGAGCGCCGCTGATCATGGCCAGCACTGACATGGTGGGCACAACAAATGCATGATGCTTGGCCACCAGCGCTGCAAAGCTTGCGTCAGGAGCGGAGTCCACAAAGAGATGCGCCAGACCATCTGCGCCGGACTCAATCGCGTCTTTCGCGCCCTGCTGCGTGCCGATATGTACCACCACTAACTTCCCACGTTTGTGCGCCGCGGCAATCACGGCGGCCATGGTTTCTTTGCTGATGGTTGGAATATTGAG
>DASXZE010000254.1:0-4442 GCA_036502105.1 Candidatus Angelobacter sp. | reverse complement strand
CGAATCAAAATAATTCGTGCGTTTCGTGCAATGACTGCTAAGTTTTTTGCCTTTCCATATCATCCGCGGTGAACAGGTTTCCCGCATTCAGGCTTGGAATTTTCAGAAAAAATGATTCGCGCATTTTCGCGCATTTCGCGGCTAAGCTGTTCAGCCCCTCAGATCATCGAACTCATAAGGATCACGCGCTGCGCTTCGGGATTTCAGAAACGTACTAAAAGCTGATGGCTGAGCATTGAGTGCCATCCGCATATGCGTTCCGCTGATCCTGTCATGCCAGCCAAGGCGGTCTTCATCCACCAGCGCCCAGGCAAAGCCCAACCCTATTGCGCAAACTGAAAGTGTGCTGGCCAGGGCGCGGCGCTGCTGTTCCATGGAACAAGTTGCCGCGCCGGCAAATGTGCAAAGCTCAAGCTGCGCCATATTCATGCCCGGAGTGGCCCGCTGAAACGTGAGAAAAAGATATTGAAAGAGCAGCCAGAAGATCAGTCCTGCAGCCAGCATGCAAACCAGCGTCATACGCGACTGCGGCATCTCCTCTGCTGCTTCCATAAACGTGAGAACAAATAGTCCCGTGGCAATAAAAACAATGCCGGCATCCACCAGCCCGGAGACAAGACGCTGGGGCAGCGGTGCTGGCCGGGGGATGACCTCAAGCTCATGGGCTATGCGCGTTTCTTCCGGCTCCAGATGGATATCCGCAAAGCTGGCTAACATATCCAATTGCTGGCCTTTTAAGGAGACAGCGGCGGGATAGGATTGCACTGGCTGAACTACCTCTGCTTCAAAGGTTTCTGCTGGCAAAGGACCAGACTGAAAATATTGAGATTCAAACCTCTGAGGCTCTAAGCTCTGGGCTGCAATAATTTCTTCTGCCGCCTCTAAAATTCGCGGCGACTCCGGCGCTGGCGCCGCCCGCTCAAGCTCTTCAAGAGTGACTTCTTCCACGGTGGGAATGTATGCAGCTTGAGTCCGGGGGAAGCGGATGATCTTGGGTTCAGGTCTGGCCGGTTCTTCCTGCACGCGATTCCGTTCCACCATGATTTCAGCAAAACGCTGTGGAGGCGGCGGCATGGCGCTGTCTGACGCCAAAGCTCCAAAGGAATGCGGCGTGTCTGAAGAAAAGTCCAACTTCAGTGCCCGGGGATCGTTGGGGCGACTGCGGCGCGCGCGATGCTGCTGCACGCGTGAAGCCACCTCTTGCCGCCAGGCAAGTTCCGTGGCCGACTGATTCTCTGCAATGCGTGCAGCCTCAGCCGCATGTGAGAGCATAGGCTCAGCAGCCTTAGAGACTTCGTGATTCATAAGAGCTGAGGTGTTCCTGCTCGTGTGGACGCAGGGTGACCCCTTACCGCAAACGGGGCAAGTCATGGAGCAGGTTCGGAGATTTCGCCAGGAGAGGGATTGCAGCCGCTGGGCCCACGTTTTGCTTTCAAAAACTTGCCGTGTAAACTTGCCCAGTCTGGTTCTTTTTCTTTTACAGCATGCGTTCCCTACACAAGTTAGTTATCACAGCAGGATTGCTTTGTCACTTGTTTCTCGCCGCGCCGCTAGTAACAAGCCAGGCGCGGGCAGAGCAGACCGTGCAAAATCCCGCTCCGCCAACGGAGCAGGCAACACCCAGCCCAACGCCTGCCGAACAACCAGACCTGAACGCTGCAGCCACTAAAGATCACGTGGGCAACTGCCATTTGATCATTACGTCTCCGCCAGCCATGCACCAGACAGCCAAGCCGGGCGCGGATTCACAGCCGGCAAAAGCCGCCGACTCATCGCCGCGCAAAGTGAAACTGCCCATCAGTGAAGACCTGCCCGTCACGATTGACGCCGATGAATGCGACAAAGCCGGCGATATTTACACGCTCACGCACAATGTCGAAATCCGCTTCAACGGCTACGATTTTCGCGGCGATACGGTGACCTACGACGCCGCGTCCGGCGACGTAACCGCCAAGGGCAACGTTTCACTGGATGGCGGCCGCCGTGACATGCACATTAGCGGCACGGAAGGCGCTTACAACATTCACTCGCAGACAGGAAAGTTTTACAACGTGCGCGGAGGCACCGGCGCACGCTTCAAGGGCAGAAACGTAACGCTCACTTCGTCCAGCCCTATTACGTTTACCGGCAAGATGGTGGAGCAGATTGATTCAGAGACTTACATTCTCTACCACGGTTCGGTTACTTCCTGCGAGCTGCCGCGCCCTAAGTGGACCTTTAATGCCGTAAAAATCATTTTGAAAGTGGGCGTTTCAGCGCATATTTACAACACCACTTTCCGCCTGAAAGGCATTCCGATCTTTTATCTTCCGTATGCTTCGCCGCCAGTCGAACGTCTGGGACGGCAGACCGGCTTTTTGATCCCAAATTTTGGCACGTCCAGCACTAAGGGCACGGTGATTGGCGACTCGCTCTATTGGGCCATCAACCGCAGCATGGACGCCACGCTGGGCGGAGAATTTCTCTCCAAACGCGGATGGACGCTGCAGGAAAACTTCCGCTATCGCCCCAGCGACACGGCCTTTCTTAACCTGAATTATTTTGGCGTGCTCGATCGCGGCATCACGACAACTTCAGTCAATTCGGCCGGACAAACTATTTCCGCCACCACCAAGCAGGGCGGTGAAGACGTGAAGCTGAATGCGGAGAAGACTTTTGCCGATGGCATACGCGGCGTGGCTTCTATTGACTATCTGAGCTCGTTTGTCTTCCGGCTGGCGTTTACAGAAAACTTTTCCCAGGCCGTGGACTCTGAGGTTAAATCGGCTGCGTTCCTTACCAAGAACCTTGACGGATTTTCCTTCAACACTTATCTTGCGCGCTACCAGAATTTCCAGAGCAGCACTGACAATGACGATGTGATTACCATTCTCCACACGCCGGGTTTTGAAACCTCCGGCGTGGACCGAAAGATTTTTGGGTCGCCCGTTTACTGGTCATACGACCTTGCTGCTGAAGGCTTGCGCCGCAGCCAACCCGGCTTTGTTACTCCCGGAGTGGTAGGCCGGTTTGATGTGGACCCGGATTTCAGTCTTCCGCTATTCGTCAAAGGCTGGACGTTCCGTCCGGAGGTTGAGCTGCGCAACACGATTTATTCGCAGCAGCAGGTAACAGTGGGCACCACCTTTGACCCGACGCACAATACCTTCAATCGCCGGACGATTGCCACCACCGTTGAACTGCGTCCGCCCACGCTTAGCAAGGTTTTTGACGGCACGATTGCCGGCAGAAAAATCAAGCACACGATTGAGCCGAGCGTGATCTATCGCTACACCAACGGCGTGGAAAAATTTGGATCTGTGATTCGCTTTGATTACCGAGACATTCTCAGCAACACCAATGAAGCTGAATTCGGTCTTCTACAGCACCTGTATTTAAAACGTGACCGCCCGGACTGCAATCAGGGAACCGCAAGTAAAACGGCCATCGCCAGCGCGCTGGCTGCGCCGCTTAAAACAGCCTGCACGCCTGCCGGCGCTGACGAGTTTGTGACCTGGGAAGTCAAGATGAAGTATTTTGCTGATCCCACGTTTGGCGGGGCCATTCTCAATAACGGCACGCGCAACGTGCTCAGCACTACGGCGGATTTCTCCGGCATTGCTTTTCTGACGGACCCACGGCGCTTTTCTCCGGTGGTCTCGCGACTGCGCGTTCGTACCAGCAGCAACAGTGATCTGGAATGGCAGCTGGACTATGACAGCAAGAAGGGCCGCATTAATTCCAGTACGTTCTATGCGGGATACCATTTTGGTGACATCTTTGTCGGCGCAAGCCATGCCTATTTGCAGGTTCCGGGCGAAATTGTGGCTGACCCAAATAATCCAACCGCCATTCTGCCCACATGCGTTCCTCACGTGTTCAACCAGCCGGCCTGCGTGCCGCCGCTGTTTGACCAGTTCCGCGCGCAGTTGGGCTATGGCAGTCCCACCAAACGCGGATGGAGCGCCGCAGCCAACATGGGTTTTGACCGCGAATTTAACCTGCTGCAATACGGCGCCGTCCAGGCCGCCCACAACTGGGATTGCTGCGGCGTAAGCCTGGAATACCGGAGGTTCTCGCTGGGATCAGTACGTAATGAGAACCAATACAGGTTCGCGTTCACTCTGGCAAATATTGGATCATTTGGAAATATGAAGCGGCAGGAAAGAATCTTTTAAGTATTAACCACAAATGGCACGAAGGAACACAAAGGGGATTTCCAGTGGTTAATGTGCGACTTGCTGATTTATTCACAACAATGTTTGCTTTCAAAAAAGACACCTTCGTGCTCCTTTCGTGTCCTTTGTGGTTAAATCTTAGTATATGGATCTCGCCCCCAAACAGCTTCGCCTTGAAGAATCGCTCCGCGCGCTCGGACGCACGCTGGTGGCTTATTCTGGCGGCGTTGATTCGGCGTATCTTGCATGGGCGGCACACAAGGTTTTGGGGCAGGACATGCTTGC
>DASXZE010000253.1:0-4075 GCA_036502105.1 Candidatus Angelobacter sp. | reverse complement strand
AAACAGCTTGTGGGCGATCCAGTTCAAAGTAAAGCCAGCCAAAGGTAAAGAAAGATCAAGAAACTCTAAGTGGGTTACAGTGATCGAGCCATTGGCAGGTGCTTGCAATGGTGTACGCTTGGCAAAGTAAGTTAAAAAAATATCAGGGTCCCCAATGCCTCGTGCCAAACGTACTCCCCGCATTCTGCTGGTAAATGGCGATGCCACCGTTCAACACCTGCGTGCCATTATCCTGCGCATGGAAAGCTATGAAGTAGATACAGCAATTGATCTTCATGCCGCCCGCGCGGCAGTTGCTATCCGCAAATACGATTTGATCATTGTGGATGTTGGCCACTTCGCCCAGCCCGGGCTGGAGTTTTGCGAGGAAGTAAAGGAGAAGCGTCCGCGCCAGAAAGTGCTGATGCAGGCTGACGCACATCTTTATCTGGAGCGCGAGAGCTGTCCGGACAAGATCGTGGCCAGGCAGGATGGGCCGCATCACTTTGTGAACGAAGTGCAGGAGATGCTGCAGACATTGTAAGGGCCGCTGCTTTTTCAGGACAACATCACTTGCTATTTGGGCGAGACATTATTTCGGCGAAACCACGCGTCCATATTCTGATGCTCGCGCCACGCGATCAAAGTAGCTGTATGCCAGCGCAGATATTTTGCGGATCGCTGCTGAGCCGTCTTTCTCGTCCTTGAGATAAGTGGTCATCACGCACAAAATGTAAGGGCGATTTTTCACCATCACAATTCCAGAATCATTACGGACGGCCTCTAGTTCGCCGGGCTTGTTGGCTGCCACGGCATCATCTGGCAATCCTTGCAAGAGCGAACTCTCTTTGTGCGTGCTCAACACCTTGATGAAGTCGGCAGTCATTTCTTTGTTGAGCAGCTTGCCGCTATAGATTTTTTCCAGCAGCGTCATCATCTCGCGCGGGGTAGAAACATTTTCACGGCCTTCGCTGGCGGCTTTCAAGTCCATCATCTGGCGGCGCAGGCGGGTTGAATGCAGTCCAAGGCCATCGAGCATGGCGTTTACGTTGTCCATGCCTACGCGGCGAATGAGAACGTTGGTCGCGCTGTTATCACTCACCGCCACCATCATCGTAGCCAGGTCGCGCAACGTAAGCCACGTCACGTCTGGCGTGAGGCCGAGCATAATATCACTGCCATCGACCAAATCTTCTTTGCGGACTTTGTACTCTTCCGTGAGCTTCAGCTTGCCTTGCTGCGCCTGCAAAAATAGGTTCGCCAGCACCGTGATCTTAATGGAGCTGGCTTGCGGCATGACTTCATCGCCATGAATAAAAAATGTCTCGCCGGATGTGAGGTCTTCCAAGGCAAGGGCCATTACGCCGTCAAGGTTCTGGTCCACGCCGCTGATCTCTGTCTGCAGCTTTTGCCAGAGCAGTTGTCTTTTCTCAATGTGCGGCACTTCCGGACAGCACTGGGCAGACATTGGCAGGGAACCAGGCAGAGCGCAAAGCGCGGCAATCAAAAGCAGGAAAAGTTTTTTGGTCACGAGAAGGGCAGTGTACACAGAGGCGGACAGCCAGGTAAATAAGTTTCTGCCATGAACCCGATTTACAAATCCAGCTCTCCTTGCTCGTGCCACGATGTAGAATCTATGGAACGAAGAAGGCACGGCATGAGCGAACTGCTACACATGCAACCTCGAACGCCTGAAGGAATTCCTCCAGAGATCCATCAGCGAATCCTCGCCGCGATCCATCGGAAGCAGCTTCTCAGCTTTTCTCTGGACAGCAAGGCGCGTATTGCGGAGCCGCATGACTACGGCATCCAGAATGGCAAGGTGCGTTTGCTGGTCTTTCAGATTGGCGGCGCCAGCAGTGGCCCGCTTCCGGGCTGGCGATGGATAGAGATTCCGCGCATGTCACAAGCTGAATTGCTGCCGCAGACCTTTGTTGGTAATCGTATCGCGCCTTCTGGCAATCATCACAAATGGGACATTCTTTTTGCCCGGGTCGATCATTCATCCAATGGTGATTCCGTGGAATAGATCGTTGCCGAAGCGGCCGCTAGGGTGCGCAGGCGATCCTGAATCAGGTCCCTGTGAACGCACGCTTTAAACCTCAGGCGTATACTCCTCTAGACTATGGCAAATATCGATAAGCATCCTATAGGTTCTTTTTGCTGGGTTGAGCTGGCAACCACTGACCAGAATGCAGCCAAGACCTTCTACACGTCGTTATTCGGCTGGGCTGTGGAAGACAGCCCGATGGGACCCAACGATTTCTATTCCATGTTCAAGCTTGCCGGCCGCGATACCGGCGCTGCCTACAGCATGCGCAAAGAGCAGCGCGCCGAGGGCGTGCCTCCAAACTGGATGCTCTACATTTCCGTGGCGAACGCTGACCAGGCTGTGGCCAAAGCCGCGCAGGCCGGCGGCACGGTGCTCTCGCCTGCATTTGACGTAATGGACGCAGGCCGCATGGCGGTAATTCAAGATCCTACGGGCGCGATTTTTTCACTGTGGGAGTCCAAGCGCAGCCAGGGCATCACCATTACCGGCGACAACACTTTCTGCTGGGCCGATCTCAGCACGCCTAATCCCGAGCGCGCCGGCAAGTTTTATGCTGAATTGTTTGGCTGGCAGCTGATGAAAGACGAGAAAGATCCTTCCGGCTACATACACATTAAGAACGGCGAAAGTTTTATTGGCGGTATTCCTCCGGCTGCGCATCGCAGCCCCAACGCTCCTCCGCACTGGCTGATTTACTTTCAGGTAGCTGAGACTGAGGCCACAACCGCCAAGGCAGCGCAGCTCGGCGGAAAAATCCTGATGCCCGCGCGCAAGATGGAAAATGTGGGAACGATATCCATTGTCTCTGATCCGCAGGGCGCGGCGTTGGCGTTGTTTAAGTCGGCGAGGCAGTAGTTAGTATTTGGTACTTAGTATTTGGCTTTTCGCTACCGGCTGGTTCAGCTAAAGGCCAAGAACTAAAAGCCAAAAGCCAATAGCCAATAGCCAATAGCTTCTTTCCATGCCACCTAAAACTTATACTCTGACTTTTTCGCAACAGGTCCCGCGGGCGCTGCCAGAGGTCTTTGCCTTCTTCTCTCGTGCTGGAAATCTTGAGGCCCTTACTCCAGCTTTTTTGCACTTCAAAATTCTTTCAGTGGCGCCGCAGCCCGTTCAAGAGGGAACCCTCATCAGCTATAGCTTGCGCCTGCATGGAATCCCGCTGCGCTGGACGAGCAAAATTATTGAGTGGGAGCCGCCGCACAAATTTGTGGATCTGCAACTGCGCGGCCCGTATAAACTCTGGCACCATGAGCACCGCTTTGAGGCTCGCGATGGTGGCACTCTGATTACTGACAGAGTCATGCTGGCTCTGCCTTTTGGCGTGCTGGGCCGGATTGCTTATAAGCTCAGAGTTCATGCAGAGGTGAACGAGATCTTTGCTTTCCGCGAAAAGAGGATTCGAGCTCTGTTCGGCTGATCGCCGAAACTAAAGCACATCATGCCAGAGCGCGTCCAAGCTAAAGAGGTCTAAGCTAAAGCACACCAAAGCGAGAGAACGTTTCAAGCCAAGACATGTTCAAGCAAGAGCACGCCAAGCACCGTTTGCCGTTTGGCTTACAAAATTATCCTGAAGCAACCAAAGCGCCGTAACACTCACCCAATCATTCACAAGCAAAAATGTATTTCAGGGTTGATACTGGCTTTCTTGATACCAGTATGGGACTTTCATCCCGGCTGATTTGCTGAATTGAATATAAAATGGTGGCGTGTTGGTCCAGCGCTCCCCGTGTCAGGCTCGTCCGAGTGGAGTCCGCGCAAGATGTGAGGACCGTTCGTGCATTGGAGATGAGGATGGCGAGCAATGGACTCTGAAGAGGCACTGATTCCGTCAGCACACCCGGTGGTGCGCCGCGTTTATCTGCTCGCCTGCTGTGCGTTGATTCTTGTTGCGCTGCTCACCTTTGCGGGATGGCAATTTCGTATTCCCATTTTGCGCGGGCAGATGTATGGCTCATTCGTTGCTCCCAACTCAGCCTTGTGTTTTCTTCTGAGTGCTCTTTCCATCCTGTTCCAGACTTCACGCGGGAAAATAAACGCAAG
>DASXZE010000252.1:0-15685 GCA_036502105.1 Candidatus Angelobacter sp. | reverse complement strand
ATGGTGAAGCCCTTGGCCAGCAGAAGCCCGATCACGCCGCCGATCAGGGCAATCACCATGGATTCAAGCAGCACCAGCACCAGCACAAAGTTGTCTGAATAGCCCACAGCTTTCAACACCGCGAGTTCTGAAGTGCGTTCGCGGACGGCAATCGCCATGGTGTTTCCCGTGACCAGCAGCAAAGTAAAAAACACAATGGAGCCAATGCTGAGAATCAGGAATTGAATGTTGCCCATCTGCTTGGCAAAGCCGGCGGCAAAATTGGCTTCACTGTCTGTGTGCGTCTCATAATCTGAGTTGGCAAACAGCGCGTCCACGGCTTTGGCCACGCGTAAAGAGTTATCAGGATTATCCACCTTCACGGTGTACCAGCCCACCATGCCCAGGTAGCGCGTGATCTTTTTCGTCTCGATATAGTTTTCGAAATTGTCCCACTGAAACCAGAACTGCGTTTCATCGTCTTTGGCGCGAGTGCCGTGATAAATGGCGTCAATATTGAATTCCCATGTGCCGGGCAGGAACGTGCCCTGGATGGGGACCTTGTCGCCCACCTTCCAGCCATACTTGTTCGCAGTGAAGGCCCCCACTACTGCGCCCTGGCGATCTTTCAAAAAAGTCTGCCACTGGTCCTCGGGAATGCTGAACTCGGGGTACATCTTCCGCTGATTTTCCGGATCAATCACGAATTGCGGAAAGAAATTTTTGGGGTCCTGATACACGCCGCCAAACCAGTTCTGGTGCGTGACGCGTGTCACCCCCGGCACTTGCAGAATGCGGTCACGATACGAAAGCGGCAGTGGATTAATCAGTCCAATGCGATTGGTGGCCACCAGCCGGTCAGCGCCCGCGATGTCAATGCCCTGGTTGAATGCATCTTTAATCACCACCAGCATGCCGAAGAGGCACATGGCCACGGCAAACGAGCCCAGAGTAAGAAGAAGGCGGATCTTCTTGCGAAACAGATTCGCGCGAATCAGCGTAAAGAATTTCACCGCGCACCTCCACTGGAAACGGTTTGCAGACGGTCAGCTTCTACCAGTACGCCTTTCTCCAGATGCAAGGTCATGTCAGAGCGCGCGGCCACCACGGGATCATGCGTCACCATCAAAACTGTTTTCTTGAATTCCTTTACCAGGCGCAGAATCAGCTCCATGATTTCGTCCGCGCTTTTGCGGTCCAGATCGCCGGTGGGTTCGTCGCACAGCAGGAACGTTGGATCAGAAACAATGGCGCGCGCAATCGTGACGCGCTGCTCCTGTCCGCCGGAAAGCTGGCGCGGAAAATGATGCATGCGGTCGCTGAGTCCCACAACTCCCAGAGCGGTTTCCACGTGCTGCTTGCGCTGAGCCTTGGAAAGATTGGTGAGCAGCAAGGGCAGCTCAACGTTTTGAAACGCCGTAAGCACTGGAATAAGGTTGTACATCTGGAAGACAAAGCCAACGTGGCGCGCGCGCCATTGCGTGAGCTTGCTGCGAGACATGCTGGTGATTTCGTCACCGGCCACGGTGATGCTGCCGGCAGAAGGCACGTCGAGTCCGCCGAGCAAATTCAGCAGCGTGGTTTTGCCGGAGCCGCTGGGACCCATAAAGGCCACAAAGTCGCCTTGTTCAACATCAAGGTTCAGCGCCTGCAGCACATGAATCTGCTCGCCGCCGCGCGAATAAGTTTTGCCCAGGCCGCGTACCCGAATCAGGCTGTTCGAACCGCTTCCATCCACACGCACCATCGGTAATGCCCTCCTACTGCTTTGTTTCCACTGCTTGGCCTACGTGCAATTTGTCTGTGCCGCTGGTTACAAGTTTGTCGCCCGGAACCACGCCCGCCATGATCTCAACGTCATTGCCGCGCTCCATGCCCAGGCTCACTGCGCGGCGCTCCAGCTTCTGGTTCAATACGAGATAAACAATTTGTTTTCCGCCGTCATTGTGTACCGCTGATTTGGGGACAATCGCCTTGGCTTCAGTGCCGGCGTTTTTCCCTTTTGCCGGCTCAGCGCCCAGGAACGCAACCTTCACACCCATGTCCGGCAGGATGGTGCTATCCAGTTGATCAAAACTGATGCGCACTTTGACTGTGGCTTTCTGGCGATCTGCGGTGGGAATCACCGTGCGGACTTTTGCCGGCATCTCGCGATCAGGATACGCGTCAAGAACCGCGGTTACACGCTGACCTTCCTGCACGCGTGCGATGTACGACTCATTTACGTCCACTTCAATCTCCAACGAGTTCATGTCCACCAGCGTGGCGATCCCCGTCCGCGTAAATCCGCCGCCCGCTGAAATGGGTGAGACCATCTCACCGCGCTGCGCGTCTTTGGAAACCACAACGCCGTCAAACGGCGCGCGCACCGTGCAGTTGTCCACGTCCTGCTGCGCCATATCAATGCGTGAGACAGAGGCGCGCGTCTGCTCTTTGGTGAGTGCGATCTTGGAATGCAGGCTGTCCGCTGCGGTCTTTGCGGTGTCGAGCGCCTGCGGACTAATCACGCCGGCGGTGTGCAAGCCTTGGGAACGTGCCAGTTCGCGGTCTGCATTGGCTGACTGCACTTCAAAGTCAGCGAGAGCAGCGGCGGTTGCGTCACGGTCCGTCTTAGCTGAAACCAGAGCGGCATTCGGCTGCGAGCAGTCGAGCGTCGCCAGCACCTGCCCGGACTTCACATGCAGGCCTTCTTCGGCGTAAATCTGCTCCACGCGTCCGGTGACTTTGGCTGCAACCGTGGCCCGTCGGCGCGGCGTTACGTATCCGCTGGCATTGAGGAGCGCTTCAGCTTTTGCGCCGCTGGCAGCGCGCGCCGTGGCCACTTCAACGGTTGGCGTCTGCGTGCGGAAGGCAAGTACCAGGCTGCCCAGCAGCAGCAAAACGCCCAGCGTGGCGGCAAACAAGCCGAGGCGTTTGCCGGTCTTGGATGTTTTGCGCGAGCCGTCATCGATCCGCAGTGAACTTAAATCATGCCGGGGAGGAGGTGTGGTACTCATAGGCGAAGTTACAAATCCTTATTTCGGTTCTGCCGGGCTTTTCAATCAACAAGAAACATCAACTCTCGAAAGCGACGAATCTTTGTTCTGACAGGCGATAGCGTATATATTGAAAACGCTTCACTCATGCAGTTTTAGACAATCCCTGAGCGCTCTTTACTTTTCTTAATCATATCGCATCGTCCTGCGCGTAGCTTACGCATTCTTGCTTTTCCTTGGGTGAAAAAGAAGCGCAGCCGCGCACAGAGTCACGGTGAAGCGCGGAGATTTTCTGAGAATGTTTATTGACCGTCCCTGGTGGCGTTATTTCCCCAGAGCGTCATTCAGCACTTTGGCCAGACGCAATCCGCCCAGCGCGAGTTGTTCGTTTATCAGTTCAATATGCGTCAGATAATAAGCCTCATCCACTGCTGTGGGAATCGGGCTCACCAGGTCTTTGGCCAGCGCATGCGATTCATTGGCCCAATCTTCCGGCGTTCCTTTTGCCTGCTGGTCAAGATGTTTCTGGTTGATCAGTCGGTTCACCCAGATAACATATTCCTCTTCTGAGAAGCCAGTGTGTTCCAGCAGCAGCGTGTCCCAAGTCCAGTGCAGGTTGCAGTCATAGTCGCCGCACTTAGGCGAGCCGAAGACTGGCAGCTTGATGTCATTGCCGCCGTGAGCTGTATCGATGGCATGCAGAGGCTGGTGCAGGTCGCCCACAAAGTGGACTACCCACTTGAGCGCTTCCAGACGCTGGGCCTGTGGAGCATTCTGGTCGGCCAGCACTTTTTCAAAAATTTCAATGCGGTCCACCACGCAGTTGTGGTGGTCGGTCAGCGCGTCTTTGTGTTTGTCCAGCGGACGGAAGCAGTCACGTTCTTCAGAAAAGCCGGGCGCATCTTTTGGGATATCCACAAAGTGCCAGTCGTAAGCTTCATCGTGGTCTTTTCTTACCTGGTCCGCCCAGCTTGCGATGGAAGCCAGGCTGTCTTTGCCCAGCAGAAGCTGAAGGTTTTTCTTTGTAGTGGGCGTCAGGCGCGATGCAGCAATGTCCGCAACAATGGCGTGTCCCTTGGGTCCCCAGGCCAAAAGCTGCATGGAAGTAAAAGCTGCGAGAAGTATGAGAGCAATCAATTTTTTCAAGGGAACCTCAGAAATAAAAAATGGAAATGACCGCAGAGATAAAAATTGCGCAAAGCGAAATAAATTTTCCCGGATGATTGTAGCCACGTGTTTCCAGCCATGCAATCGCGGTCGATGGGTAATAACGAAAAGAAAAAACGCGGCAGCCGAAGCTGCCGCGCGATTTGTACAGCTCACGGAAATTTAGAAGTGGAAGCGAGCTCCCAGCTGAATCTGCCGCGGTGAATAGATAAAGTTGCTGTTGGACGACGTTGGTGTATTGAACGGCGCGTTGGGCGTAAGTGTTGCAGTGGCTGCCGTGGCGCCGCTGATGATGTAGCCAGTGGTGTTTACGCCGGTAATGTTCTGCTTGTTGGCCAGGTTGAAGAAGTCAGTCAGCAGCTCCAGCTTGTAACGCTCAGTGATGGCAAAGCTCTTGGAAACACGCATGTCGGTGACCCAGGTTCCCGGCATCTGAATGCTGTCACGGCTCAGGATGCGGTTGGCGCCGCCTGATCCGTTGATGCCGCTTACTGTTGCGCCAGGAGCATTTCCGCTTGTGCCCACTGAGATCGGCAAGCCGCTCTGGATCTGAAACACCGGAGCGAGTTCCCAGTCATTGGCCAGCCACTTGGTAAAGCCATTGAAATGCCATGGTGAGGTCATCACGGCATTCACTACAAAACGGCTCGGCACGTTGTAGATGGAGTTTCCGTAATCCTGCTTGATGTTGAAAGGGTTAAACAGTGAGTTGGTGGCCGTGAAGGTCTGGCCGTTTACACCGTCATCCAAAGCGTGTGACCAGGTGTAGTTTGCGTTGATCTGCACATGGTGGCTCATACGGTGAGAGGCCTGAAGCGACAGTGCCTGGTAGTTGCTGGTTACGCCGCTGAAAATATCCGTCAAGGCGCCAAAGGCAGGTTTTGGACGCGCGCCTGTGAATAAAGGAACTGTCAGGGTGCTGGCTGCGAGCGGGCCGCCAGGCAGAACAGTGTAGGTGAGGTTGGTGGTGGAAGGATTCAGATTCGTGTCGACAAAGTCAGGCAGCTGGCGTCCAAAGGCGCCGAGATAGCTGGCTGAAATTACCGTGCCCCAACCTATGTCATGTTCCAGTGTCAGGTCAGCCTGGCGAATCTGCGGCAGCTGGAAGTCAGGATCAAAGAAAGTCGCGCTCTTACCCGCGGGCGATGCATTGGCGGGGAAAACAACTGGGAACGCCGGAGCATTTGGGGTTGTAGGATTGAAAGTAACCGTGGTTTGTGCACCGGGGACGGCAGTGCCGGTCAGTGCGCTGAACACGGTGGAGTTGATGACACGGGCATAGTAGATGCCGTAACCTCCGCGCAACACTGTTTTACCGGTGCCGAATACGTCAAAGGCAAAGCCTACGCGCGGACCAACGTTGTTTCCGTCGCTGGGCATGTGCGCCGTCTGCGAGATTTGGGTGTTGATCAGGCTGGCGAATGGAGGCGGCAAAATTTCGCGATCATAACGAACGCCCAGAGACAAGCTCAGCCGCGGAATGATCTTCCAATCGTCCTGGACGAAGAAAGCTACATCCTTGGTGGCGAAATCAAAGCCCAGAGGACCAAAGGCCTGGGAGTAAGTGTTATAGCAAGGTAATCCGCCGCAGGTATTTGGCGCATTCAGGTCAGAGAAATAATTCAGCAGGTTGCTGTAGTTGTAGCTGCCGAACTCTGTTGCCAGGTTCTGTGAGTTGTCATCCACGTGACTGAAATCCACACCGAACTTGATGTTGTGCTTACCATGGCTCCAGTTAACCGTGTCAGCCACCTGCCAGCGGTTTTCGTCCGGGAAGCTGGGACGGATCAGAAATGTTGGCGTGCCAAAGGTGAATCCGTTGGTGATGAAAACCGACGGAGGCAAACCGAGAGGATTGGTAAAGGTGGGTGTGTGGAGCAGGTTGTTCTGCTCGTAAGGAGTAGGAGTCTGCGTATTTTCAAATTCAAAATCGCGGCCATACTGATAGCGCACTTCGTTGGACAGATTGGAAGTGAAGGCCGTGTCCAGCTTGCCTACGCCCCAGGTGTCTTTCACAAAGTCATTGCCAAAGCTGGCGATGCCAAAAGTATTGGTGGCCTGGGTCTGAATACCGGCGGGTGAAGACCAGCGCATCCGGTTGAAAGTGAAAGATGCATGGTTCTTCTGGTTGATCTGCCAATCCAGCTTGGGGAAAATGATGTCCTGTTTGCCGGTACGCGCAACGGGGCCCAGCATGGTGTTGAGGGCAGTGAGATCGTTGGTGTAAATGGTCCCAGCCTGCGCTGGGGTAACTCCCAGGCGCGTGCCGAGCGTGGTGAGCGTGGCTGCCGATGGAGCGGCGAAGAAAGCATTCGGGCTGGTGGCTACGGCAGTTCCGGGGAAGTTGTGCCAGAAACCGTCATAAGCCAGGAACCAGAACAGCTTGTCTTTAACGATCGCGCCGCCAACGCCAAAGCCCCACATATCGCGCTTGTCGGTTGGTTTAAACGGAACCGAGGTAAATACTCCGGGAGTGGATTGCGTCGCGATGGTCGTGAATTCGTTGCCCGCGCCAATATCGTTATCGCGGTTGTATCCGTACACTTCACCGTGAATGGTGTTGGTGCCGCTCTTGGTCACGGTGTTGACCACGCCGCCCGCCGAGCGTCCATATTCAGCGGAGTAATTCGAGGTGTTGACCTGGAATTCTTCTACCGCGGCCTTGGGTGTGGAATAGCCAACGCGGGTACGGCCGCGCTCTTCAGAGAAAAACGCCTGATTGTTATCAGCGCCGTCAATGGTGTTGTTGTTGAGCAGCGTGCTCATGCCGCGGAAGCTCAAGAGGCCGAAGCCGCTGGAGTCGCTGACCACGCCGGGCGTCAGGATGGCAAAGCTGGACCAGCGTCCGCCATTGATGGGCAGATTGGAAATCGCGGTTTGGTTGAGCGTGGGAGCAAAGTCAGCGGAGGTGGTGTTGATCTGCGGCGTTTCTGCGCTTACGTCCACAATCTCAGTTGTGCCGCCGATGGCCAGCCGCGGAGAAAGGTCCGTCACGCTGCCGACCTGCACGATGACTTGTTCAGCTTTGTACGGTGAGAAGCCGTTTACCGTAATGTTGACTGTGTAAGATCCAGACGCCAGCTTGGTGACGCGGTAATAGCCGGATGCGTCCGCCGCTACCGTTTGCTCTGCGTTCGTGCCGTTGTTGCGCACAACAACCTTGGCGTTTGCGACTACGGCGCCGTTGGTGTCATAAACAGTACCGCCGATGGCGCCATCGGTAGTGGACTGAGCATAGAGCAGCGCGCTGCAGCTTACGGCGAGGAACGCGACTGCGACCAGCCGTTGAATTGAACTCCAAAAGCGTAACGTCATTTACTTACTCTCCTGTAAGAGACTTCATTTTGGCGGGAAACCGCAGAACCTGAGGGTGCCGACAACAATCATCAAGGCAAGGCAATGCAACCTGGAATAGACATTCCCTTCAAAGTTCCTGCCCATCCTATAAAAGAAATGTTGCATTCCTATGAAAGGTAAAGAAAAAATTTGTGGAACTCCTGTGGACATCTGTGCAAAAGGCGACAGTTTCATAAAACGTATATGGAATTCTGTAATTTTGGTGGTCTTTCATGCTCCAGCATGACAGAAAGTGGCGGACCAAAAAGCCACCTTCGATAAGTCGGCTTTTATGAACAGAATTCAGATGAGGACTTAAAGGGAGTTTTTCCGTGGGTATCGCCGCAAAATGTAACTGACTATTTATTTGCCGGTCTTTGTTGCCGACGGCTCTGACTGGCAGCGCGCTGTGCAGTGTTTGTTTTTGCAACAGACCAGCATGGCGGAGACGGAGTGCTTGAAGATCAGCTGTTCCTGGGTATTAGTTTCCAGCACAATGGAATATTTATCGAATGAGCGCACGCTGCCTGAGACCTTGGCGCCATTCAGTAAATGGACAGTAAGATTTTTTCCGCCCGTGAGGGCGCCGTTTAAAAACGATTCCTGGACATTGATGGCTGACATGATAGAAAAGTGGCCCAATTTCTGCCCTGGCATCCAGCGCCCCTTGAGCCGGTAGCCGTAGAAGGGCATTTAACAACATCCTCAAAATAGTGCCCTGTCTGCTATAAGTCCAATATATAATTGGACTGTGTTTGATAGGAACTGACTATGGAAGTCCATCAACTGCGGTATTTTTGCGCTGTTTCTGAGACCGGAAGTTTTACCCGCGCTGCTGAGAAAGAGCAGGTGGCGCAGCCCTCTTTATCGCAGCAAATCATGAAATTGGAAGAGGAATTGGGCGTCCGGCTGTTTGACCGCCTGGGCCGCACGGTGCGGCTTACCGGCTTTGGACAGGTATTTCTGCCGCGTGCCCGTGCCATTTTGGGTGAGCTGAAGGCCGCCAAAGATGAAGTGGCGGAACGGCAAGTTGCGGTCTCAGGGCCGGTAAGTATTGGCGTAATTCCCACCATTGCCCCCTATTTTCTCCCTCTTCCGCTGGCCTTGTTCTCCCGCAAATACCCGCAGGCTTCCATTACCGTGGCGGAAGATGTAACCGCCCGGCTCATGGACCGCCTGCGCGCCGGCCAGATCGACCTGGCGATTATGGCCATGCCCATGCGCGGGCATGACGTGGAGACATTTAACCTGCGCACGGAGCGGCTTTTTGCCATCATGCCGCGGGCGCATCGTCTGGCAAAAAAACGCAAGGTCATGCTCAAGGAATTACGCGACCAGCCATTTCTCCTGCTTCGCGAAGATCACTGCTTCCGCGATACCGCCATTGAAGTCTGCAAACGCGCGCGGGTAATGCCCCGCGTGGTTTTTGAGAGCGGACAGTTCAGCAGCATTCTGGCCATGGTGGGCGCAGGGCTGGGTATTTCGATTGTTCCCGCGATGGCAGTGGAGCAGCGCGAGGACTGCGCCTTTGTCGCCGTGGGCGACGATAAAGCTTCACGCACCATCGGCGTAGTCACGCTCAAAGGGCGGTATCTCAGCCGGGTGCAGCATGCTTTTCTGGCGCATCTGCATACATTCGCACCCAAAGAAAGCTAAAGGGCTTTGCACTGCCATTGCTTGAGCAACTTGAATCAGTAGCGCCGGGCCATGCTTTGCAGATAGCATTTCAGCGTGCGAGATTTCCAAACCTTATTTGACGACGCCGATCCTTCTTCCATTACCCATGCCGGATACGCGCCGTATGGCAAGCTGAGTTTTCCCGCGGCCCACGGCGAGCGCCCGTGGACGTACGCCAACTTTGTCCAGTCCATTGACGGCATTGCTTCTTTCAAGGGCGCGCATGCCGCGGGCTCTGATATTTCGCAGTCGCCCGAAGATCGCTGGCTCATGGACCTGCTGCGCGCCCATGCTGACGCCATTATTCTAGGTGTAAATACTTTGCTGGAAGAGACGCTGAGCTGGCCGCAGTTGAATAATGGACGCGGGCCGGTGTACAGGATTGAAAATGAGTTGCTGCGCGACTTGCGATCCAGGCTCGGACGCAAACGCGAAACCGTAATCTTTGTTACTGGCTCAGGCCGTGTAGATACTAAAGCGTATCGCGTATTCGATGGCGACCAGATGGATGCGCTTGTTCTCACCACTGCCGCGGGCGTGGCACGAGTGAAAGCCCTCAGTCCTGGTGTTCGAGTGATCGTCGCGGGTCAGGACAAGTTAATTGATTTGCCACTGGCCATGCGTATTTTGCGCGAGGAGATGGGGATCGAACATTTGCTGTGTGAAGGTGGGCCAACGCTGTATGGAAGCATGGCACGCGCGGGCCTGATCGATGAAAAGTTTGTGACGGTATCGCCCATTGAGATTGGTTTGTTTGTTCCGCCGGAGCAGGAGAACTCACCAGCAGCGCAAGGGCAGATTGACATGCGTCCTACTACTTTTACGTTTCCCGGTTTCACCAAAGAGAACGCGCCGTGGTGGCGATGGATGAGCTGCCATCGCGCGGGAGACCATCAATTCAACCGTTACCGTAGGAAATAAATGCCCAGTTAGGCTGTTGAAATGGGGTTTTCCACTCTAAAGTTGCCGGCCAAATCTGCCGAAGGTTTTATCAGATAAGGCGCTGCAGGAGGCACTGTGCGGCGGTTGTCCATTTGCAGAGAAATATGGCAGAGAAAACTCAGGAAAACTCGCATTGGGGCGTGATGGTTTTCGTGGCAGTCTTTGTTGCATCCATCCTGCTCCTGCTGGCCGACAACGCCGCCAGCCGCTAACGGCTATTTTCTTCCGGCGGCTTCCACGCTACGCGTGGGGTCCGCGCCTTTCCAGGTAACGTCCGCAGTGGGGCCGTAACTTGAAGGCACAGGCTTGCCCAGCAGGCGCAAGCACACACTCAGTTGCGTGCGATGGTGCGTGGTGTGCAGCACACGCCGCCAGAAGATCCAGATCCGCTCGCGCTCCACATCAAAGAACGGAACCACCTCCAGCCACCACTTTTGATCCCGGCTGGCCAGGCGCTCCAGGCGCGGACGGCACAACTCTTCATTGCGCGCGCAAAAGCCGGCGGGCGTAAGCTCCTGCGGCAGCACGGCTGCTGCTTCCGGCTCGCCACCCAGGCCAATGAACTCAGCAAAAAAGCGTCGCTCAGACAGAAGCTGGTGCTTCATCACGTCGAGCACGCTGCTGGAACGCTCTGCGGATTTGAATGCCATATCGCCTGGACCGAACAGCCGCCACAAGCTGATAACTTTATTCGTCTCGCTGGCGTAAGTATCCAGCAGATGTTGAAACACGGGGTCAGCAGCGCGCGGCACTTGTGCGTCAGGGATGGCGGTGTATTCGTATTGCATGGGCATGGCGGCCTTCTTTGTGCAACAGAGAAGGATTCTACGCCTGAGCTGACGAGGGGTACAGCGAGCCGTGTTCAGTGGTTTGGAGCGAAGCGACATAAATTAAGAAGCCAATCGGCAAACGTTGTAATCTACTAATGACGTTTCCCATTAGGAGTGCCCGTGGCGACTCAGCCTGATCTAAAGAAAAAATCCGCAAAAGAGCAATTTAAGTCCGCCATGCCCCTGGTCAAAGAGCTTGTGCGGCCCAGATTAGGCCTGCTTTTTTTAGGGCTGGCATTGCTTGCCATCAATCGCGTTTGTGGCCTGGCGCTCCCTTACTATTCCAAGTTCCTGGTGGATAACGTAATCAACCTGCACGAGATGTATTTGCTTCTGCCTCTGGTAGGCAAAGTGCTTCTGGCCACAACCATCCAGGCGGTTACGTCGTTTACGTTGACTCAGCTGCTGTCCAAGGAGGGGCAGCGCGCGATTGCTGAGTTGCGCCGCAAGGTACAGGAGCACATCGGACGCCTCTCAGTTGGCTACTACGATTCCAATAAGACCGGCGCCCTGGTTTCGCGGATCATGAGTGATGTGGAAGGCGTGCGCAACCTCATTGGCACGGGAATCGTAGACCTAGTGGGCGGAGTGCTCACGGCCGCGATTGTCCTTTTCATCCTGTTGAAAATGAGCCCGGCCATGACCGGTATAGCTCTGGGATTTCTGGTTGTCTTTACCTTTTTTCTGAAAAAAGCATTTACCACGATCCGGCCAATCTTCCGGGAGCGCGGCAAAATCAACGCTGAAGTTACGGGCCGCCTCACTGAATCACTGGGCGGCGTCCGCGTGGTGAAGGGCTATCACGCTGAAGAGCGCGAGCAGAATGTTTTTTCCGGAGGAGTGGAGCGGCTGCTGCAAAATGTGCTGAAGACGCTCACCGCCACTTCCCTGATGGGACTGTCTTCCACGCTGCTGGTTGGAATTGTGGGGGCAATCGTAATGTATATGAGTGCCCGGCAGGCGGAGGCCACCAGATATCTGGATAAAGCGCACCAGTTTTCTACCGGCGACTACATCAGCTACACCATGTACCTGGTTTTTCTAGTGGCGCCGGTGGTGCAGATCACCAATATCGGCACCCAGCTGACAGAAGCTTTTGCCGGACTTGATCGCACGCGCGAAGTGCTGAGTGAAAAACGCGAGGATGAAGATCCGGACAGAACCATTACATTGGGCAGGATCGAGGGCGATCTGGCCTTTGAGCACGTGGATTTTTCTTACGATCCGGGCAAGCCGGTTTTGGAGGACGTGAGTTTTGAATCGAAGCCGGGCAGCGTGACGGCGCTGGTAGGTTCGTCGGGTTCGGGAAAATCAACCATCATCGGATTGGTGGCTGCTTTCCATAAGCCCAATTCAGGGCGCGTGGTGATTGATGGCGTGGATCTGAGCAAAGTGCGCCTGGATTCTTACCGTCCCGCGCTGGGCGTGGTGTTGCAGGATTCGTGTTTGTTTGATGGATCCATTCGAGAGAACATTGCCTTCTCGCGTCCGGAGGCTACGGAGCAGGAAATTCTTGAAGCCTGCCGCATTGCCCACGTGGATGAATTTACCGAACGCTTTGCCGACAATTACGACACCATTATCGGCGAGCGCGGCGTAAAACTTTCCGGCGGACAGCGCCAGCGCGTCTCCATTGCGCGCGCTGTGCTGGCGAATCCCCGGATATTGATTCTGGATGAAGCTACGTCAAGCCTGGACTCAGAGTCAGAGGCGTACATCCAACAGGGTTTGAAATACCTGATGCAGGGCCGCACAACGTTTGTGATTGCGCACCGTTTATCCACCATCCGGCAGGCCGACCAGATTCTGGTGGTGGAAGCCGGCAAGATTGTGGAGCGCGGCAAGCACGCTGAGTTATTGGCATTGCAAGGCCGCTACCACGATCTCTATACGCGGCAGCACGGGCTGGAAGAGAACCTTTTTCTCTCACCCGGCGAGGGCGACAAAGTTGAAGAGAAATCCGGCGGCGGCGGTGGACGCGGCGGCGCTGCGCCTGATCCAGTGAGTTTGATTCGGGGGCAGAGCTTTTAGCGTGACAACGAAGCAAGCGAACAATTCCGCTGATTTGCAGCCGCGGAGATACATATTGCCATCGCGCGGGTTGATTCGCCCGCGTAAACCATTTTCGCTTGAGCTTCAGCCAAACGAAGAATGTCTCTCTTCGCAGCGTATTCTTTTTCGAGCAGCCTTCTTTCCAATCGAGGCATTTCTGTGGGTTACCAATCTCCGGCTTGTTGTCATGGCAAACCGGTGGGTCAAAATGCCTATTGTCTTTGAGATTCCCAGGACGTGCCTAAAATCTTTTGAATGGCACTCTGGCAACCACGCGGGCTGGATTGATGTGAATTACGAAAATGCGGGAGAGCAAGGACGCATTCAGCTGCGTGCGCGCAGGACGCGCAGTTCGCGGAAAGATGTCTTGGCCGGCAATGAGGCATTATTGTCTCAGCTACATCAGATCTTTCACGGGCGTCAAAAGCACCACCGGCACCAGCGTGAGACAATTTCAGAATATCCAAATCGTGTGGATGTAGTCAGCAAAGCAATCATTTTTCTGGGGGTAGCCGGCTGCCTTTGTTTAATGCCATATCTTGCGTTCCAGTATCACGACGCAAAGCAGGCGCTTCAAGTTTTTAATTCGTCGCCTGCGTGCCATGACCCAGGAGAGCTTGCGAAGGCCGTGACTTTTGCTGGTCCGTGTGTATTCGACCACGAGAGAATTGTGAGTTTATATTCCAGAAAATCCAGTCGTAGCAGAAGTTACTGGGCTGTTTTAGAGGAAGGCGCGGATCAAAAGGTCACCATCGAGTTGATGAGGGGTGAAGCCTTTTATAAAGCCGCTCAAACTGGAGATATTGTTCAGGTTCAATGGTTTAATGGCAAGATCGTAAGAATAATTGACAGTCCGGCCGTTGCCATGACGCGGGACCATCCTGAGTGGCAGGTAAGGAATGCCGCGTGGGGATTATGGGGTACAGGAATGTTCTCATTTTTCGGCGCATTTACCATCTTGGTCACGCGCCGCAATCTTTGCTGGTAGTCAATATTCACGTTAAAGCTTTTGACCATCCCCGCCGATGGGTTCCTGAGCGCAATTTCACCTCTTGCGCCAGGAGTGTAAACACATGTCGATTAGCAGCGTAGGGGGCTCGGATTTATCGGCTGCAGTCAGCCAGGTCGCCGCAAACATAACCACGTCGGATGCGAGTATTAGTGTACTCAAGAAAACGATTGATGCATCGGCTTCCACGGCCAGCGGCCTTGCTTCACTGATTTCAGACGTTACAGGCACGGGCAGCAAACTGAATACATATGCCTGAAACACGGAAGTAGTCACGCCTTCATCGGGGACGAATCTTGGAGAGTGTTGAAGGCCCATAACCGCCACAAAAGTCTTTTAAGGAGCGCCAAGGTAGTAGAATTCTCTGCCTTGACGCTCCTTATTTTTTTTGTGGTGAAAACTAATGAAAATTAAATTCGTTCCAGCGGTACTCGCTCTCTTGTTCGTTCTGCCTGCGTTTGCCCAATCCACGCCTACGCCCAAACCAATTGACCTGCTGAAACAAAAGCTGCAGCAGATTTCCGCCGGTGTGAGTGCTGACTGGGGCATTTACATCAAGTCGCTGGATAGCGGGGAAGAGATCGCAATCAATGCGGACAACGTTATGGACACCATGTCCACCATCAAAATTCCGCTGATGGTGGATGTGTACCGCCAGGTGGACGCGGGCAAAATCAAAACCGACGAGCGCTTCACGATGAAGACCGCGGACAAGCGTTTTGGCACCGGCGTGCTGCAGAACCTTGATCCCGGGCTGAGCCTGACTTTCCGTGATGCGCTGGAGTTGATGATTATCCAAAGTGACAACTCCGGCACTGATATGGCTTTTGCCCGCGCCGGCGGCCCACAGCACGTAACACAGACCATGCATGAGCTGGGGCTGAAGTCGATCACGGCGACAGGAACTTCATTTGACTGGTTTCGCGCGCTGGCTGAGGCGGGCGATCCCGCGTATGGAAAATTTGGGCCGGAAGAACTTTTTACCAAAGGCTTTCCTGACAAGTTGACTGATGCCGAGGTGGAGCGCTTCCACTTTGAAGGCAAGCATCCGTATGGGCTTTCCAGCGCGCGGGATATGGGCAAGCTGCTGGAGATGATCGCCACGAATAAAGCGGCGAGCGAAAAATCCTGCAAAGAAATGCTGCAGATGATGCGCCGCCAGCAGTTTCGCACACGTATCCCACGCTTCCTTTCTGATGATGTGGACACGCCGCACAAGACCGGCGACTTTCCACCATATATTGCGAATGATATTGGGTTGATTGAAACGCCAAACGCGCGCGTGGTGGTGGTGTTTTTCTCGGCGCACCATCGCGGGTATTATGGCGAACTGGAAGACGCGATTGGCAGAATGAGCGAGCAGGTGTGGGCTTACTTCAATTATCGTCCTGCAGCGAAATGAAAGTCGGCAGGGAATTCACCACGGAGACACGGAGGCGCGGAGAAAGACAGAAACTTTACCACTGATGAACACGGATGACACTCATAGAAGTCGTATTTAAAATGGAAATCAATGAAGCTCACAAAAAATCAGGCTAAACAGATTCGCGCGTTGAAGCTCATGAAGGATGAAGACATTGATTTTTCGGATATTCCCGAGAAGACAGATTGGAGCAATGCTGTCGTGGGAAAGTTTTATCGTCCGGTAAAAGAATCGCTGACGAAGTCCTGCAGTAAAAAAGTGAAAAGCAATACATAGGTTTTTACAATTGGAGCCT